>JAIOPX010000387.1 GCA_021413705.1 Planctomycetota bacterium | reverse complement strand
TGCCCACGAACGGCATGCCGCAATGACTGTGAGGGTTCCACAAAGGCAGGTTCCCCTTGGCCAGCTCACCGAATCCAAACTTCAGGAATGGGACATAGGCCAGGTTGAGGTCATGGCGGACGGCCGAGAAGATCCATCCATCGCCGAAAAATAACCCCTTGCCGAACACGGCCAGTATCACAGCGGCGAAGTAGAGCGGCGCAGCCAGTGCGAAGTGAAATCTAGCGGGACGCCTGGCTTGTTCGGCCAGCGGTTGAAGTTGTCTTGCCGATGTGTTGCCCACGTGCATTATTGTGCCGGGCCGGCAATCGCGACGCAATCCGCGCGGCGAATCGCGCGTAGCCTGTCCGTGCAGGAAAGCTGGGCCGCGCCCGTAGTTTCCCGCCCCAAGCTGGGCGACTCGATCGGCGACTGAATTGCCCGGGAGACTCTGCGGCAGTAGACTTTCAGCAGGTTGAACAACCTGACCATCGGTAGAAAGGCCTGATGCAGACTTCCCCCGTCAACGCCCCGGATGCCGCCGAACCGTTCCGGCTTCATATTGGAGGAATTCACCCGAAGGCGGGTTGGAAGATTCTCAATGTCCAGCCGGGCGAGCATGTGGACTACATCGGCACGTGTTCCGATCTGAGCCGATTTGCGGATGGGTCGGTTGCCGAGATTTACGCCTCGCACGTCTATGAGCATCTTGGTTATCAGGAGGAACTGCCGACGGCCCTGCGCGAGGCGCATCGCGTGCTGAAGCCGGAAGGTCTCCTGCTGATCAGTGTGCCGAACCTGGAAGTCCTCTGCCAGCTCTTTCTTCACCAGAGTCTGAACGGCGAGCAGCGCTTCCACATCATGCGGATGATGTTCGGCGGCCAGATGGATCAACACGACTTCCACAAGGTCGGCCTGACGTTCGAGTTCATCCAGCACTTTGCCGGTGTCACGGGGTTCCGGGAGCTTCGCCGCCTTGAGAAATTCGATCTGTTTCCCGATACCAGCGGCCTCCAGTTCGGCGGAGTGCTCATCAGCCTCAACGTCGAGTTGACGAAGTAGGAGGTAGCCCGCAGAAGACGTGACCATCCTGCCCAGGGCGATTGCGAGTAGCTCTGCTACGGCGACGCGAATGGGATTTTGGATAGCGGATCTTGGATTGAAAACGCGGCCCTGGAATCCTCTGGCCAATCCAAAATCCGCAATCCCAAATGGCTTCTCGCGATTGCTCTGCCATCCTGCCTCGGCTCCTCCGACTCCCGTTGACCGGGGCGAAGTACCAAGATACTCTTCGAGCAGGCGAACTGGTAAATGATCTCTGTTATTTTGAAACTATTGGCCGGAAGTGTGGCGATCCTCCTGGCCTCGGGGTCGCTGCTGGGGTGGGGGCGCCTCGTCGCACGCTTGGTAAGACGTACGCCTGGTCCCTGGCCTGTGAGTGTGTCACTCGGGCTTGGCGTGCTGGTCTTCTACGGTGGGGTGATAAATCTCTGCCGCTGCGCGTTCGGGTGGACTTTAGACCTGTTCCTTCTTGTCGGTCTGCTTCTGTGGACTTTGCCCCGCCGCAGGATAGCCACGAGTTCCGAGGTGACGCATCGTCCTTGGCTGAGTTCCGTTCCCCGGCTACAGCACTTGGTCCTCTGGCCGCTTGTCGCCTTTGTTGTCGGCTTTACAATCATCACGCAGTTGCCGCCGCGGATTTTTAACTACCACGATGATTTTGAGAAATACTTCGGGCACTCCGTGAGGATGCTGGAAACGGGCACACTTTTTGGCAGTCCGCTTAGCGCGTTAGGGATGGAGACACTCGGGGGACAAGCCGTTCTGCACGGGGTGGTCAGCAACCACTTCCCCCTCGAGTACATCAATGGCGTGGATGCGGTCTTTGGCCTGTTCCTGTGCCTTACGCTGGTGATGTCGATGGTGCCGCGGGCGTCTTGGGGGCTTCCCGCATCGGTAGTGGCCCTAATGGCGGTATTTGCCATCAACCCGCAGTATGTGAACGTGTCGGCGTTGTATCTGACGAGTGCCCTGACGCTGGCGGTCTTCATCCTGAGCATCCCTGCCTGGGATGAGCCGGTGCTAATAGGGAACCCCCCCCCTCTGCCCTCGCCCATGCTCCTGGGAATCACGTACGCGGCGATGCTGGCACTAAAGAGCACCAACGCGATTTTCCCCGCAGTGCATGGGCCATTGCTGACGATTGGGGTGTTGATGGCAGGAGCAGGCTGGAAGCAGTCGCTTCTCTGGGCCTGCAAGACGGCGGGGTGCTTGATCGTCTTTCTCTCACCATGGCTGCTGCTGCATCTGCCTCATTATCTTGCATCCGGGTCGGGCGGCGCACCAGTCCCTCCGCCACACGTAGCCTTTGCGAAGGAGACGATTGACTTGTTAGACCCTACGCAGCTCTTCTATGGCGGTAGCTATGCCCACTATACGCTCTTGGCCGGCGTGGCACTACTTAGCGCATGGGGCTTGCTTCTGTGGAGGCGGCCGCTGGGTAGATTCGACAGTCGTCAGCGGCTCGTGCCTCTGCTGGTAGCCGCGACGACTGTTGCCGGCGTCTATGTGATTCTGGTGCCGTGGCTCGGGCCACTGGGCTATGGCCATGGGTCCCACCTCCGCTATGCCATCCCGTTCCTAATCGCGGGAGCGCCGGGATTGCTGGCCTTGTCGCTGTTGCATCGGGCCTGCGCGCCAGGAAAGCTCTACCGTCCGTCGCTGGCCGGAGTGCCGGCGCTGCTTTTGGGGTTGGTGGTTGTCGGGTGTTTCCTCCCCGGCGCGATCGAACGCATGCGGCTGGCATGGAACGCGGGGACAACCCTGGCGTGGCTCAGGCAGCGGCCGGCAGAAGGAATAGTGGCCTACTGCGATGATGTTCAGCGAGGCAACGTCAGCGCGAGGCTGCGCATCGCCCAACAGAAAATCCCTCCGGGCGCCTCGGTGATGGTGTGGGTCATGGCCCCCTATCATCTGGACTATCGGCGGAACCTGATCCTGGACGCCGAACCGGCCGGCATTGCCACACCGTGGGCCCGGTTCCCCGAATGCCAATACCTGATCATTGAATATCGCGGCCCGGTCGTGCGCCTCCGACAGGAATTTGAGTCGCGGCTTCGACTCGACGCGCGGCGGGAGCGCGCCAACGGCTGGCGCTGTCTGGCATTTCTGGACATGGTCCAGCGACTCATCGGAAACAGCGAAGTGCTTGCCAATGATGGAGGAATCGCCGTCCTCAAGCGCAAGGGCGAGTTGCGGGAAGAGCCGTTCTGAATAGCCGTCCCTGATTCGAGGTCATTGCACGCCTTGTCAGGCCCAAGAACCAGTGCGCTTTCGGGGACCGGCTTGAACGAACTGTGATCCTTTGTTTCGCTCAGGACGGCCAGTGGGGGGGGGTTGGCATCAAGGAGCCTTCGGGGGTTCTGACTTTCGAAGATGTAGACCCAACACGCTGGAGAACAAGCTGAAAAGAATCGTCTGGCTTCCAATGACGAGGGCGAAAACCGAAGGAATGACATAACGCAGGGTTCGCTGCGGATCTAACGTTCCAAATGAACGATTGCTCCAGTTAGCCAAAGCCCAGATAGCGCCGAAGAGACCAAGCAGCACAATCAGCATGCCCAGCATGACGCCTCGCTCAAGCGTCAGAACGGAAAAGAGTCGATTAAGCTTGGGATCCGCAGGCAAAAGCCCTTCGTTTATGACAAATATCTTAGAGAGACATGCGAAAATAACCGCCTGATAGCCAATCAACGCGGCCGCGGCAGAAAAAAGCATGGTATGCACATCGAAAACGACCGACCCAATTTGCCGGGGGTGGGGCCATATCCAGAGTCCCGTCAGCAACCCGATAGCCATCAGTAGCAGACCAGGGTAGAGAAACAGCCACCGCGGGCTGAACAGCAACATGAATCGCAGATGGCGCCAACCATCGCGCCACGGGCGAAGGTGCGGCGGACGCGAACGCCCATCGGGGCTCAAAGTTGTCGGCACTTCCGCAATTTTCAGCCCCAGCAGGGTGGATTTGATGACCATTTCCGAGGCGAACTCCATCCCTGTTGTGCGAAGATCCATGCGGATGAATGCGTCATGCGAAAATCCCCTAAGCCCGCAGTGGAAATCCTTTGCCGGACACCGGAATAAAATCCGGCCGATTGTTGTGAGGATGGGATTTCCGATGTAACGATTCTTCCACGGCATCGCGCCCGTTTTTATGCCGCCGAGAAAGCGGTTGCCCATCACCAAGTCATATCCGTTCCGAAGTTGCTCGACGAATGGCATCAAATTGACAAAGTCGTAGCTGTCGTCGGAGTCCCCCATAATAATGTACTTGCCTTGGGCGGCAAGCGATGCGCAGCCTAAAGCCGCCCCATATCCTCGCAACTTCACGTTAACCACTCTTGCTCCGCAGCGGCGCGCAATCACCTGCGAACCGTCAGTTGAACCATTGTCGGCAATAACAATCTCGCCGGCAATCTCGCTGGACTGAAGAAATCTCTTGGCCTTGACGATGCATCTCTCCAAAGTATCTGCCTCATTCAAACAGGGCATGATAATGGAAAGTTCAAGGGCCGTCGTGTCCGATACTGCGACGTCTGTCAACATGATAAAGTTGATAGGAAAATTGTTTGCCTGAGGTCATGGGTTAGGACTGTGGGGGTGACGGGTTGGGGGAGAGGGGAGTTTTGCGAGATTCGCCTAGCGAGCCCGCGCTCCCTTGACCCGTCCGCACACCCCCATCGGCGATCAAATCCCGTTCAAATTGGCTCGGAGATCGCCCCCGAGCAGCCAAGAGACAACATACCGCCGGGCCTGCCGGTCGGCAAGCTCGATGTCTTCGCGTATATTGCCCGCATGCCCATTCCCCGTTCTTCTGACCAGCTTCGCGACATCCGCGTCACCCGCGCCTTCGCGGCCACGCCGGCCGGGCCGGTGATCTGGTGGCGGACAGATACGATCGTCCGCTGTGCCGCGTCGGTCTTGGCCGATTTGGCGCACCAGCTAAAGCTGGCGTCCTCGGTTGGGTGAGACGTCGTCCGTGGCCACCGCCAGCCACAGGGCGGCGATCACGAAATAGTAGTAATTCACGAACGCCTGCTTGTTCAGCGAAAAGAACACGCCATCCAGGGCTGCGAGCATATCCGCCGCAGGTGCGGAGCGTCCGGCGGCGATCCGTGACGACACCCTTGAAGACGCCGGAGCCGGTGAAATGTCGCACGGCGTTAGTTTCGTGATGGACGGCTCAATCGGGGATTTCGATCTGCCGGAATATCTTGTTCCGATACCCCGAGCCGATGTTGATGGCCTGG
>JAIOPX010000072.1 GCA_021413705.1 Planctomycetota bacterium | reverse complement strand
GCGGCAACTTGGAAATCGTCGGTTGCTTCCAACTTGTGCCAATCATTGGCCGTTGGCAAACGTGGGCATGGCACCCTGTGCAGACACGGTGCTCGCTCGCGCTTAGGGCTAACCTGAACGAACGATGCCAACTCACGGGATTTCATTTTCGTTCCCGTCTCCTCCAATGATTGAACTCCAATCGGCATGAGAGACCAGCCATCGATCCTTTTGCCACTCGAAGTGGACTTCCACGCGACGCGGTACTTTGAAGGTTCCCGAGGTCGTTCCCACATCAGCCACGGCCGCGAATCTGGCGATAGCCGTTTTAGGGGTAGTTAGTTGATTGACAACGATCTTGGGTGTGGTGGTGACGCGCACGTCCTTGAATTTCACAGATTGCATCGTGTCCCGCGCTAGTCTTTGCAATTCATTCGCCGAGGGGGAAACCAATCGCATGACATTGTCAAGTTGATTACTCTTCAAGGCTGTGGCCCCCTCGGCGATCACCTCATTGATCAATTCGCGATCGGTGACAATCAGAAAATCGGTCAGCAAGGCCAGGCCCATGATGGCCACCACGATGCCCATGCCGAACATCCAAGCCGCCCGGCCGGTGAAGTAAACGATCGCCGCCAGAATCGCCAAGGCCAGCCCGCCGCCGATCAAGATGGGCGTGGGATCGTCGGTGAACCACGCTAGAAAATCGCTCATGGCTGGGTTGGCTCTCGATGAGCAGTTGATGGGTCGGTTGACGCGATTGCCGGCGCGTTAGTGCGCTGCATCCTTCGCCATTGGAGGCCTGCCCAAGCCAGGAGCATGACGACGGCCACGGTGAGCATCAGCGGACGGAGCGAAATCAGCAGCGTCTGCTTGCCATCGGAGGCAGGCGTTGGCTGCTCAAAGCGGGGATCAACCGCTTCGCTTCGCCCGACTCTCCGCTGCTGCTCCTGTTGCTGAATTTGGCGGATGCCGCTGTACTGCTGTTCCAAGTCTTCCTGCCGCTTCTGATACTTTGGTCCCATCAACACCAATGCCAGCAGGCCAAAGGCACTGAAGATCAGCAGAAAGTGCAGGCCTCCCAGCGGGCCGGATGCCGATTGCTTCGTTCGATCCGAATCCGGTAATGCATCCATGGATTCGTCAGTCTTGGTTATTACTTACCCGTGCGATTCAATTTGGGAAACAGTGGACCGCCGTATTGGGCCTGGTCGCCCAGTTGCTCCTCGATTCGCAGCAGTTGATTGTACTTGGCCAACCGGTCGGTGCGGGAGGCGCTGCCGGTTTTGATCTGCCCGGTGGACATGGCCACGGCCAGGTCCGCGATGGTGGCGTCTTCCGTCTCGCCGCTGCGATGACTGGAGATGGTGGTATAGCCCGCACGATGGGCCATTTGGATAGCCTCGATCGTCTCGGTGAGCGTGCCGATCTGGTTCACCTTGATCAAAATGCTGTTGGCGATATGCTCCTTGATGCCGCGGGCCAGACGCTCGGTGTTGGTGACAAATAGATCGTCGCCGACGAGCTGGACTCGCTTGCCGAGCCGCTCGGTCAGCATCTTCCATCCTTCCAAGTCGTCCTCGCTGCAACCATCTTCGATCGAGCAGATGGGATACTTATCAACCCAACTAGCCAAGAGATCGACCATGGCTCCCGCTTCGATCGACTTTCCGTCGAGCGTGTACTTCTTCGTCTTCGAGTCATAAAACTCGGTGGCCGCTACGTCCAAAGCAAGGAACACCTGCTCGCCTGCCTTGTAGCCTGCCTGGCCGACCGCTTCGAGAATCAGGTCCATGGCTTCCGCGTTGCTGCCGAGGTCGGGTGCAAAGCCTCCTTCGTCCCCCACGGCCGTATTGAGCTTCCGCTTCTTCAGCACGCTTTTCAGGTTGTGAAAAATCTCCACGCCGCAACGCAAAGCATCACTGAACTTGTCAAAACCCAGCGGCATGACCATAAACTCTTGCACATCCACGGAGTTATCGGCGTGTTGGCCGCCGTTGACGATGTTCATCATCGGGGCCGGCAATAGCCGAGCGCCGACACCGCCCAGATAGCGATAGAGTGGCAGCTCACAATGGACGGCCGCAGCATGGGCCACTGCTAGCGACACACCGAGGATCGCATTGGCGCCAAGATGCTTCTTGTTGGGCGTTCCATCGAGTTCGATCATTCGGGCGTCAATGCCTGCCTGATCGAGTGCATCCAGGCCGCATAGCGCGTCGTCGAGCACGGTGTTGATGTTTTCCACGGCCTTCAGGACGCCCTTGCCCTGGTAAACGGCTTTGTCGCCGTCGCGCAGTTCCCAGGCTTCGTGGACGCCAGTGCTGGCCCCACTGGGTACGGCGGCCGAGCCGGCGGAGCCATCGACGAGCGTGACCTCCACTTCGACCGTGGGATTTCCCCTGCTATCAAGAATCTGTCGGCCATGGATCGCGGCTATCGTGCTCATAGTGCTCTGCGGGGGTTAGCGGGTGTGACTAAATTCAAATGGAGTACCATTGTGGCGCATCGCAGCGAATATTTGTAGGGTGGGCACGCGGCTCAGGAGCAATTCGTCTCATTTGCTTGACAGGGACGGCTGCTAGCCCGACAATCACCTGCCTGCGGGAAGAAAATCCCGTCTCTCGCTCGAACAACATGGGGAGGGCTCCATGCAACTCACCTATCACGTCACCAAGGCCTGCAACCTTCGTTGCCGCTATTGTTATTACGCCGATTTCCCCACTCCGCGGATGACGCTTGAGACAGCGGTTCGAGCCACCGACCAGGTGCTGGGCCTGGGACATGATCATTTGGGCGTGACTTTCTTCGGCGGCGAGCCGCTGATTTGCAAAGAGATGATTTGCCAGCTTGTGCCGGAGATAGAACGACGCGCGGCGGCTGCGAATATTAGTGTGAACTTCAAGATTCCGACCAACGGCGTCCTGCTGGATGAGGAGTTCTTGACTTTTTGCGAGTCACACGCGATTTTCATTTCCCTCTCAATAGACGGAGATGAAGAAGCACAACGTGATCGGATAGGAATCGACGGCGCCAGCTCCTTTTTCGCGGCCAGCCAAGCCCTGAAGCTACTTGCCCGCCGGGCGACTACCTTTGCAACCTACTCCGTCGTCACACCGAGGAATGTCGGGCGGCTTTCTGATTCGATTGCAGCGCTCTATGGAGGGGGATCGCGGATTCTTATCACGGCGATCGATTACACGGCTCCCTGGACTGCGCATGATTTGCGATTGCTGAAAAAAGAGTATAAGAAACTGGGGACGTTTTATGAGACTGAAACGCGAGCGGGTCGCCACTTCTACTTGTCGGCATTCGATTCCAAGATCGCGGCTCACACGCGCCCCGACAACGGGGAAGACACCGTTTGCCGGATCGGAATCAATCAATTAAGTGTCGCACCCGACGGCACATATTTTCCCTGCATTCAGTTTGTTGAGCGTCCAGAGTTCGCAGTGGGCCATGTCTCGAGAGGAATTGACCTCAAGAAATGCGAAGAGTTTTTTTCGTGTAGTGTCGGCGCAGACCCCGCGTGCGGCGATTGCGGGATTGCCAAGCGTTGCAGTCATCACTGCGCTTGCGTCAGCCTGGCCAGCAGCGGCACTCTGCATGCCGTGCCGCCGATCGTGTGCGAGCACGAACGTATACTGACGCCAATTGCAGATGCCGTCGCGCACAGATTGTATCGCCGCCGCACACCGCTGTTCATCAACAAGCATTACAATCCCGATTATGAATTGCTTCACAGCCTGGAAGATTTGTTGGTCAATACCCGCGAGGAGTAAGGTATGAAACCTCTCAAAGTGAGCCCGCTGAAGAAGAACTACAACCCACGTTATCCAAGTTTCGTTGAGGTGGAAGACTGGGAAGTTCTGATTCGCGAGACCAACCAGAGTCTCTTCGGGCCTTCCACTCTATTGTTTGCCGGCATTCTGGGAGGCTCACTGTTTGTCAGCGGAGCGCAGGCGGAAGAGCCCGCCAAGCCTCCCGTTGGACCCCCGCTTACTAGCTCAATCCCCAAAGCAGCTGAGATCGCTAACGCGGCTCTCGAAGAAACCGCAGCATCGGGCCATTGGTTCGCAAATTCAAAAACCCGCGAGGAAAACGTCGTCGATGGCAATCCAGCCGTGATTGTACCAGTGATTCGAATTTCCTTCGGGAATTCCTATGTCGGCGTGTTCGACACGGTGCGCGCCAAGCAAGCCACGATCAAGATGTTTGAAGCCTACGGAGTACAATTACAGCCGAACCACCAATTCAAAAGGGATGGCATTAAGTTTGAAGCGGGTGGCTACGACCCAAAGAAAAACATAGGCTTTGAAATCCTCGGCTCTGACCAGCCACCCGGCGCATTGAATGAACCTCCGCCGAAGCCTGAGGCCGAAGCGGACAAATTGCTCGATCCCAAGGAAACTGCAGCGCTCAAGGAAGCAGTCGCCAAGCGGAGGGAGTTGCTGTTTCTGGCGCCCGTGCAGCAGTATCCTAACATGGACGGCGATCAGTACACACCCTTGAGAGCCTATTTGCAAAGTGTCATCGATTATCTGGAATGGCTGAAACAACAGGGCCGACTTTAGCCCATCAAGATCAGCTGCCGTTGGAGCGGCCGTAAGATGCAGGGGTTGCTGGCCGACATCAACGTCCAGGGTTTCCTTTCGTATCTGCGAAGAAGTCTCGTTGCTCTGAATTGATGGATCTGTATTGACGAATTTGAAACTGCGCGTTTCGCCAGGGCTTGTTACATCCTCGTTACAGCCAGAAACTTGCAACGACTGTTCCCAAACTCTAAACTGCGGCGCACGGGGTACTGTACCACAACTGAGGGCCGGTGCTCTGTCTGGTTTTCCTGGGACGGTGTGTCGCCCATCACGGGTCCGACCCTTGCCCGGGAACTCCAATACTTGGCGTCCGTCTAGTAGGCTGGGGCGTTGCCCCAGACGCCGCGCCGCAACTTCGCGGCGAGGCCAATTCTTGGTGTACTCGATCTTTTGGGGAGGCACTCTCATGAAAGTTACGTCTCGTAATTCGTACGCCGTCGTGGGGGCAGGCTTGTTAATCGTCTCGCTCTACGGCATCTCGCACTCGGCGGCCGCCGAGCCGCCCGCCACGCCGGGAAAGGTGACGCGGGTGGTGCTGTACCGAGGGCAGGCCCTGGTGACAAGGGAAGTCGCCGTGGAGGGTGCGGCCGGGGCGCAGGAGGTGGTAGTGTCTGACTTGCCGGAACAGGTGCTGCCCGAGAGTCTCTATGCCGAAGGGAGCGAAGCGATCGAGGTGCGGGCGGTGCGGTTTCGCGGCCGGGCGGTCGGCGAGGAACCGCGCGAGGAGGTGCGGAAGATCGAAAAGGCGATTCAGGAAGCGGGGGACAAAATCCTGGCCAATAAGAAAAACACCGAGCTGGCGGGGCGGCAGACGGCCTACCTCGACCAACTCGAGACATTTATCGCGCCGACGGCCAAGACCGACCTGGCCAAGGGTGTGCTCGACGCCGAAGCGCTCGAACAAATCACCAAGTTTTCGTTCACTCAGCGCGGCGATGTCTCCACCCGACAATTGGCCCTGGCGCGTGAAGCCCGTGAGCTGCAGGAGCAACTCGCGCTGTTGGAGCGGAAACGTGAGGAACTGACCAGCGGCTCGACGCGCACCGTGCGCGAGGCGGTGCTGTTTTTGGCGAGACGAGTGCCGGGCAAAGGAACGGTGGCGCTGAACTATCTGGTGGGAGGCTGCGGTTGGTCCCCCGCCTACACGCTGCGCTCCGGCGCCGACCGTGGCCAGGTGGATATGCTCTACAGCGCGCTGATCCAGCAGATGAGCGGCGAGGCCTGGGACAACGTGGCCCTGACGCTCTCCACCGCTTCGCCAACCTTAAGCGCCGCACGCCCCGGCTTGGCGCCGTTTCATGTGGCGCTGGCGCCGGCGGGCAGAGGCGCCGTGCCCCCCAACGGCTTGTTGCCCGACGTGGCTGGTCGCTATCAGGGCTACCAAAGCACGAAGTCCTCGGCGGTCCGTCAGCTTCAGCAGCAGACAACGCTGGAGGGGAATGTGGGCGACGCCTGGAATGTGAACGTCGCGGCCGGCAACATCCAGTGTTTGGAACTGGCGGCGGGCCGGGACGTGCTGCGAATGTTGCAGGAGGAGGAGCCAGGCGCGCCGAGCATCGGCTATAAGATCGACACCCCGGTGAGCATGGCCAGCCGATCGGACCAGCAGGTGGTGCGGATCCTGCAGGCCAAACTGCCGAGCGATTTCTACTACGTGGCCACTCCGCTGCTGACGTCCTATGTCTTCCGCGAAGCGTCGCTGGCCAACGTCAGCCCCGAGGATCTGCTGGCAGGGCCGATCACCGTCTACCTGGACGGGCGGTTCGTCGGCCGAAGCGAGATACCGACTGTGGCGCGAGGGCAGAAATTTGTGGTCGGCTTTGGGGCCGAACCGCAGTTACGCGCCCGGCGCGAGCTGGCGGACAAGAGCGACCAGGTGCAAGGGGGCAACCGCGAATTGAACTTGCAATATCGGCTGGTACTGGAGAACTATGGAGACAAGGGGGCCACGGTGCGCGTGTTCGACCGGCTTCCGCACTCCGAGCGGCCGACCGACGCCCGCGTGACGATGGGAGAGATGAAGGATAAGATCAGCGACGATAAGCTGTATCTGCGGCTGGAGCGGCCGAAGGGGATTTTGCGGTGGGACGTGGAAGTTCCGGCCCACGCGGCCGGCGACACGGCGCGGATGGTGACCTACGGCTACCGGGTGGAGTTCGACCGGAATTTTGCGTTGACTGCGCCCATGCTGGCGGGACCGCAACAGGGTCCGGGCGCGCCGGCCGATAGCTCGGATTTTCAAAAACAGTTCAACGAACTGGAAAAGTCCCGCGGGAAATATTAGACCGAGCGTTAGGCGGACACGCGCAATGGAAACACGACAAGTCATCACGATAACTCAAGTGGCACTCTGCACCGCTGCGTTTGTTTTTTGGCTTGGCTACTTCTACTGTGCTTGGCGAATGATTCTGGGACGCAAAGAGGGAGTGAGCGCCTTTGGTCGTGAAGTGGGGTGGAATCCATTCAACCTTTACTTTCGGCCGTCGCTGCTTACCACTGCGGGGCTTCAGGCACGTAGATGGTTTTGGGTTTGTTCGTGTGGGTTTCCGCTTTGTTTTTTGGGACTTCTTGGCTTACACTTTCTTTTTCCGCATTCTTAAATGTTCGGCCCAGAAATGCCGACTCCCCCAGGGCGGATTCGTCCTGAAGAGTTTGGGTGACGTCAAGAACTCGATCTGTACCCGTTTCCCCCAGGAGATTTTATTTGCTTATCGAGGGCGCGATTCATCCAACGGGCGCTGGCTTCACTAGGGAGGCATGGTGTCGCCTCGTTGCCAGCCGTCCAGAGTTCAGGCGACGCCCGCCATATCAGGGGATAAACCCATTCACCCAAACTGAGACGACATACCCAACGCGTGAGGATACGGCGGAAGTGATCTTGGATGGTCGGGTGGTTGGCGCAGTAGGCTGGTCCGAGTCAGAAGAGTCGCTAGTTAATGTTAGAATTGAGCCGGTTGGCATGAACTTAGTTGAGGAATGGGCGACGGCGCTCAAAGGTAAGTTCCGCCGCTATCCGCAGGCTAAATAGTCAGGCCCTCATTGCCGACCAACTCACTAATAGGACACTACCAAAAGGCAGGTTGTGTGGATTTCCACTGTCCCAGCCGATAGAATGGAGAGTGTTGTGCCTCCCCTCTGGAGTTGCAGATATGTCGATCTCCGAATTAACCGACGCCGATTCTACGGCCGCCCAGCAATACTGGCACGAATATCAAGCAAGCCACGACTTGTCGGAGCGTACCGGCCAAACGGCGGGGATCGATCCCGCCACCGGACGCATCTGGTTCGGTGACTCTATTCAAGATATCGTGCATCAAATGGATGCGTCACAGGAGTTTGTGCCGCTGTTGTTCGTGAGAGTGGGCTCGGATACATATTGGCGCAAAGGGAGCCACCGTTGATATCCGGGCGAGTGTCAAAGACTCTTATTCCAGTCGTATCCCTGGAAATCGGAGGAATTATATTCGACGCGGTAGTTGACACGGGTTTCAATGGGTACTTGGAACTGCCTAACATCCTCCGCTCGATACTTCAGCCTCGTTTTGCTGGTCGGGTAAAATCACTGCTTGGGGGCGGACAGCGAATCGAGGAAGATGTCTACTTGGTTAGCATCCCGTTCGATGGCGATCTGGTGGAAGCCAGCGCGACATTTGTTGACGGCGATAAGATATTACTCGGGACGCAGATGCTGAAGGATCATCGCTTGGTGATCGACTTCAAGGGATTGTCTGTGTTGGTGGACCGGGCGTGATTTCGCACCAATGCGCAACGGCAATAACTCCGACCGAGGCGATTCTAAACCTGTTGAGAAGCTCGGAGTTTTCGCTGCTCCCCAGGCCGCGCGCGGCAGGCGGGGCCAACTTTCGTTCCAGACAACCTGGTCAGCGTTCAGCCCGGCGGCGGTTTTTGTTACAGCATTGAGCTGGCCTGGGGGCGGCTGCGACGTTGGTATTTGAAGCGATTCCGCCGTGGCTATGTTCGCCACATGGCCCAGCGGATGCATGGCTCGCCAGTCGGCGCACCCCATGAGATTCTCGATCCTCGCGATTTGAAATACTGCTGGAATCGCTGCACGGCGTATTGGTTGCCGGCCGACGACCCGTTTCATTGGCGGGAGCGGATTCCGCTGGCCCGATGGGGGCTGGCTGAAACGCAGATTATGGGTTGGCCGCTGGCAGTGTTCACTGTATTGCCGGCCATTCTCGCACCCCACACACCTTGGCTCTGGTTCCTAGGACTCGTTCCCCTGGTTATTCTCGGCTGGCTGTTCTACTTCTTTCGCGATCCGACGCGCCGCGTGCCGGAAGGAGAGGGGATGATCGTGGCACCGGCCGACGGCAAAGTAGTCGATGTCACGGAACTGGCGCATGATGAATACATCGGCGGCCCTGCGATGCGCATCGGCATCTTTCTGTCGATCTTCAATGTCCATATCAATCGCGCGCCGTGCGCAGCCAGGGCGATCGAGTTTCGCTATCATCCCGGCTTGTTTCTCAATGCCTTGAATCCCGAGAGCGCCGAGCGGAACGAGAGCTTGTGGATTGCCCTGGAAGGGACGGAAGCCCCCTACCGGCGGATCGTAGTCCGACAGATCGCGGGGCTGATTGCCCGGCGGATCGTGTGTGCCGCTCGGCCAGGGCAGGTGATGACCGGAGGAGAGAAATTCGGTATGATCAAGCTGGGGTCGCGGACGGAGTTGATCTTGCCACGCACGGCCGATTTGAAGGTCGAGGTCCGCCCTGGCGACAAGATCCAGGCCGGAGCCACCGTGATGGCCCGCTATCAATCGGGGTCGCCATGAAACGCATTCGGACGGTCACAGTTTTGCCGACGCTCTTTACGTTGGGCAATTTGCTCTGCGGGTTCTACGCCATCACCGTGGCTTCGCGCGTGTTGCCAGCGCAAGCTGTTACCGAAGCGCCTCCCTCGGCAGACACGATTCAATTTCGCCATCATGTGGTGCCCAGCTTCGACGCGCACAATCCTGTTCACAATATGTTTTTGTGCGCTGTGCTGATCTTTATTGCAATGGTGTTCGACGCTTTCGACGGCTATGTGGCAAGGCTCGCCAATCACACCACCGATTTTGGGGCTCAATTGGACAGCCTGGCGGACCTGGTGACATTTGGCGTGGCCCCCGCTTTTTTGATGGTGAAGATGTGCCCCTCGGTGGCGTTCAGCTATCGACCTGCGGTGTGGATGATTGCCGGCGCGTATACGGCCTGCGCGGCTTTGCGTCTGGCCCGCTTCAATGTCGAATCGGACGAGAAGGACGATCACATGCATTTCAGCGGCCTGCCATCCCCCGCGGCCGCGGCCACGATTGCCGGCTTTGCACTGTTGTTTTTTACCTTACGGTTGGAATCCAATGAATTGGACCACAAGGCGGAAATTGACATCTGGGTGCAACGAGGCCTGCCGATCTTCACGCTCATGGTCTCGGTGCTCATGGTGTCCCGCATCCCCTATCCGCACCTAGTGACGCAATTTTTGCGCGGCCATCGCAGTTTTGCGCATGTCGTGGGATTGCTATTTGCCTTGATTACAGTGCTGGCCATTGGAGGCTATGCGTTGCCGATACTGGCCGTGGCTTATGTCCTCTTCCCGCCAATCGTGTACTTCTGGAATAGGCTTTATGCCCGGCGGACAGAGAGCGAGCCGATGTTTTAAGTCTTTTTTGGCGAGCGGGGGGCGTAAGCCCCCTGTTGGTTTCCCCATGTTCACCGGCATCATCGAAGCGCTCGGCGTTGTGCAGTCCGTTGAAGAACGGCCGCCCGGGCGACGATTGACGATCCAGGCCGGCAACATTGCTGAAGGTGTCTCGCTTGGCGACAGCGTGGCAATTTCCGGCTGTTGCTTGACTGTCGTCGCTATCAATGGGAGTTCTCTTGAGTTCGACGCCGGCCCCGAGACGCTTTCTCGAACGATCCTCGGCCGGTTTTCCATGGGAGACACCGTCAACCTGGAACGTGCGGTCCGCGTCGGCGATCGGCTGGGGGGGCATTTTGTATCGGGCCATGTGGACGCTGTCGGAACCCTTGTGCAGCGAGACGACGCGAAAGATTGGTCTACTTTCTGGATTCAAATGCCTGCACCTCTACGAACTCAAATGGCATCCAAAGGCTCGGTGGCGGTGGATGGAGTCAGCTTGACGCTCGTGGAGGTGGAGTCCGATCGCTTCAGCGTGCAGTTAATTCCGCACACCCTGGCCATCACGACTCTGGGCCGATTAAAAGTGGGCGATCAAGTGAATCTGGAGACGGACCTGTTGGCGAAGTATGTCGAGGCCGGGCTTCATGGTCGGTCATGAGCGAGTCCAGTGCCATTTGCGATCAGGTATTGTCCAGGGGTTTCGCAACCCTCGTCGAGGGGCTGACGAAATCCGAAGTCGATGCACTGGTAGTTGAAGTCGACGCGGCCACCGGCTCGGATCGTGCAGGGCTGCGCAATTTGTTTCGACTCGCTCCGTCGGTCTGTTCTCTGCCGCGGCACCCGGTGGTTAGCAAGATTGTGGCGGAGTTGCTGGGGACGGGTGCATTTGCCGTCAGAGCCATTCTGTTCGACAAAACCCCAATGGCCAATTGGAAGGTGGCCTGGCATCAAGATCACACGATAGCTGTTGCTAACCAGGCTGAACTTCAAGGCTATGGCCCGTGGAGTACCAAGGATGGTGTTCTTCACGTACAGCCTCCTGTTGAGGTGTTGGATGGCATGTTGGCCGTTAGGATTCATCTTGACGACTGTGGGCCGAAAAATGGTCCGCTACGGGTCTTGCCGGGCTCCCACCGCCACGGACGACTCGACCGCTCCGCCGTCGAGGATTGGCAGCAATGCGTCTCTCCTGTAACCTGTGTCGTTCCGCTTGGCGGTCTGGTAGTCATGCGTCCGCTCCTGTTGCACGCATCGTCCATTGCGGAGGCCGCCAGCCGGCGACGTGTCATTCATGTGGAGTTCGCCAGCACGGAACTTGCTCCGCCGCTTCAATGGTACGAGAGAGTTGGATGAACACCACCATAGCATGGGTTTCCTTGCCCGTGCATAATGTAACGCATACCCCTGCCGTGCGTTATTTCAAGAACGGGCTGGGAAGCCCATTCTACAGCGAGCATTTTCCGTGGCCAGCCGACAAACAATTTCTTTTTTGACACGTCGCTTTCGTGAAGTCGGCTTTGAGCCGGTCTCTCGGCATGGGCAGAACTTCATGATCGACATGAACCTCCAGGGCATGTTAGTCGAGGCGGCCAAGTTGGACCCGCGCGACGTTGTCCTGGAAGTCGGAACCGGCACCGGGGCGCTGACCTCGCTCATGGCTCCGCGTGTGGCCGCGGTCATCACCGTCGAGATCGACCAGCGGCTGTTTCTGATGGCCTCGGAAGAACTGGTCGATTTCCCCAACGTCACGATGCTCTCGTTCGACGTGCTGCACAACAAGAACCGATTCGATCCCCGAGTGATGGAAACCATCGGCAAGGTGTTGGCTGAAGGAGAAGATCGCCGGCTGAAGCTGGTCGCCAATCTCCCTTACAGCGTGGCCACTCCGGTGATGTCGAATCTGCTCTCCGCCGAGCATGTGCCGCAGTCGATGGTGGTCACCGTGCAGAAGGAACTGGCCGAACGTATGGCCGCCAAGCCATGCACCAAAGACTACGGCGCGTTGAGCATCTGGGTGCAGAGCCAGTGCCGGATCGAACTGGTGCGGCTGCTGCCGCCGAGCGTCTTCTGGCCGCGACCGAAGGTCGAATCGGCCATCGTGAGGCTCGATCTGGATGAATCGCTGCGGGCCCGCATCCCCGACCGTCCCGTGTTCCATGAGTTTGTGCGTTCCGTCTTTCTGCACCGTCGCAAGTTCCTGCGTGGCGT
Source organism: Planctomycetota bacterium (assembly GCA_021413705.1). Taxonomy (GTDB): domain Bacteria; phylum Planctomycetota; class Planctomycetia; order Pirellulales; family UBA7805; genus JAIOPX01. The sequence continues at coordinate 1,220 of JAIOPX010000072.1, read as the reverse complement.
GCTGGTGAGTGCGTACAAGGATCGACTCAGCAAGCCTCAGGTGGACGAAGTGATCCAAGAACTGGGCTTCGCGGCCGATCAACGGGCTGAGCAGCTTGATGTCGAGCAGATGCTGGCTCTGTGTGCGGCAGTGCAAAAGCGATTGTGAAATCACACTAGCCCGACGCGCAAGCGAGGGGAGTATCCCCACAAATCGTGAAACGCTCGCTCGCGATCCGGGCTAGACAGACCCTTTGATTCGGCGAAGTCCTTGGCCTATGATGCAAGCCAGCAATACAGCCGAAGCCGTGAGACTTCCGCATTTTACGGCGTCCGACTCTCGCAAGTTCGGGTATGTTAGATCCAGGAATCCCAACATGAAGTTCATCGAGCTTTCGGGCGCCACGCTCTTTCAAGTCGTTCACCCTAGCGAGATCCAGCAGCACGAGTTGGAGGACGCTGGCGTGCATGGCGAGAGCGTCGTGCGGGTCAATCAACAGGGAGACGTCGAATTGCGCCGGCCCCACGGTTGGGACGTCATCGGTGGACTCCTGGGAGATTTTGAGCACCGCCTGCAAACGGCCACGCACCTGGACTGGGCGTGATCGCGCCCCTTTGGCACTCTCAACCGGACGACCGGCAATGTTTGGCATCGGCACTACGGAACTGATTTTGGTAGGCGGTTGCTTCTTCTTCGTCGGCGCCATTGTTGTCATAGCCATCGTAGCCAGTCGATCTGCCGCTACACCTCGCTCCGCAGCCTGCCCACGCTGCGGGAAACCGGTATCGGCGACAAGCCCGACCTGCCCGGAGTGCGGCGTCCTGTTGCCGTGATTGACCTCTGTGTGCAGGCTTCGCCCGCTTCCTCGCTAGCGCGTCGGGTTAGGGTTCGCCTGCGTGTCGGGCTAGCGTTGGCGGGCACGGCGCGGAATAATGGGTGGTTTCCCTCACCCGAAACCCTCCGCTATGCGGCCCCTGCCGCACCCACTATGGCTCAACAATACATTTATCAAATGTCCGGACTCTTTAAGAAGTTCGGCAAGCGCGAAGTGCTCAAGGATATTTGGCTCTCGTTCTACCCTGGCGCCAAGATCGGCGTCCTGGGTCGCAATGGCTCCGGCAAGAGCACCTTGCTGAAGATCATGGCCGGCCTGGACAAGGAATATGAAGGGGAGGCCCGGCTGACCGACGGATTTAGCGTGGGCTATCTCCCGCAGGAACCGCAGCTCGATCCGACCAAG
>JAIOPX010000047.1 GCA_021413705.1 Planctomycetota bacterium | reverse complement strand
GCCGACAATGTTTCTGGACTGGCTATGCCAAGAATCAATCGATCGTCCACTACGGCCCGATCGACAATCCGGTCGTAGGTAATCGTGTCGTCCCCCAACGTGAGCGCCTGCGGCGTGGCCACGCCGCGCCAAGCCGTGAATCCCGCAGGCTGGCCATTGCTGAGGTAGCGAAACTTGAAAGACAACTCGTGGGAATTGGCATGACGCATGGGATTTCTCCCTGGAGACTACGGGATAGTAGACGGAACCGGCGGTTGATTCAGATAGGCTACCAATCTGTGGCGCGAGGATCAAGAAACTGCCCTCAACCCGCTCGCCATGCAACATGAATTACTGACCTAGCAGCGGCACAATGGTCACAGGCGTTTCAGCGGCGATCGGCGGCTTGTCGGTCGTCAGAGAGAGACGGAAGCGGCCCAGGTTTTGGCCGGCGTTATGGGAGCGGTGTTGCAAGCGGAATGACACGAACTTGTTGGCCAGCTCCTGGCCCGGCTTCAGCGTCAACACCAGCGTCTCGGGTGTGCCGGAGCCGCCGCCCGACCAGCCGGTCGTCGGCGACATGGTGCCGATGATATGCTCCATCGCCGCCGGATCGTTGCTGCCGCTGGCCTCCGCGACCGAGAAATCGACCGGATCCTGATTCAACATGAATGGCCCGTAAGATAACTCGCGACTGGATACATCTCGATTTTGGAACTTCCACACGGCAGTGCGCGCCGCGTTGAGCACCACCATGCGATGATTGGTCAGGGCCTGCGGCGTCGAGTTGCGAGTGAACAGGTGAATGCCCTCGATGGGAAGCTCACTGCCGAGATCGACTTCCCACCAGGGATCGTTTTCCGATTTGGTGAAGGTCAGTGATTGATGCCGCGTGCGGCCTGAATTGTTGCCATCGACAGCCTTCGTGGCCGGCGCACCCTCGTACTGCGTTGACGACTGGGTGGCAGCTTTGCCAACGGCCACGTTGTTGGAGGCAGACATCACCTGCACTTCAGCCAGAGCGATGGACCGATTTGGGCCGGGCATCTCCAGCCGAACATACCGGCCGTGGAGTTTCGCGGCCTGCTCGCGTGAATTGCCCGAATCCGGTTCGATCTTCAGCGTTGCGCCGTCGCTGCTCTGGGCCGTCACAGGCTTGATGACGGTCCACTCCACTTGCGAAGGACTCGCGATGTAGCGAATCTCCCGCCATTGGATCTGCTCTTCTTTGGAACGGGGCAGATGGACCAGTTCCAGCTTGACTGGTTTGCCTTGCCAACGCGTCAACGGGATGGCGAACCGGTGCCCGCTGTCCCACGGAGGAATCGGGAACCGGGCCGCCGGCTGGCCTTCGACGCGCAGTTCGATCTGCCCGCGCTCCGGGGCCGGCGTCAGCGCCGAAACGCGCACCTCGAGCCACTGCTGCTGAGGCGTGACGGTGTGCGGCGCGGTCAGGTTGACTTCATGTGCGCCGGTGACGAGGAACAACTGCGGTCGCGGATTGCGCGGGTCGCTCACGTCCCAGTCCGACTTGCGGGCTACCAGCGCGCCGGCGGTCGGCTTGATGGTCCAGCCTTGCCACTTGTCCGGCTCGTCGTCGGCCGCTTTGGGAGGCGGCGCAAGCGCAACCTTTTTAGGAGGCTTGACGGTCGGAGGCTGGACAGGGGTTGGGGCTGGTTTTTTCGGAGGTGGCGCTGCGACTTCAACCGCAGCCACGACAGGCGTGATAGGCGCGACGGGCGTCGCCGACATTTTGAAACCATCGAGCGCGTACCAACTGAAGCCGCCGATGGCGAGTATCACAAGCAATCCCATCATTGCCACTTCGACGCCGCGACAGGACTGGGGCTTGGCTTCAGCGCTGGGAAGCGCTGAAAGAGTGACGACGTCCGCGATAGCAGGAGGCCGACTCAGAGCGAGTTCCACCTGGGCGATATAGGCATCGCACTTTTCGCGTCCGCCAAGCACCGTATGGGCCGTCGGATTTTGCTCCAGACATGCACGAAGGTTGGCCAATTCCAAAGCCGTCACCTCGGCTGGCGGCCGGGCTTTGACCAATTCGATGGCTTCAAGCAGCGTCATAGGCGCTTTTGTGGGGAGGCAACGGGCGATCGAGAGCAAGCACAACACCAACGGCCGGCTGCCGCCGGCCACTCACACCGACCGCTCGCCAAAATCTCTGTCGCCACAATCCCGCTGGCCTAAATGTCATAGTACAAGCAGAACTCATACGGATGGGGACGCAGGCGAACTGCGTCGGCTTCGTTCTTTCGCTTGTAATGAATCCAGGTGTCGATCACGTCTTTCGTGAACACGTCTCCCTTGAGCAAGAACTCGTGGTTCTTCTGCAAGGCGTCGAGCGCCTCGTCTAACGAGCCGGGCGTGGTGGGGACGTTGGCCAGCTCTTCGGGGCTTAGGTCGTAAATATCCTTGTCCAGCGGCTCGCCAGGGTGGATCTTGTTCTGGATGCCGTCCAGGGCAGCCATCAGGATTGCCGAGAACGCCAAATATGGATTGCAGCTTGGGTCCGGGCAGCGGAATTCCACCCGTTTGGCCTTAGGGCTGGGGCTGTACATCGGGATCCGGCACGATGCCGAGCGATTGCGCTGCGAATAGGCCAGGTTGACCGGCGCTTCATAACCTGGCACCAGGCGCTTGTAGCTATTGGTCGTCGGATTGCTGAAGGCCAGGATGCTGGGGGCGTGCTTGAGCAGGCCGCCGATGGCATAGAGCGCCATGTCGCTGAGGCCCGCGTAACCGCTGCCGGCGAAGAGCGGCTGGCCCCCTTTCCACAACGAGATGTGCGTGTGCATGCCGGACCCGTTGTCGCTGAACAGCGGCTTGGGCATGAACGTCACGGTCTTGTTATGTTTCTTGGCGACGTTCTTGATGATGTATTTGTACATCAGCATGGCGTCACCCATGCTCACCAGATCCTGGAACCGGAGGTCAATTTCCGACTGCCCGCCGGTGGCCACTTCATGGTGCTGGGCTTCCACGTCGAGTCCGCAGTCGATCATCGTCTGCATCATCTCATTGCGGATGTCCATCAACTGATCGGCCGGAGGGACCGGGAAATAGCCTTCCTTATAGCGGAGTTTGGAACCCAGGTTGGGGCCTTCGCCGGCGGCCTTGGTGTTCTTGCCGCGATTCCATTCCCCTTCGCTGCTGTCGATGTGGTAGTACCCTTCATTGGGCTTCTGGTCGTAGCGCACATCGTCGAAGATGAAAAACTCGGCTTCGGGGCCGATGAAGCAGGTGTCGGCGATGCCGGTACTCTTGAGGTAGTTGACCGATTTGCGGGCCACGTTGCGCGGGTCGCGGCTGTAGTCTTCGCGCGTGATCGGATCCTGGATGTTACAGATCATCACGATCGTGGGCAACACGGTGAACGGATCGAGGAAAGCCGTATCGGCCTGAGGCACCACGAGCATGTCGCTCTCGTTGATAGCCTGCCAACCGCGAATGCTGGAACCGTCAAAACCCAGCCCTTCTTCGAACACGTCCTCGACCAGCTTCGTGACCGGAATGGTGAAATGCTGCCACAGACCGGGAAAATCCATGAACCGCAAATCGACCGCCTTCACACCATGCTCCCGGCACATGGCCAGGACTTCACTCGGCTTCTTGGGTTTCACAGCTAGGCTCCTCACTTCAACAAGAGGTTAGAAGAGTGGACACGAACACGCATCATAGCAAATTCGTGTGCCGGCTATCACCTGGGGCAGATTTGGCAATTTGCTGCCTGGAATGCCTGCACCGCCACCTACTCTGAAAAGCTGCGCTGGATGCGCGACGACTCCTGGGGCTTTCCTTGCGTGTTGACTCGCTCGGTAAACCGCGAGTCCCCTTCCGACGCGGCTTTCGCTTTCTGGGCCTTGTGGGTGTAATTCTTGGCGGAGATGCCAATTTCTTCACTGCGCCACTTCTGATAATTCTGTACGCTGATGCCCAATTGAATGCTGAAGTCGGCGGTGGGGACGTCCTTGTCAAACCGCTCGCCACAGCGGTAATTCTGAAACCAACGCATCCAGGCATCCGATCCTGGCGCAGGTGGCGTCCGCTGAAAGGTGGGACTTAACGGCGACTTCTGCCGCACCTGAGCGGTGGCGTGACAGCTCATGCAGGAACTCTGCGGATTATCCACGGGTCCGTTGAGCCGTCCGTTCCAGCCAAGATGGGTCGGCGGCAGTTCGGTGTCGTCCTCGTTGATGATGGTTTCTTTCAGCTTTGGGTTGCGAATCGTCTTGTTCGGTTGATCGTTCACATGGTGATCGCGCACGTCAGGATCGTTGCCCCATTGAATGCCCAGGGGGACAAGATTTTCCCACAGAATTTTCTTGGATTGTGCTCCGTTGTATTGATAAGTGCCGAACACCCAGCCGAGCGGCGAACGATCGTCGCGCACCATGAGGTCCATCTGAATCAAGGATAAATCGGCCACTCTTCGCTTCGTGGAGGGAAAAGTTTCTGTGATGTAACCCTGCCAGCGAATCGGATTGCAAAGACAGGGCACCTCGCGAGGCGGGATGTCTACAAACAGCAGCTTGAAGATGACGGTGCCGTGAGGAAAGCGGATGTCGTGCAGGTTAGGCTGGGCCGGATCCGCCCAGACACGCCCAATGGTCGAGCCGCCAAAGTCATTGAAGAAGGCGACGGCGTAGGTCTGGCCAGAGGACGTTTGCGATTCGGCAAGCTGCCGAGGTTGCACGGGCGCTTCTTTCGTCAGCCCGTGAATCCCTTCCCGGCCGTAGGGACCAAAGTGTTGCCACGGCATGTGGAACCAGCGCTTGGAGAGTTCGTTCGGGGCGTCGTCCGGGATAAAAAAATCATCCTCCACGTCCCCCCCTTTGATATGTCCGTCAAAGCAATACTCGCGCGCGGCTAGCAGATAGGCCCTCCACTCTCGCTGGAAATCGAGCTTGAGAAATTGTGGCAGGCGGTCTTCTTGGGGAACCTGCTGGGGATAGTTCTGGCTCAGGCGAAATACGCGCCCCTCATACGAGCCTGCCGGGGGCATGAATCCGAAGTCGGCAAACCGTTTTCCGGCACGGCCGCGCTCCGCGTTTTCTGCTTGTGGTTTGTAGCCCACCCCTTTTTTCAGGATGGATCGATCCGGTTTAGCGACTGGAGCGGCCTCGGATGCCGGTTGCCCGACGACGTCCACACCTGCGACAGCCTCACCCGCGACTGCCGAAACTCGCCTTCCCGCCGGTTCGTGGGTATCGGCCCAAGCACACCAGCAGATAAAACCCAGCAGTCCGCTGGCAATCCATATTGGACCTCTCATGACGTACTCCTTTACATCTCTTACCGGCCGATGGAACGACGCTGCCGATGAGTACGCCGATTGTATGGATTTTCGGCAAGTGGCGAAAGAATGCTGCCCGTCGGTCGTGCTGGGAAGTCAGTTCGGTTGCAACCGGAACTTCATGGCCGCATGCAGAAAACGTGCATTGCAGGTGCGAAACGAGTACACTGCATGAAGTGGCTCTGGTTGGCGGCGACTGGTTGAAAGCTCGCCAAGTCTTGCCATCTTATCACAATTCAAGGTGCTGCAAGGAATGCCGAGCGACCACGACTGATAGAAGCGAGTGACCAAGATTCGCTATGGAAGCAATAGGGATCCTACCTGGGCGAACGCCAGGGGGGAACGATGCGGGATGACGACAGTGAGAGGCGCCCGATGAATTTGTATCTGCTTCAACTCGGCAAAAGCGCCGCCACAGAGAAACCAACTCCACCCAAACGGAAACCAGAGCGAGTCAATCATGGACTTCGGTGAGTTGCTTAATGCCGTGCCTTTGTGGATGCTGTTCTTTCTTACAGCGGCGATTTCCCTGGTCGGAGTTGAACTGGGGAATCTTTTGGCCAATGCGTCCATCCGTTACCGAGGCAAAGAATCGGAGGCGCCGTTGGGGTCGTTGGTCGGGGCGGTGCTTGGGCTGCTGGCGTTCATTCTGGCCTTTACGTTTGGGATCACGACATCTCGTTTCGACACCCGCCGGCAACTGGTATTGGACGAAGCCCTGGCGGTGCGAACCACCTACCTGCGCGCCGGACTCCTTCCAAGCAGCCAGGGTTTGGAGATCCGACGACTGCTGCGCGAGTACGTAGAGGTCCGTCTCAAAGTCAAGATCCAGAATGCTGAACAGATTGTAGCCCGATCCGAAGAGCTTCAACGCCAGCTTTGGCATCAGACCGAATCGCTGATGAAGGAAGACATGGACTCGGAGATTCGCAGCTTATTCGTCGCCTCGTTAAACGAAGTGATCCAACTGCACGAGAGCCGCAAGACCGTTGGCCTGCTCTATCGCATTCCCGGCTCGATTTGGTTGTCCCTCTATTTATTGTCGTTCATGTCGATGCTCTGCCTTGGATATCAGACGGCAATGGCTGGATCACGGCGATTGCTTGGCACGGTGTTGCTGGCGGCGGCGTTTTCGCTCGTTGTCGTTATGATTGCTGATGTCGATCGGCCTGGCGAAGGGCGCATCCGCGTCAGTCAGCAGCCGATTGCGGATGTGCAGCAGCAGATGCTCAAGGATTCGCCATAAACGGCACCAGGAGCGATCATGCCTGGACCCCATTTCCCTCGTCGTATCAGATGAATTGGGAATAACCATCTCAGCCGCAGGGCTCTAGCCCTTCGTTTTGCGGCACGAACCGAGAGCTATCGTTGGTCGTCTGCCACAAACCCGCGGTCCAGGGCAGACTGATCCAGCCATGGCCGTCCTGGACCGTGCCCAGGCTGATTTCCCAGAAGGTTGGCCCCCCCGTGTTGCCGCTGCAATCGAGCGTGGTGAGACGCACAAATTGTGCGGTCACTGGCGGGAAATCCTTGGCATAGCTGCTGCCGATCGTTGTCCCCTCAAGAATCTTTTTCCACTCCGTTCCCTCTTTATACTCCAGCACGAACTTGGAAACTTTCTCGTAGGCGCGCTCATCCATCATGATCGTGCTGATCGTGGTGGGTTGGCCCAGATCGAGCTCGATCGAGGCCTTGTCCACGCCCATGTTGACGGCCCACCGCGTACTCGGGTTGTTGTCGATCGCGAACTGGGGACCAAGTTCCTTGGTCATGTTTCTCCAGACGTTGGTTGCGGTGGCCTTCTTGATAGGCACCATCGCACCAAAGGATCTTACGAACATGCTTTGCCCGCCGTTGACGGTCGCTACTTTGCCCGTCAACTCGTAGGTTCCTGCTTCCGGGATGTCTACTTTGTAACCAACCCAAGTCGATGCCATTCCCTGTGGGAAGAACAACTGCTTGCCTCCCTTGTAAGAGTCGAGCACCGTGACGCGCGGCTCGCCTCCCCAGACGGTGATTCCGCCGGTATCGAAAAAGTTTTCCCCCACAAGTCGGATCACACCCGGAGGCGTCGGTTCCGGCGTGGCGGCCGTTGGTGCAGCGTTGGAAGCGTTTTTCACCACCAGTGGCGCACTCGGTTCGGCATCAGCCTCGTCGGCCTTCTGCGAAGCCTTCAACTGTTTCTCCGAAATCGGCGCAGACTTGGCCATCTTCTGGCCAATCGCCAACACTGCTGTAGCCTTCTCTTTGGGAAGAGCAGAGGCAAACCAGCGCAAATGTTCGACTTGTGAAAAATCGTTTCGCTCGCGGGAGGCGACGGACGCCAAGAATTCCCGCCCACCCATGCCTTCCAGCCGCGATGCATCCCAACCGGCTCCGTAGGCAACCTGCCAGCCATTGAGAGACTTATATGCCACACAGGCATGACGCGGCTGGCCCACGCCGATTGCCGGAATGCCCCACGCCTGGCAGATGAAGACGGACCAGGACGATCTAGGGCCGCACTTTCCGCCCCCATCAAGCACCGTCCGATAGTTGACGTGCGGAACCGGTGAATTGCGGCGCCAGACGTTCGACGTAGTTTCCACCACCCGTTCGCCCTGGCGGAGGTCGGGCCGCCAGGTGTTCACCATCTCGCGTCCCCAACTCAGATCCGCCTCCGATGCACCCGAGCAGACGACAAACTGCATTTCCCACACGGTCAGTTTGTCGAAGCTAGGGAAGAGTTCCTTATTCTTATGAGCCGTCTTGAACGAGTTGTAACGAATCAAGGGTTGCGTGGGCGTCTTCTGCTGGCCCGAGCCGGGTGAGCCGGTTCCTGGCGGACGCAGCGCCGTGGCGATTGCCAATCGACGGTACACGCCCTCCTTCGAATCTGGATCGGCCGTGAAGATGGTCTTCCAGTGATGGAGTGAGGAAGTGGAGAGGCCATAGCTGTTGCCCTCGCGCGCCGGGATCGACAGCGGCGTGGCTCCCAACAAATACTCGTTGAGCGCTTCCGGGTTCTTCAGCAGCCAACCCACAAATGTTTTGTTGGCGGCGTCGGCGTTGGCAAAGGTTCCCAGTGGGCCGGCACCCACCTTGGCAATGAACTGGCGCTGTGCCAGAGCCAGGGTGACGGTCGGATCCTGGAGGATGGGCGTCAGCGTGTCTTTCGAGATCTTGCTCGCATCCGCCGGCGCTTTCTGACTCAGCCAGGTGTTGAGATTGGTCAGATATTCGTCAAACTTGCCGCTGCCAACGGCCTTGTCCAAATCTGTGGCATTAGGTTCCCACGCCAGTAGACTGGAGGGGAGCAACCCCAACAGGGCACAGGCAATGCAGGAGGCGAGCATGGATCGACGGATGGTGTTGATGCACATCATATACAGGGCATTGCCTAGGGTTGAGGTAGGGAGCGGTTCCTGGATCGGAAGCCATGGGTGGGATGACTCTTTACATTCTAATCAGAAGCGACTGCCTTGGCCGGACAATCCGCTGACTTTTTAGGACATTTCAAAGTAGGTCCATTTTGCCGGCCTACAGTAAGTGTCAGGTGGGGCGAGATTTGTTCCTGATGCTTACTATTTGCTCGCGTTCTTCTGCTCCCCAGGCACCGCCCGGCATGCGGAGCCTACTGAAGGCGGACTCGGAGGCACTGAAGTCTTACGACTTCAGCTACGGGAATTGCTCCCTGCAGCCTCATCCAGCACTGCTTGGCGGACGCACTCGGTTTCTTAAAACCGAAACTGACGTCCTGCAAGCAGTGGCACGAGAAATACTGTCACGAGGCGTGTGAACTACTCGGCAGCTTCCACGCGATCGGGGCGAGTGATGGTCACCATCTCCAGGAACCGGCCGCCGCCGTCGTACCAGCCTTCGCGGTTGAAGCGGCACCAGGTGAGGTCCATCAAGACACAGAGGTTGGTCGCATCGTCGCCGCTGAGGATTTCAGCCTGCACGCGGCGATAGGGCAACGGCGTGGGATGGTAGAAGCCCAGGCCGTGCTCTGAAATGTGCTTGCCGACCACAATCACGGGAGGAGCAAGCGGGGTGCGTCCGTCGGCCTTCACCGGCGTCAAACGAACCAGATAGGGAAACGGGAACCGCGATTCGCTACGC
>JAIOPX010000353.1 GCA_021413705.1 Planctomycetota bacterium | reverse complement strand
GGCGATTATGTGAAGCTCACCGACAGCGGCGGCCGGCTGGCTTTGTCGGATGGCGCTCGTGGGAGCGAAGAAGCGTCACTCGGAAGCCTCGGTCTGCCGGATCCGCCCAGCAAGGGATATACCGAGGAGATCGAGCATTGGGCCTGGTCGATTCGCAACCCTGGCCAGACGCCGTTGCCGCGCTGCGGCCCTGCGGTGGCTCTGGGGGATGCGGTGATCGCGCTGACAACCAATCTCGCCATTGCCCAGCGGAAACGCATCGAGTTCGATCCGGACTGGTTCGATTTCGAGAAGGACGCGACGCCGGAAGGGGAAGCGCCGGACATCAATCGAGAGCAGTACAGGATATCGTGATGGAAAAGTGGCCGCTGGGAGTCTTTGCGAGCCTCGACGCGGGGCTAGGGGTTCACCTCGACGTGGCGCACGAATTGGGAGTGCCCACCATCCACCTGCATGCTCCGTCTCGAGAAAGCCGCACGCCGCAGAAGGCGCAGGAGTTTCTCGCTCGGCTCCACGAACTGAATATCAAAATCAGCGTCGTCTTTGGCGGCTTTGAAGGGGAGAGCTATGCCGATATCCCGACGACGCGCCGCACAGTGGGGCTCGTGCCGCCGGAGACGCGCGCCGCCCGAACGGCCGAGATGAAAGAGATCAGCGATTTCGCCAAGCTGCTCGGCGTGAGCATCGTCGGCCTCCATGTGGGCTTTGTGCCCCACGATCCGCAAGACCCCATGTATGACGACGTGGTTCGAGTCACCCGCGAAGTGTGCGATCATGCCAAGAAAAACGGCCAAGCCGTTCACCTAGAGACCGGGCAGGAATCGGCTGATACGCTGCAGAAGTTTATCGGCGATGTGGCCCGCGATAACCTGTTCGTCAATTTTGACCCGGCCAACATGATCCTTTACGGATCGGGAGAGCCGCTGGTCGCTTTGAAAAAAATCGGCAGTTACGTCCGTAGCGTTCATTGCAAGGATGCGCTCTGGTCGTCGCAACCGGGCAATTCCTGGGGAACGGAAATGCCGCTCGGCGAAGGAGCCGTAGGTATGGAAGCCTACCTCCGCACACTCGACGAAATCGGTTATCGCGGCCCCCTGACGATCGAACGGGAAATCCCGCAGGATCGTCCAAGACAGAAGGCGGAAATCGGCCGGGCGATCAAGCTCTTGAGCGAGTTGAAGCAGCGGCTGGGCTGATAGCTTGCATCGAAGGGATAAGATTCTGCTCGTCTCGCGAAAGCCTTACGTCCCGAAGATTGACCGCTCGAACGTGCCTCAGTCCCGCCGCAGCCACGGGAAAGTACGGATCGACAAATCCCTCCTCAGCCGCATTCAGCCACGATCCATCGCCGGGCAGCGTTCTCGACTTCAGCAACACCAGTTCATCGGCATCCAGGGCTTCGGCGATTCGAGCGGCGATGGAATCACTGGTCGTGTCCCAGTTATGCGGCAGAATGTCGCTGCCTAATCGCTCGGCCTCCTGTCGCAGAAAACCCTCCGGCTCGACAATGAGCCAAGTATCGTCGTCGGCGGATCGCATTGCCGCCAAACTATCGATGATCGCAGCTTCTGGCAGCAGAACGTGCAGCAAGTTCGCCGTCAGCCCCATGGCCTTGATCGCCAGCCAATGCGATTGTTCCTCATCGAGATCGAACCGCTGAGCTGCCTCGCGGACCAAGTCAGCCGCCGCGCCGCCGCCGGCTACGAAAACAGTGACTGCCGACGACTGCTGGTCAATCCATTCGCGCAACTCATGGCGCAACTCATCGAATGCCAGTAGGCTGCCGCCAACTTTGACTACCCGTAGCGGCCGAGTACTCACGTCGATGCCCCTTCGCGACTGAGAACAGCCAAAGCATGAGCCGGCCCGCAAACGGACACATCCGGCCCCAACTCTTCGCTGAGTGAAACGACGCGAGCGGCGCCCCGCATTCGCTCCACGATGCGTCTGGCAAGAAACTCGCCCCGGCCGGAAATGATGATTGTGTCAACCGGTCCCGGCAACCGCTTGGCCACTTGTCCCGCCGCCACTGCGATCTTGGCCAATTGGCTGCGACTGGCGGCTTCGGCCATCGTTAACGCTTCTTCGGCCGTGAACATTGTGCGGTCGGCGCAGATCGCCCGGGCAAGCCTGTCGCGGGCTGCCTCGCGCGTGGCGGGTCGGCCGTCGGCTGTGCGCGTACTGGCGGGATCATCGGGCAGTTCTTTCAGCGTCAGGTAGACGTCGAGCATTGTGGCAAACACCTCCTGGGCCAGCGGGCATTGGTTGCCACGCCACGGCGCCGCCGAGATCACGGCGCACAAAGGACTGCGCTCCACACCCGTGTAGACCAATTCGCCATGAATCAACCGCTCGGTATCTCCCTTTCCCGCCGCAGTGACCTTGCCTTCCAGCAGCGGGATGATATCCGTAGTCGTACTGCCGATATCCATCACCAGCGCCGGCCCCTGCTTGGCAAAACGGCCGGCAAACTGCGCCAGGGCATGCCAATTCGCGGATGCGGTGAGTTCCGGCGTCTTATTCGCGATAGCGGGTGCGACAAGTGAACCGTCGGCTCGATAGATGCGAGTGTGACGCCGGTCGGCAGCAATGGCCAACGCATCCAGAATCTTCTGGACCCCTTCGGCTTTGGTCGTAAAACAATCGGCCAGTTCCCCGGTCATGGTCACCGCCAGATGATCGGCCGGGGGACTGCCGGCGAGCACTGCTCGAAGCGCGTCGGCCAATCGGGCGGGTTCGCGCCACAGCGAAAAAGCGGTCGTGGAGGCAAAGCCCTGGCCGTCCGCCACCTTGATATTTGCCCCACCGATGTCGAGCGCCAGCCAACGGATCATAGATTGGTTCAGTGGGGTAGCCGGAGTCGTGAGACTTCGGATGGGTTCTCTGATGTCTCACGACTTCAGCTACGTAAAATGCACGGTCCCGTCGGCATCGAATTGTAATGGTTCGTCACGAAACGACAACTCGGCAGGCTCTCCGGCGGCGATCCGCAGCATGGCCTCCGCCAAGTTCCCCCGGCAAGCGGCTCGCAAGCCAACATACGAAGTCGTCAGCCGTGGATTGATCTCAATCACGAAATCCGCCGGGGACTGTCCCAATTTTGCCCCAGCAAAATGGGACTGTCCCCTTGGGTCATGCAACACCAAATCCACCCCCACATACCCCCGCGGCTCCGGCAGCGTCTCAACGGCTCGAATCGCCAAATCTACCGCCCGCTCAGCCAACTCGGGCCGAAGCGGCAACGCCCCACCCAGATACTGAAACCGCCCATCGTCGGAAAGCCTCTGCCGACAAGGGGGCAAAGCCCGTAGTTCGCGAGGCCCACACATCACCGCCACACTGGCCGCTACGCCGTGGCAAAATGATTCAAGTCGGGCAGGCCACGGTACAGGACCGAACGCGGCTGCAACTACCGCGCTGGCGATCAAACGCACACCCTGTGAGCCGCAACCGTCCCGCGGTTTGATGACCGCTGGATAGGGAAAATCGGCCGGCAATGTTTTCCCGGTCTCAACGGCCATTCCCTGGGGCACTGGCACACCGGCCGCCGCCAGATACTCGGCAGTGGCCTGTTTGTCACTACACAATTCCACGAGAGGCAGCCCAGGGCCGAGTAATCGCCCCCCCCACATCTCAACTCGACGACAACTGCTCAAGAGTCCGCCACCAGATTCCGGGGCGATCATCAAAGTATAATCCGCGTCAGAGGCCAACTGTTCAAAAACGGCTACGCTTTCATCATGCGTGCTGACCGGTTCAATTTGGCATCGGACAGCGTGGATCGAAAATCGCTGGTCGCACATGAGCGTGACACTGACATCATTGATCGCTGCCAGATCGGTCGCTATGGCCTCGACCATCGCTCGGCCCTCGCGCAGCAACGAGGTTGGCAATGGCTCATCGTCATGATAGAGCCCGCAACCGCCCGCGGTGACATGCTCGTAAAGAAAAATCTTCACAGGCAGGCTTCACGGGATTTCAAGGCTGCCATCTTCGCGAATCGGGAACGCTCCCCAGGCAACCTCCCACAGATAGCCGTCGGGATCGGAGAAGTAGCCGCCATAGCCTCCCCAAAAAGTGTCATGGGCTGGCTTTTCGATTTTTGCACCGGCTGCTTCCGCCAGCTTGAGCACCTGGTCTACTTCTTCCTTTTCACGCACGTTGTGGGCCAACGTGATACCCGCGAACTTCGCCCGTTCGCAGACGAGGTCTTCCGAAACGTCTCGGGCCAGATCTTTGTGCGGATAGAGCGCCAGGCACGTCCCCGACGTTTGAAAGAACACCACTCCCTTGCTGCCGTCCCAAGAGGTGGGCAAGCCCAGCCCGTCTCGGTAAAAGGCCAGCGAACGCTGCAAATCTTTCACGCCGAGCGTGATGATGCTGATACGAGGTTCCATGCCGATCCTCGATCCTGCTCAAAAAATCCCCAACTGATCCTTGGCGTCTTCCGTCATTCGATCAGGCGTCCAAGGGGGATCGAGTACAATTTTGACTTCCACATTGCCCACGCCGGAAATCGACGCCACTTCGCGCTTCGCGCCGCCGATCAACTGCGGCCCGGCCGGACAGGCAGGGCTGGTCATCGTCATTTCAATGAACACGTCGGTAATCGGACCGGACGCGATGGCTGGAGTTTCCGCGGGCGTGGCGGCCGGAGGCTGAACGTCATTGGCTGGAGCGCCGGGAACGGAAGGAATTGCCTTCTGAGGCGAAGGAGATACTGCTTCCGACGCCGAAGAAGGCGCGGCAGCAGGCGCTGCCGTCTTAGCCCCCGGCGAGTCGCCGGGGGTCGTGCCGGGAGTTGTTGGCGCGCCCGGCTTGAGCTTTACTTCGTAAATCAACCCGAGATCGACAATGTTCACGAACAGTTCGGGGTCGATCACGTTCTTGAGCTTTTCGAAGACTGCTTCTTCGGAGATAGTCATAATTCACCTTACTCGCTTAATTTTACGCTGACGACGTCCCCGTCAACTCGTACTTCATGTGTCCTGGTGGCCTTCGTGGCCGGCATCGTCAGGGCCGCTCCGGTGCGCACATCAAACTTGGCGCCATGCCGTGGGCAGGCGATCTCGCAGCCTACCATCTCTCCCTCGCCCAGCGGGCCGCCATCGTGGGTGCAGATATCGTCGATGCAATAA
>JAIOPX010000418.1 GCA_021413705.1 Planctomycetota bacterium | reverse complement strand
TCCAGCTCCAACCGTATTCCGCTGGACCGCAACGACGGACTCAACAGCGGCGTCCGCAATGAACGAGACCTCGGCCTCTTCTACTATTACACGCCCGACTACGCCCAGGATCTGTTCAAGTATGTGCTCGACAACGGCTTGAAAGGCTCTGGCAACTACGGCCTGTTCGGACTCGGAGTCTACAATGGCCAGGGTGGTTCTTTCCGCGAGCAGAACGACAACCTCCACATGGTCGCCCGGCTGACCTTGCCCAAGCAATTCGACAACGGCCAGGTGGTGGAACTGGGCATCCAGGCCTACACGGGTAAGTACAACGTGTTGACTTCTCCGATCGCGCCGCTGGGCGTGCTCCCCGCCGCGGCCCCCACGGTCAGCCCAGACGGCTATCTCGATGAGCGCATCGCTGGCACGTTCGTCTACTATCCCCAACCCTGGGGCTTTCAGGCGGAATGGAACGTCGGCCGCGGCCCAACTCTCGACGCCGCTCAAACGGCCGTCATCGACGGTTCCCTGGCGGGCGGCTACGCGATGATGATGTACCGCTATGAAACCGAGTGCCGCGGCATCCTGTTTCCGTTCATCCGCTATCACTACTACAGCGGCGGCTATAAATCGGAAAGAAACGCCCCGGACGCCTTGGTGAGCGAAGGAGAAGTCGGCCTCGAGTGGCAATTCAATCCCCAGATGGAATTGACCACGGAACTCACGTTCACCGACCGCACCAATACCATAGCGATGCCCACCGGCGATTCCTACGGCCAGTTCGTGGGAAACATTCTCCGCGTTCAGTTTCAGATGAACTACTGAGCCGACTTGAACATGTACATCAGAATCCACGGCAAGGTGAGCAAAGCGGCGAGCAGATAAACGGCCAGCAACACGACGGTGGCCACCGCGCCGGGGGGCCGCAAGTGCATCTTCTGCCAGATGCGATACGTGATCGTCGCCACGGGTTTGGCATTCTTGACGCCCGGCAAGCGCCGTTGCATTTGCCCGATGATGTCGCGAACGCTCTGGAGTGGGATGGGGTCGTCGAGGGATGCCGGCGCGTTTCCTGCTTGCGGGCGCAGCGACCGCGCAATGGCGTTGGTCTTGAAGGAAACGCCGATCGTCATCAGCATCCACACGCCCAGCAGCAACAGAACCCAACTGCTCTGCGTCGCGCCGTATGCCACCAGCGCGACCGCCGCCAGCCCTTGGAACACGCCTTCCAAGTAAGGATGCCGGGAAAACAGCAGCTGATTGAGCAACTGGCCGCCATCCAGTGGCAGGACCGGCAGCAGATTGAAGGCGTTGATGAAGGCGAACAGCACGGCTCCCTGGATCAAGAGGAGCCGAAGTTGCCTGTCGTGGCCGAACAGAAAGGCCGCACCAAACAGTCCGATGGCGACTACCAACCCTGGCAACGGTCCGAGCAGCGTGACAATCGCCTCCTGATAGCTCTTGGCCCGCGTGTTGCGACCGGACACGGCCGCCCCGAACAAGGGAATGAAAAACATCCGCACGTTCTGGTAGCCGAAAAAACGCATGCCCAGGTAATGCCCCAATTCGTGAACAAACAGCACACCCACCAACATCAGGGTAAAAGCGATCGGATGGTCTCCCATGCCCAGGCCTGCGAAGACCACCACCGAAACCGCCAAGATGACCAGACTCTGCGTCCAGTTGTTGCGAGGATTGCGAATCTTATCGAGTTCATCCAGGACGGACTGCTCGAACGGCGTGGGCGGCAACTCCCCTTCCGCCACGGCGAAATCCTGGGCAGGCGCCGCTTCTTCGCCCGGCGGCAATGACGAAAGATGGTTTGACGAAAGATCGTGCAGGTTCATGAAAAGCGCCCTCTTGGTGGCCGGGTAAAGTGCGAGTGGGATTATCGCATTCACAAGGTGAGATGTCAAAGAAAGTCGAGCCACGCAGCCAGAGATCCAGCGATTTTCCACTAGCCCGAAGCGCCAGCGAGGGAAGTATCTCCCTCCCTCGTAACATGGGCTTCCAGCCCGTGACCACCCATCCCCTTCGCACAATCCCCCTTCGCGCGCGGGTTGTCCTTTCCAAACACCAGCAAGTCCCTATACGACTCCTCAACCACAGGGCTCTCATCAATCTTGCCGTCGGTCCCCTGCACGGGCTTCAGGTCGAGCCCCAGATGCTTTGCCAAAAACGCGTACGCGCCGAGCCGCTTGGAAAGTCCATAGTCGTGCCCTTCCTTAGCCAGATGCAGGTTCTCCACCTTGTCGGCAGCACCATAGAGCGTGTAGACCCGCTGGATATAAGGAAACTCGGTCTGCGGCATGTGCTTCGTCCAATCCTCGCCGTTGGAGACCACGAGCATCGGCCGAGGCGCGGCTAGCGCGGCAATCTCGGCGTTGTTGGTTTTGTGCATGGCCGACCAATGAATCGGCATCCCGCTTTCGCAAACGCAGCCGCCAAAGAAATGTGCGGACACCTGGCAGACCGGCACGCTCACCCCGATCCGATCGTCGATCGCCGTAAGCAGAAACGTCTGCGTGCCGCCGCCGGAGCAACCCGTCATGCCGATCCGCTTCGGGTCCACACCCGGCTGCTCCAGCAGAAAGTCGAGCGCCCGAATGCAATTCCAAAGTTGCAGCCGCAGCACGCTGGGAATTGTGTGCGACCAACCAGCCTCCTTCCAATCACCATAGCCGACCATGTCATACGACAACACGACGGCCCCCATCCGAGCCAGGGTAGCGCACAGCGCCTGCTGGTCCAGATGAAACCGCCCCCCATGCCCATGCGCCGCCAGGATTCCGGCAAACGGCTCAACTCCACCGCGCGGTCGATAGATGGTGCCCGTGACATAAAACCCCGGCGCACTCTGAAAGCAAACAGACTGGGCCGAGTAGCCATCGTAATCGCGGCGGCGAAAGAACTGCGGCTGAAGCGGCGTCTTCTCCGGCAGCGGCCAAAGTTTGGCCCCGCGCAAAATCCCTTCCCGAATGCGAGCCTTCCGCTCCTCCCACCCTGCACGATCGTTGTATGAACCGACAAATTCCCGAAGTTCCTTCTCCGCCTCCGCCGGCGTCTGGGCATGGCCGACGCGGAGCCGCGGCTTCTCGGAAATCGAGGGCCTTGGCTCCTCAGTCACCGCGACCCTTGGCTCCTCGGCTCCCGCCATGGAAGCCAACACGCAAATACAAATGCCTGCACCAGCGACGGCGGAGCGAATCCCTCGTTTTTCGATTCGGAGACAACGGCGAATTCTTTTTCTGGGAGGGTTCATTTCTCCCAGCATATCAACGCCCCACAACAAAGACACCCCAGAACCTCCCGACCATGCCATGCCCCCTCAACACGAGGCGCGACGCGCCAGGGAAGAGGTATCACCAGGCCACCACTTCCAACCCCGCAACTGGCTTACTTCTTTCGTTTGCTCGCAGGAGTATCCAGCGCCTCGATTCCCTTCTCGAACCATTCCGCGTTCGGCAGATCGTGCCCCATTTCTGGCACTTCGAGATACATCGTGTTGGCGAACCCCTCGTTGCGATAGGCGGTAAACACGGCCCGCGTCGGCTCCATGTTATGGTCTTTGGAGCCGGTCAGAAACACGAAGCGATTTTTCCTGGCCGCGGCGAGAAGCTTGGCGTTGGGATTGGGCCAAAAGCCGGGCATGAACTTTCCCTCCCCCGCAGGCATGCTGCGCCAGTAGTCGCACCCACAGTGGTAGAACGCCCCCGTGAAGATATCCGGAAAGTACACCGCCATGCGACTGGCGACTTTGCCGCCCCCCGAAGTCCCGCTGATGTAGACGCGCTTCGGATCGATGGCATATTCCTCTTCGATGTATTGGGCGCCGCTGAGTCCCAGCAAGATCCGCACCGGGACAGGATTTTCATTGGCCGCGTTGGCAGGCGAAACCATGATGAGCTTGTGCTTGTCGAACACGGGCGCCCAATCGCCGGCGTGCCTTCCCCCTGCGCCGGAATCGATATAAATAAACAGCCCGTGAGGGGTGTCGGGCGTATATTGCGCGGGCACATAGACCTGCCACTCGTGTTGCTTCCCCTCGCCTGCGCCGATCGACTTGGCTTTCGTATTGAGCGTGGGAGACACGGGCATGCCTGCGCGCTTATGAAACTCGAGCAGGTTGGCCATCGGGACGCCGTCTTTGGTGAGCACAAACTGTTCTTTGCGCACGTCGGGCGACTTGGCCTTCTTGACCTTCTTGCTTTGCTTGGCGGGCTTGCCCCCATCGGCCGGCTTGTTGGAATCTTCTCGCGGGCCGACCTTCGGAGGGGGAACGGGACTTGGATCTTCCGCCGGCTTGGTCTCTTCGACCGGCGCAACTATCGACTCCTTGGGCAATTGCTGAACGTATTGCTGATCCGCTGCTGAAAGCTTCTCCAGTGGCATGGAGATTTCCTTGCCCGTGTCCTTGCGCCGCAAGCGGACCCTGCCATCCTTAAGGTCGAGAAACTCCGCCTCGATCGTTTGGGTTCCAGACGCGTTCGTCCAGGCACGGACTTCGCCGGCCACGCCATAGGAGCACGTTGCCAGCCAGATCACAGATGAAAGAACAACCCCTTGCCGACAGATGCGATTGGTCATGGTACTTTCCCCCAACGACGCCAGGTTGCACGCGAAGCAAAAGGTGTCAGCAAAGCAAAACGTGTCCGACGCCTTAAGCCGAGACTTGCGGCGGGGCGAAAAAAGAGAGCCCCAAGTGGTAACGTGTCGAGCCGAGACGTTGACACCCGAAATCTGGAAGAAATTTCGTCGGTTCACTGTATCTCGGGCATGTTTAACGAGTTATGCTGCCAGTTTTCCGCTTCCTGCCCCTGACACCTCTCCCATTCTGCCCCTCATGACAACATTTCAGCTACTAGAAGAGGGAGCCTTCGGCGACGTCCGGTCCTGGCGTTTGAAGGAGAACCACATTCGCTTCGCGCACCGGTCAAGAAGCGAACCCTGGCCGGCCCGGAAGCCGGTCGTTGCCCGCAATGAGCAGATCGGCCGCTTTGTCGAGGCGCTTGATTTCCTGGAAGTCTGGGACTGGCGATCGGACTATAGCCCCGAGGAATGCGGCTACGAAGTTTGCGATGGCATGTCCTGGACGTTTACCGCCCAGATTGACGGTCGCGAGTGCCGCGCGGGTGGAGGGAATGCCTACCCATCCTTTGCCGACGTCAAGCAAGCGTCGCTGGACGCGCAACGCTACCTGCTGCTGGTATCCGCAATGCATTGGATATTCCAACTGGAACCGTTTGAAATTTCCCTGGCCCTGACGCACTAGCTCAACGATTTCGGACATGGCGAGGAAACCGCAATCAAAGTAAGGAAACTACCGAGTCGTCTGACGAAACTAGCCTGACTGAAGTCTTGGATCGCATCTTTGAGGCGAAATGCGACCGGTCCGACTGCTATAATCGGTTGTAATCTTGATCGCCCGATTTCGAAATTGAAGACTCTGGATCATGACTAACTCCGAAGACAGAATCGTGGCTGATGTGAGGCGCTTTGGATGGCACGCTGTGGCCGTTAACGATGCCGAGCCGCCGTTTCTTTACTCCGTTGGCTGGACGAGGACATTTGACCATCCAGAGGCAATCATTTTTGGGCTCGAAGCCAACACTGCACATGGAATCTTGGCGGCTATCGTGGCAAACCTTCGGAAAGGAATTCGCTATGATGCAGCGGGAAAATACGATCATGTCCTCGATGACTTGCCCCTCGGCGTGCGTGCCGTGGACGAGTCACAGCACGAACTGTACCTGGGATACGCGATGGGGTATTGCCGGGAAATTGGTCGGGCATTGGAGGCTATTCAAGTATTCTGGCCCGACAAGAACAACCGCTTCCCCTTCGAACCCAACTGCGAGCTGGACGTCTACTATTGTCAGCCACGACTCGATATTCCGCTCACGCTATCGGAGCGGAAGATATTGAAAACGGATCGGTGGGACTTGTAGGTGGAGCATCACCTCTTGGGATGGAGAGTATGGCTAACGTCGACGAATTTCAGCAAATGTGGGACGGCTCAGAACCCGGTTGGAGGTTGGTAAAGGTCCACCGCAATACGTGGCGGGTAATTTTTCATTTTGGTGAAAATGGTGCATCGAAGATCGAAATGGTTGCTTTACGCAAGATCCTTAATGAGTTGCGCGACGTTCCACCCGAACAAGTTTGGCGCCAGTTGCAAAGTAGCCCATCGTACGAATATCCCGAAGACCTGGGAAACATCGAATCATGTGAACTGGTCAATGCCGCGCAATCGGTGGGGCTGGCGGCAACTGCGAAATCGGTAGATCGCGGAGGATATCTCCCGATTGCGGCCGACGGCTCGGCAATGATCATCGAGGACGACGAACTCGCAGAACAAGTTACTCAAAAAATGATCGCGTCAGGAGTCCCGATTGAACAAATGGAAGTTGACTGACACCGGGTCTTCGTTGTAGATGTATGGGGGCCGTGATCTCAGATATCTCGGGTAGAACTAATGAAATTCTGGGAACTCGTGTCGGGTTTTCGATCCGAACCTGAATTGCTGCAGCGCATTCTTGCCGACAGAAACTGGGGCGATTTCAGCGTTTGGTACGGCGAGTTTCGCGAAATAGTGGCACGCCAGGATCGTCAAAAACTTGACGCCGAAATCCC
This sequence comes from Planctomycetota bacterium, assembly GCA_021413705.1. GTDB lineage: Bacteria > Planctomycetota > Planctomycetia > Pirellulales > UBA7805 > JAIOPX01. The sequence goes on along the minus strand of JAIOPX010000418.1, from coordinate 5,485 downwards.
CGGCGAACTTGAATTGGCCGTGGCGTCCGGAAGCTCGCAGGTCTTCTGTCTCAGATCGGACGACTGTTTGGAATCAGCGAGTCCGAAATCCTGCGGCGAAATATTGTCCGCACTCGATGTTGTCAAACATTTCGGCGGTGCCATGATAGAGGAGTTGAACGAGTACGGCAGCGCACACGTTGGCACCAAGCGACGATAAATTGTTCAAGAGAACCAAGGGGAGAGCCTCCAAGTTTGGGAGTCTGCCGGATAGACTGACGAAACAGACCTGATCGACGATCTCAACGCATCCAGGACTCGTAACGCGTGCGGTCAGAGGGGAGACTATTAAAGAGATAAGGAGGACCATGCGATGAGGACCGCTTTGTTCCTGGCGACTGGACTCTTGCTGGCTGCGTCGATTGTCTTTGCCGCCGACCGCGAAGGCGCCAAAATTTTCGCCGCACCGCCCGCAGGCGTAATACAGCCGCAGGCGGCAGCGATCGAGATCGTCTCGAAGGACGATGCGACGCAGATCGCCGCAGTCATCAAAGCTGTCATCGCGGCCGGGTTTACCGACGCCGCCGGCGCAACGCTCTATGCCGGCAAGATCGCGGTCACGGCGAAGGTTAATCCCGAAGGCCTGCCGCCGCTGCCGACCTCGGCCTCCAACATGCAGATGACCGATCCGAAGTCCAAAAAGACCACCTACCAGTTCCAGTTCGACGGCTTGCACGCCAAGCTTGCGGACGGCTCGTGGATCTTCGGACTGTCCCATCATTTCAAGCCGGGAAAGGAAGACAGCGTCGATGTCAAACATGCTGCGGAAGTGAAGGTTGCGGATTTGACTGCCACCGCGGCGGCGGAACATCCGCTCGACGTGGAGAAGGGGGCGGCAAAATGGCTTGAGGCGCTCGACCCTGCCAGCCGCCCGCGCGCGGCCGCCGCGCTGAAGGTGTTTGCGCCGGTTACTATGCAGCTTCATGTCAACCAGGAAGAGTTCGTGCCGGCGATGGTCGTGCTCGATCGTGCGGGCTGGAGTGACGCGGAGGTCGCGGCGGTCTGCGTTGCCGACAGCCGCTCCCGACAGTTCTGGCAATTGCGCGCGTGGACTGGCGCTGCGCCCCCCTACGATCCGACCGGCGAGTACGACCATTTCAAGAAGGAGGAGGCCGATTGGACGCAGGCCCATCCGAAGTTCACGCCGGAAGCGCCGGCGGTGGCGCTGCGGCGAGGGCTGTTTCGCTGGTGTCGCGGGCAGCTCATGGTGGAAGCGCCGGAAGACGCACTGCTGCCGCTGGATAAGGCCGCCGCCTGTGCCAAGGCGATGGTCGATCCGGGCGACCCGCAAGGCTATGCCGCCAAGATCGACGCCTTGCTTGCAGGTGCGAAACTGCCCGTGGGTGCGCCCGAGAAGGCGGACCTCGTTGCCAGGCTCCAAAGCTGGGAGGCTCGTCCGCGCAGGCCGCGAATGATCGTGGGGGGCGGCGGGCCGCAGGCCGATGGCAGCGTGTCGATCAGCACGTCGTTTGTTGCGCCCGTGGCGTCTTATACGCCCGAAAAGAAGGACCTCGACGCGCTGATCGCCTTGCTGGGCGACGAACGGCCCAGCCGCTTCTTCGACTTCAACGGCCCGCGCACCGTGGGGGACAACGCGCTACGCGCCGTAGCCATGTTGCTGGAGGCCGATCCGCGCAAACTTGCCGGGCAGTCTGTAGACAAACCCTGGACAGCCAGCGAGCGCAAGGCGGCGGCCACCGCCGTGCAGAAGTGGTGGACGATGCACCGGAAGGAGCATGTCGAAAAGTAAGAGACGGGTGGCGTGTCTCCTTTTCCATCTAATTACCCGGCCCCTCTCCCCGTAGCGGAATCCCCAACTCTCCGGCCCCCTCTCCCCGCGGCGGGGAGAGGGGAGATATAGGGAGATACTTTCCTCGCTCGCGCGTCGGGCTAGTGTTGCGGTCAGGGGCAAACGCATCAAATCTGGCTGGTGGCTTTTTTCAAGCATTGCATTTGGCAGGGTTTGCTGTATGGTGAAAATTGCAAATGATGGCGCCGATAGTAGTCCTCACGCTCCGCGTGAGGGTTTCTTCACGCGGAGCGTGAAGGATACTTTGGAGCGCGAGGGATCGCATCGGGGTAGTTCTGGGCTTCACGGGTCAGGGCTCCAAGCATATTTCACAACTGGCCTGCGGTGCGCGCTTGTTGGAGTACAGCCTTCAGGCTGCTTTTGGTGCAGCGGGAGGTTTTCGACGCAAAGGCGCGAAGTCGCAAAGATGCGCAAAGGAGAAAGAGGGATCACTAAAATACGAAAAAGCGGAAAACACGAAAAGGAAAAAAATGGAATGGCTTGGTGACGGCGCTCAGGGTGCGCGCCAACTTGGAGACCTGCGGTCGCAACCTGGAGACCTGCGGTCGGTGAGATGGGACGGTCGGGAGACCGCCCCACAACCGGAGAACAAAGCGGAGAACAAGAGGAGAACAAAGCGGAGAACACGCCGAGAACACGCGGAGAACAGGCGGAGAACAAGCCGGAGAACAGAGGGAGAACAACAGCGGCAACGTGTTACTGAGCAATGAGTTGCGGCGGAGAACACGACGAGTGCCGAAAGCTCTGCGAAGCAGGCGAACAGCGGGGGCGGATCGGCTGGGAGTCTTCCCTAAAACTGCGGACGCGCTCGCCGCTGTGGACTCCAACGAGAGGTCACGCCCATCGCACTGGGATCCAAACGGCACCCGAACATAGCCCGAACAAGATGCCGAACACGTTGGCTGTATAAGGACTTACGGCCGTGTTATTTTTTTCGGGAGGTGGGCTACGGATTCAGTCGGGTCTGCGGGGTCAAATCCCGCTGGTGTATAATCTGCTAGCAGTGGAACCAACTTCAGGAACTCGTCTGGACGGGGGGGATGGTTGGGACGTACTCTGGCGTCAAAGCATCTAAACTTGTGAGTGGATCGTGACACAGCTCGAACGACAACCCCGGAGCGGAGCGAAATCGGCCACCAGCCGATCGGGCCGACTGGCCGCCATCAGCCGGCAGGAACCTGCCCCGGCTGCCGCGCCGGTTGTCACACCCATGCCTGTCCCCCATCGCCGGCCTTGGTATTTGTCCACCATCGGTTTGGCCCTGGCCGGCAGCGCCTTGATGTGGGCTGCGTTTCCGCCCCTGGACTTGGGCATGCTGGCCTGGGTGGCGCCGGTCTGCTGGCTGGTGCTGATCCGCCGGGAACATTTGGACGGCCGGCACCCCTATCTCAATATACTGGTGGCGGGCTTTGTCTTCTGGCTGGCCGCGCTGCAGTGGCTGACGCTTCCTCACTGGAGTTCATCGATCGGCTGGGTTGCGCTGTCGGCGTATTTGTCGATCTATGTGGCCTTATTCATTGGGCTGTCGCGCGTGGCCGTGCATCGGCTGCGGGTGCCGACGATTCTGGCAGCGCCGATCGTCTGGACCGGACTGGAACTGGCCAGGGCACACCTGCTAACCGGGTTCCTCATGGCCAGCCTGGCGCACACCCAATACAAATGGACGGCCGTCATTCAGATCAGCGATCTGGCTGGCGCCTATGGAGTGACGTTTTTGGTGATGCTGGTGGCGGCGTGCTTCGCCCGGATGTTGCCGCTTGAGCGGCACCGGCCCGCGGTCTGGCCGTTGGCCCCGTTGGCGGCGGCGATGGCGGCCGCACTGGGCTATGGCTATTGGAGGATGGATGTCCCCCAGGGGGCGCTGGCGCCAAAGATCGCCGTGGTACAGGGGAATATCAACACGGTTTTTGGAGGGGATCCTGAAGCTCAGCGGGAAGAGATCCGCAGTCAGTATAAGTCGATCTCGCAACGGGCCGTGCAGGAGCACCCGGAGATCGAATTGCTGGTCTGGCCGGAGTCGATGTATTGGATCCCGCATGTGGTGATCGAACCCGATGCCTGGCTGCCAGCGGAAATGCTCTCGGCCACCACGCGGTTTACGCCGGAATTGGCCCATCAATATCAGCAGCAGAAAAAGCTGCCAGGGTTGTTCACGGACTTTGCCAAAGCCAGCCGCCGCGAGATGCAACGCACGGTGGCGGAGCTGGGTGGTCAGACGCTGCCGTTGCAAACGGCTGCTGACAGTTCGGCCAGTGCCGCCTCCGCCCAGGCTGCCAACGCTGCCACAGCCAAAACGGCGAAAGCTGCTCCTCTGGGGCCGGCTCTGATGTTGGGCATGGACACGGAAAGGTATATCTCCGGGGGCATCCGTCGTTACAGCAGCTCGGTTTGCGTCGACCGCAATGGCAACGTGGCCGGCTGTTATCACAAGATGCATCCGGTGCTGTTCGGCGAATACGTGCCGCTGGGAGACTACATTCCGGCGCTGTACTCGCTGACGCCGCTACCCGGCGGGTTGAGCGTGGGCGATGGGCCGATGGTGTTTGACATTGGCGGGATCCGCGTTGCGCCGAACATTTGCTACGAGACGGTGATGCCGCACTTGATTCGGGGCCAGGTGGATACACTATGCCGCAATGGCACTGAGCCCGACCTGCTGATCACGCAGACCAACGACGGCTGGTTTCGCGGCTCGAGCGCCTTGGACATGCACATGGTTTGCAGCGTCTTTCGGGCGGTGGAGTGCCGCAAGCCGATGATGGTGGCGGCCAACACGGGTATTTCGGCCGTGATCAATGGGAGTGGGCAGATTGTGGGGCGCTTGGAGCGCGGGGAGCAGAACTATCTGCTGACCGACGTTCATCTCGACAGCCGTTACAGCCCCTACGTTCGCTATGGGGATACTCTGGGGATTGCGTGCGCCGGGGTGTGCGGCCTGCTATTAGTAGTGGCGCTAGCAGACCGATTGCGGGCGCGCACTATAGCCCCGGGCTCTGCCCGGGGGTGAGTGGCAGGTTCTGCCTGGGGACTGTGAACCCAGGGGTGAGGCGAGTATTTGCTATTTTATTTTTTGACATATCTGGCTGCTGCGCGTATCACACGCAGCCAGGAAGACCCCCGGTCGGAGCGGAAAACCCCCGGGCAGAGCCCGGGGCTATGGGGTTTTTTGGCATTCCACCCAGATTTTGTTGACATCCTAAACCACCTCTAATTATACTAAGTGCATGTCTCCCAGGGCCTTAGTTCAAGGAGGGGTTCGATGAACCTCGTCGGCAAAATCTTCGTGTTTCTGATCATGTTGATGAGCGTCTGCTTCTCGATGCTGGCGGTCAGTGTCTATATGACGCAGACCAACTGGCGCGAGCTCGTGATGCTGAGCAAAGATGACCAAGCCAAGCCGGGCAATGCTTCGAAGCCGATTGGTTTGAAGCATCAGTTGAAAGAGGCTCAGAATAGATCTTTGGAACTGGTGAAACAGAAGGAAGAAATTGAAAAGCAATATAAAACACAGTTGGCCATCAAGCAGCAACGCGTGATCGCGTTGGAATCTGAGAAGACCGTGCTGGCGGCCCAACATCAAGAAGCGCTCAAGAGCCGTAGCGACCTGTTGGTGATTCACGAGGGGAAGCTGGTTGA
>JAIOPX010000417.1 GCA_021413705.1 Planctomycetota bacterium | reverse complement strand
CTTCCTTCCGGTCCCAACGCGGGGCCGGTGATCAGCAGGACATCGTCGCCGTACTCGTTCTTCAGATCGAGACACGTCAGGAGCGTGTTCTCCTGAGCGCCGCCGATGATCATACGTGTGATGACGTGGGCGATTCGCATTTAAAAGGATTACGCAAAGGTGAGGTACTCGCCGAGTACCGGGCTGCAGCTAGTCGTCAAGAACCTTTGAAACTCGATAGTGACCGTGACCATCTTGGGACGATGATGGTGGAGTTATTTCCAATTCCACTCGCTTGCCGTTAGATGTATCTATAGCAAGGTACGTGCTTGTGCTTGGATTCACACTGACATGGCCGAGAAATAGGTAATTGTCCCAGAAAAACCCTTTGTACCTTCCTTCGCGAAGTTTGTTGCATTGCCATTCCGTGAGAAGATTTGTCGCGACTAACTGTTCGCAAAGGTTATCGATAGGGTCATCTTCTCGAAAAGCAATCCACACCGCGCTGAATTGGGCAATCCTACTATCATTAACCAAGCCACTCTGAATTAGGAGAGTAAGGAACTCGCCGGTATTGGCTGGCGCTGGCATTGTTTACACTAATCGCTTCAGGAATAGTCTACCCAGACTAGGAACAAGCCCTGCGGCGGGGCAGTGGGACCGGCGGCGGAGCGGTTGCACGCGGCCAATACTTCACCCGCCCAGGATTCCGGCTCCGCCCCCCTGCCCACTTCCACGAGGGTGCCCACTATCGCCCGGACCATATTATAGAAAAATCAATCGGCCTCAATTTCGATGATGATTTGGCCACTCTTGGCATCCTCCTCCTGCACTACCAGGCGGGAAACCGTTCGCACACTTGTTTCCCGCGGCGCGCCGGCCGTTTCAAAGCTGGAAAAGTCATGCGTTCCCACCAGCGCCATGGCAGCCCGCTGCATGGCTGGGACGTCGATTGGAGTTCGCTGAGGGTCAATCGGCAGTCGGCGCTGAAAGATGCCACTTGCCCCAGGGCATGGACACCGGCATCGGTGCGCCCGCTGGCCGTTATGCGAACACTTTGCCCTGTGAGCTTGAGAATTGCCTGTTCGATCGTCCCCTGAATCGTTCGTTGTTCTAGTTGTACTTGCCAGCCATGGTAGGCGGTTCCGTCGTAGGCAAGCGTCAGTTTGAAATGAGGCATGAGTGCAACATCACACTTCCGCGCGACTTGCCAGCAAAAGCTCCGCGATCTGCACCGCGTCCCACAGCCGCTTGGCTTCGGCCACCGTTAGCTTACGCTCGGTCTCAACCAGAATGCTTTCGCTATGGCAGTTGGTAACCGGCACGCGGACGCACGTCGGGCAGACTTGGATCGTCTCGTCGCCGAGAATCTTCCGCGTCTCGTAGACCATCTTCATCTCTTCCGAAGTATAGCCCTGCTGTTTCTCCGAGCCGATTTGCGGAATCACGTTAAACGCGATCGGGTGCTTGAACGTCTCATACTTGTAGTTCTTTTTCTCCAAATGGGCTCGCGTCCCCTCCTCCAGATCGCGGCAGCCGGGGAGCCCTGCTCCGCTGGTGGCCTGATAGGTGCTGACCACCACCCGCTTCACTCGGGCAGCTTCGTGCAGCGGCTTCAGCGCCACCACCAGTTGCGTCGTCGAGCAGTTGGGGCTGGCGATGATTCCGTTGTGTCGCTGCAATGCCTCGGGGTTGACCTCGGGCACAACCAGCACGACCTCGGGGTTCATCCGCCAGTAGCCGCTCTCATCGACTACGGTGCAACCGCGCTCCACGGCCCAGGGGACAAACTCAGCGGCGGCTTCGTCGGGCGTGCTGCAAATGGCCAATTCGACTCCGTCGAATGCTTCCGGCGTCAGTGCTTCCACCTTGTATTGCTGGCCCGCGAACGCAATCGATTTGCCTGCCGACCGGGGTGTGGCCAGAAACTTGATCTGCTGGAACGGAAAATTCCGCTCCTCAAGCAGCCGCAGAATGATCGTTCCGACGGCACCTGTGGCTCCCACAACGGCGATGGACTGAAACACGGCTTTCTTTCTCCCAAAGGATGTTAAGCGTACGGTTTTTCCAGCGTGCGAATCCACCAGTATACGATGAGCGATATGGGCCATTCAATGGCAGTGATTAGGGTCGTCGTGGTCACTGCTTTGGCCGCCAACAGCACTAGTCCAGCCCCCGCTGGCGGCGGACCGCTTCGACTCTGGCCACGATCTCGTCTATGACACCGTGGTTCTCACTGATGTTCGCCCATTGGATAAAGAAAGCCACGGCGATCAGCAAGAAACCCCCAAAGGCCGCTGCCATGTGGGGAGTAACCCAATATTCGGCATTGGCGACCGTGTTGCCCGGATCGGCTGCCGCCCCCAGGGCACTGATCGAAAGGGCCGCGACGATGCCCAGTGTGGCCCAGGGAAACGAACGTCGCTTGAGTCGCTGGCTTTGGGCGGCTAATGCCGGTTCAAGTTGATAGGTCTCCACAACTTCGCGACACCACCGGCCCGTCCCTATGAAGTAGGTCACGGCGATGCAGTTGACGAGAATAACCGTCAGCGAAGTCGCCACGCCCAGCAACATGTGTACGCGGAACCAACCCACCAGTTCGACTAACCGCGCGCGTTTCTGAACCAGTTCGCCGGCGGCCTGCTGATTTGCGGCGCTACCCCCCTGCCCTTGCAGAGATTTGATTTCCGTGGCCAACTCGACCAGGCGCGCCTTGTAGCCTCCGAGATAGAGCCCGATCGAGAGCGTGGCCGCCATCATCAGCAGTGCCAAGACACCGAGTGAAAAGAAGATGCGAGACATGAGGTGAGCGAGTGTGGTGGAGAGGGGCAGGAAAAAATCAGCCGGCACGCGCTAGCGCCCGGTCCTGTGCGGGAAGCGGGTACCTGACCGGGGGCTAGCGCCCGCCGGCTGATCG
>JAIOPX010000416.1 GCA_021413705.1 Planctomycetota bacterium | reverse complement strand
TATTCCGCCTTTGAGGCGGAGGGGAAGTGCGGAGTACCCATCGAGATTCAATTCAAGAGAGCGAGGAGACGTCATGAAATGTTGGGGAACTACCGGATTGGTGGCCCTGGCCATGACTGGGCTTAGCCTCGGCGCGAGTGCGAGAGCTCAGGAAATGCCAGCCAGCAGGTTTCAATCGGCGAAGCAACGATCCGCCGAGATCGGGCCTGTAGACTATCGAGATTACTATGCAGCCGAAGGGGGCGCAGGCGAAACATCACCCAGCGACGCGGCCAAACCCGCGCCTGCCGGCGAGGCTTGCGGCTGCAATGATTGCGGCTGTGAAGCTGCGGAAGAGGAAGCAAATCCCTGCGGCGATCCTTGGAAGTTGCAGGACTGGCTCCAGCCCTGCCGCTGCGAAGATTCGCCGTGGACCTACGGCGGCTGGGCGGCTGCCGGCATCACCGGCAACGGCCACAACGAGCGTGGTCAGAACGCCAACTTGCCCGTCGCGTTCAATACGCAGAGCAACGGCGTCATGGGCAACCAGCTCTGGGGCTGGGTGGACAAGGCGAGCAAGACCGACGGTTGCGGCTGGGACTGGGGTTTCCGAGTCGATTACCTGTTCGGCTCCGACGCTCGCTTCACGCAAGCCACCGGTGACATCGGCTGGGATACGGAGTGGGATACCTCGGCGATCTACGGCTCGGCCATGCCGCAGCTCTATGGCGTCGTCTCCTATAACGACCTCAACATCAAGCTCGGTCACTTCTTCACGATCATCGGCAATGAAGTCGTGCAGGCGACCGGCAACTTCTTCTACTCCCATGCCTACACCATGGTCTGGGGCGAGCCCTTCACCCACACCGGTGCTTTGGCTGACTATAAGTATAGCGACCAGATCACGCTCTACGGCGGCTGGGTGCAAGGCTGGGACAGCGGCTTTAACAACGTCAGCAACGCCAACCTGTTCTTGGGCGGCGTGACCTGGACGAGTTGCGATTCGAACACCAGCCTGGCCTATGCCTTGACGGCTGGCGACTTCGGCAACGGTGCCGTAGCCAACAATGGCAACATCTATATGCAGAGCATCGTGCTGAAGCATAAGTTCGAAAACGACTGGCAGTACATCTTCCAGAGCGACTACGCGACCAACACCAACCTGGGCACCCCCAGCACGGCTTGGTACGGCGTAAACCAATACCTCATCAAGGAACTGAATTGCTGCTGGTCCGTAGGGGCCAGATTTGAGTGGTTCCGCGACGAGGACGGCGTCCGCGTCCCCAACTCCAATGGACAAGGAAGCCCTGGCGACTACTGGGAAGCCACCTTTGGCGTGAACTGGAAGCCGCACACCAACGTGACTGTGCGACCCGAAGTTCGCTACGACTGGCACACGGGCGGTGGAAACCCTTACGCCAACTCGACAGCGGATGAACAATTGACCTTTGGCCTCGATGGTATCGTGACCTTCTAAGAAGTCACGATCGAGACGGCCTGACGGCCGAACCACCTCGACATGCCATGGTCTCCCACCGGGTGCCGCCCGCGTCCTTCCCCGGGACGCGGCGGTACCTTTTTTTGCGCTATTGCAGTAGGACGGGCTTCCCAGCCCGTCTACGAACTGAATGGACGGGTTAGGAAACCCGTCCTACTTCGGCGTCGGCAGCATGATGACTGCATTCTCCGCGAACGAGGCGTCACCCGCGGCGCCGTTGATCCGATACTCGATACGCAACTTCTTGGAGACGCCCGGCGCAGGATCGCCACCGAAGCTGTCGTTGTAGCTGGGCGAGCGCAGAACAATCAGCGGCAAATCTCGGGCAACCTGTCGCAGTGCTTCGGTGACATCTTTCTGGCCGTTACCAGCGCCGTATTGCGCCTTGATGATTTCTAGCTTGACCGGCGTCTGAAGTTGCTTCACCAATTCCCCGGCCTCAATATCCTGGCCGCTGAGTTTCTTGGCGATTGCTGCAGCCAGTTGGGAACCTTCCTGCTTAAGAGCCGGCATCTGTGCCGCCTGCACGGCCACCGCCAGAGTGTCCGCGTTGGGATAACGCTGGAGAATTTCCAGCACTAGCTTCTGTTCTTCCGGCCGAGTGGCCGCCGTCAGGGCGCCATTGCACAATTCGGCCCGCTGCCGATCGGGCATGGTGAACTGCCGAGTGATGCGGAGACAGCCTCGCAATGCTCGCGTCTTATACTTATCCTCGGGCGCGTTTTTCGCCAGGTCGAGCAATACCGGCGCCGCATCGACCGTCATCCATTGGCCAAGCATCCGGCTGGCAACATCCTGCAATTGCGGGTCCGAGTCTTTGCCGGCTGCACCGAGTGCGCCCAGCGCAGCAGAGCCACCCATGGCGCCAAGCGTTTCCAGGAAGATGCACCTGGTGGGCACAGAAGCACCTGGAATTGCAGCCACGAGTTTTTGCGCACACACTTCGCGATCGGACATCCGCACGCACGCCGCTCGCAGAGCCTGACGGGATACGCTGACGTCTTCGGCTGCCGCGGGTGAGGCGACTCGCTTGATGAGCTCGGCTACGTCGCTGAGTTCAACGGTGGCGCCCAGCGCTGTCAACGCGGCGTGGCGGATCGTGGCGTCCTTGCTGTCGGCCGCCGCGATCAGCGCCGGGACTGCGGCAATCCGCCGCAAACCAACCACCTCAATGAGGATCTTTTTCGATTTGTCGTCGGCTTTGGTCAGGCGTGCGAGAATCTCCAGGTTGACATTCTTGTCGGGAAGTTCCGCCAGCGCTTCTTTGGAGGCTTGAGCCAGCTCAACGTCCTCCTGAGCGGCTATTTCCAGCAGCGTCGGAAGGCACGAGACATCACCCGACTGTCGGATTATGCCCAGGGCGGCCAGGCGAGCGGGCTTCGAACCTGTTTTGGCTGTCTGAAGCATCGCTGGCGAAGCTACCTGATCGCGGCGGTCCTTCAAGGCGCGAAGTATCAATGCCCCGCGCTCGGGCGTAGCACTCGCGATCTCACCCGTGAGCGCCGCGGAAACATTGGGGCCAGGTAGTTCGCGGGCCACGCTCAAGGCTAGTTGAAATGTTGCCTTGTCTTTGGCTCGCAATTGCTCCAGGAGCAGCGGCAGCCCTGCTTCTTTCCGTGCTAGAATGGCCCCCCGCGTGGCTTCCAGGATGCGTGGATGGGGAACCTCGGCCTTCCGCACGGCGTCGTAGATTTCGATCGCTTCGGGGAGTTTTCCGTCTTTGGCAAGCTGCTCAGCGCCAATGATACAGCCCTCCGCCACAGCGGATCGAGTGCTTACAGGAGCAGTCGGCAAGGAAGCAAGCAGCAACTTTGTCGCTTCTGCACCGCCGATATTTCCCAAGGCTATTGCCGCCGCAGATGCCACCTCTGCATCATCTGATTTGAGCTTGACCGATAATGGATTTACGGCTTGTTTGTTGCGCCGCACGCCGATCGAGTTGATCACGCCAATCAGCGTCCGTCCCTGCGCCTGCTGCAGTGCGCCGATCAAGGCTGCATCCGCTTCGGGTCCGGGAATTGCTTCCAGGGCGATTCGCGCCCAGGAGGTCAATTTCTCATCCAAGAGCAGCGGGGCCAGTGACGGAGCCGCGGCCTTGCTGCCATGAATTGCAAGTTTCTTGCAGGTGATAGCTTTTTCCGCCTGAGGTGCGCCGGATTGCAGGATTGCAATCAGCTTGTCTTCCTCGGCACTCGGCTTGTCGGCTGCGCGAGCGACGCCGCACAACAAGAGTGCCACTGCTGCTGATGTGAAACACCGCCCCGCGCCTGAAAATGTGAGCATCGCCAACCTCCGCCTGATGGGATGATTCATTACAGCCTCCACGGTTCGCGGAGCGCTTCGGATCGAAGCCGGTTTGCCTGGTCGTCTCCTACAAACTCGTTCGACTTGGTGTCGAATGTCAATTTACGCCCCAGAGCGATCGCGATGTTCGCCGCATGACAGGCGATGTGTGCATAGCAGGCCGCCTCAGCATTGGCCTTCGGCTGGCTGCGCGACTTGACGCAGTCGAGGAAGTCGCGGACGTGGAAGGTGGCAGGATAGCCGCCGATTTCCGCCACTTTGTTTCCGGCCAGTAACTCTGGCGAACTAAGCACCAACTTGCCGCTGTCGCCGGTTTCCACCCACCCCGTCTCTCCCTCGAATCGAACCGGACAAGAGCCCAATTTCAGCCAACCGTCGTTGCGGATCACCAACTCGACACCATTGGCATAGCGGGCAGTTACGCGGCCACGCACAGGCGGATTGTATTCCACGGGCGCGGTATGGTCGGCTCCGACGGCCCATTGGCAGAGATCCACGCAGTGCGATCCCCATTCCAACACGCCGCCCCCGACAAGCCCGCCCCCTTTTTCAAAGTTGAATCCGTCAAGATTTCGGTTGTTGAAGGGCCGCCAGGCAGCCGGACCAAGATACATGTCCCAGTCGATGACTTCTTTGTTCGGTTCTTTCTCGGGTGAAAGCCAGCCGCTCATTTCAGTGTGGATGCCTGCCGGATGGGCATGCACCGTCTTGAGTTTGCCAAGCTTACCCGTCCGGGCAAGCTCACAGGCAAAAGCAAAGTGAGGAAGATTGCGGCGCTGGGTTCCGGCCTGGAAGATCCGTCCTGAGCGCCGCATGATATCGGCCAGCGCCAGACTTTGCGCAATGTTTTTCGTACACGGTTTTTCGCAATACATGTCCTTGCCGGCGCGAGCGGCATAGAACGAAGCCGTCGCATGCCAGTTCGGACCGGTGGCGATCAGCACGGCGTCGATGTTGCCGCGGTCCAGCAACTCGCGGAAGTCGCGATATGTTTTGCAGTCCTGGTTGCCATACTTCTTATCGGTCATCTGTTTGACCGCATCGCGCCGGGCCTTCTTAACGTCGCAGATGGCCACGAACTGGGCATCGGGCTGTTCGAAGAAACAGCCGAGGTCATACGTTCCTCGGTTCCCGATGCCGATCCCCCCCATGACGATCCGTTCGCTGGGGGCCACCGCGCCGTCGCGCCCCAGTGCGGAACTGGGAATGACCTGCGGGGCCAAGGCCACCGCACCCACTTGAACCGCGGCTTTCAAAAACCGCCGACGATGAAGACGAAAAACCTGTCGCGCCATTGCCTGGGCTCCTGCGGATGAAGAATGCAGCCGAACGACGGAGATGCCCGAATAACGATAGGCTAGTCGCTGGCTCGATAATTCTCAAGCGGCGCGGCATTGGAGTTCTGGCGAGTAGCGGACTTCAGGCGAGCGGTCGGTGTGAGCGACCGGCGGAAGCCGGCCGTTGAGGTGGTGCCGGGGTCGTAATATACAGATAGGATTCGTCACTTGCAGAACAGGGGGCTTACGCCCCCCCGCTCGCCAGTTCCCACTGGCCTGGCATCAACTGCCCTGCGGCAATTCGTACCCCTTGCGCCGTGGGCGGTCCACGAGTCGGTTCGCTTCCTCATCCCCTGCAAATTGTTCTTTCGTAGGATCCCATCGCAGGCGACGGCCGACAGCCCGCGTAATGTTCGCCAAATGGCAAATCGTGACCGAGCGATGGCCGATCTCCACGTCGGCCGCCGGCAACTTCCGCGTTCGGATGCAGTCGAGCCAATCCTGCATGTGCCACCGAGCCTGCCAGAGCGCCAGCTTGTCGCTCCACTTGCGTTCCTCTTCCCCTACGTCCACTTTTTTCAGCAACTCCACGGCGATTTCCGGCGGATTGGAGCTGAACTTATTGCGGTTGATTTCCAGCTTTCCTTTTTCACCGATGAAGATAGCGCCCCCCATCGGCCCGCGGTTCTCTTGAATCACGAAGTGAACTTCCACGCCGTTGGCATATTTTATGGCGACCTGGCCATTTGGCCCGGGCGTCAGAGGCCACATTTCGACTGGCCCCGTACCGTCCATTCCTAGCGCCCACTGAATTTGATCCACCCCATGAGCACCCCAGTTGGTCATTTGCCCGCCACTGAAATCCCGCCATCGCATCCAGCTCATCCACTGAGGGTTGAACGGGCGGTTCGCCGCCTGGTTCAGCCAGACACTCCAATCCAATCCGGCCGGTAAGGGTTGTTCTGCGATTGGCTGCGGCGGGGACTCCTGCGGTCCTGAATAATTGATCGCCTGTACGCTCAGCAGTTTTCCTAGACCACCGCCGCGCACCAACTCGCAAGCGATGCGATTCATGGCCATCGAACGCTGTTGCGAGCCGACCTGCAAGACGCGCTGATGCCGCCGGACGGCGTCCACCAGCGCGCGACCTTCTTGGATGTACAGAGTCAGCGGCTTTTCCGCATAGATATCTTTGCCCGCCTGACAAGCATGAATGCAGGGGAGCACTCGCTGAAACTCTCCGGTAGCCACGATCACCGCATCCACATCTTTTCGATCAAGGACTTTTCGATAGTCTTGATAGACCGGACAATCGAGCTTCGCCTTAGCCTTGAAAGCCTCGGCCCTCGGCAAATTGCAGTCGCACAGCGCGACGAGTTGGGCATCGGGCGGTAGCTGCTGCAAGAGTAAGGCTGCACGGCCTCCGACGCCAATGGCGGCCACCGAGATGCGATCATTAGCCCCGGGCCGGCCGGGAGCGGACAAAACGTGCCGCGGCACCCATGTCGGCAATCCGATCGCCCCGGCCCCCGCTACTCCCGCTTTCAGAAACTGGCGACGTTGCATGTGCGAAAGACTCCCTTGCGTGTGAACGGGCGTCGGAGGGGTCGTGAAATGGCGTATATGTTACCATCTCATCGGTGCAGGCATCCAACGCACCTTGTATCGTGGCTTTGGGAGAAGCATTGGACAAGTCGTGGCGTTACCGCCTAAGCGTTTCTGCTGAAGTAGGTTCGATTTCGTATGGATTGACTGCTCCATGAAGAAGATTTCGTGAAATAGTTTCCTTTCCTTGTCCAATCCGTGCTTGTCGCCACGATACTAAGGGTCCAAGGGGAGGTTCCTCGCCAATGACCGACACGGCCGATTCCGAGGCCCAATTTGATTTCGCCGAGCGGTTCATACGTTCGCAAGACCGCGTGTTCGCCTTCATCGTCACGCAACTGCCCCACTGGCAGGATGCTGAGGACGTTTTTCAGCAGTCCTCACTGGTGCTGTGGAAAAAGCGAGAGGAATACGACCCGCAGCGCGATTTTGTCCGCTGGGCGTGCGGCATCGCGTTCAACGAGGTACGCAACTTCCGCCAGAAACGCAACCCGGCCGGAATATCGTTGAGCGATGAAATGGCTCAGGTCATCGCCGATTTGACTTTAGACTCTCAGGCCGAGCAGAGCGAGGAACTCGAAGCGCTCGCCGCCTGCATCGAAAAGCTCCCAGCTGAACAACAAGAATTGCTGAAGAGGTCGTATAGCGGCCGGCAGACCATTCGCGAATTGGCGTCGTTGCTGGAGACGACCGCCGACGCGCTCTATATCAAGGTCCGCCGCATTCGGCAGACCGTCTTGCGATGTATCCAGCGAACCTTGATGGAGCGAGGCTCATGACTCGATCGCACATGCTGACGCCTGAACCTCATGATCCGATCTGGGGCTGGATCGAGGCCGAATGCGAAGGAACGCTGACGGAAGATCAGGGGACGCTGTTGAACTTGCGGCTCTCCGGTGACGAAACGGCACGGCGGTTTTATGTTCGCTATATGAATGTCCACGCCCGGCTGCTGTGGCTCAGTCGCGGGAAAAACACGTCTGGACTGCCGAGCGAAGCGGATTCCAGGCGAGCGGGGGGCATAAGCCCCCTGTTGATTGCGCCCGAAGAAAACAGGGGGCTTACGCCCCCCGCTCGCCAAGGAACGGCTCGCCTGGCGCGCTATCGCCTCCGCTGGTTGGCCGCCGCCGTGGCGGCATCGCTGTTGGTCGGAGTGATCTATCTTAGCGGCTGGCTGCGGCAGGCAGCTCAACCTGAGTCACCAGCACCCGTTGTGGCCCATTTGGTGCGGACGGTCCAGGCAGTGTGGGCAGACGACAGTCGGAACGTGCCGTCACATCAAAGGAACACAAAGGACATTGCCCAAGCAGTCTCCGAACCCCTGAAGGCCGGTCACACCCTGCGTTTGCATTCGGGACTTGCAGAAATCGAGTACACCTCCGGTGCCAGGGTGGTCCTGCAAGGCCCCGTGGAGTTCGTGGTGGGGGAAGAGAAGAGACAGAGATCAGGGGGCAGGGATCCGAAATCGGCCTTCCACCCTTCCTTCCTCTCCCACGGCAAGCTTACTGCCCACGTCCCGCCGCAGGGCGCCGGCTTTACGATCGCCTCCCCCACGCTGACCGCAGTCGATCGGGGGACTGAGTTCGGCATGGTGGTGCAGAGGAAGGGGGCAGGGGTTGGGGATCAGGTGCCAGGGGGGAGGGATCAGGGGAAGGTAAGTCCAACCACCAATGCGCTCACGACCGAAGTTCACGTCCTCTCCGGCAAAGTCGAAGTCGCCGCCGAAACAGAAACAGCTACTTCCGAAGTCCGCGTTCCTCAATCCGCAATCCCCAATCCACATTCAGAAATCGTTTCTGCCGGCAGTGCCGTGCGTGTCGATCAACAAGGCACACTGCAGCCCACGCCCGTCAATCCAGATGAGTTCTTTGCCGGGCAGGCGCTGTTGAGCGATCGCGAGGTCGTGCAGGACGACGATTTTAACGATGGCGACCTGACCCGTAACCTGGACGGCATAGGGGGCGGATTTGACTTGCTATCGCATCGAGAGCCCTCTACGACGGCCAAGGAAGTAGATGGAGCGGCGCAGTTAAGCACCGTCGAGGGGCGGCGGCTCTGGAAGAAGACCAACAGTCCATTGGAGTTACGAAGCCGCGATCGCTTCAGCGTTGGCGGGGCCAGCTTCAAGTGGCATTTACGTGCTGCCCCCTCGCCGCATGTGGTGATGGCGCTGGTGAGCGACGACGAGCAAAGCCAGGTGGAAGTACGGATTTACAGCAGCACCATTGCCGGCCAGCCCAACGAGCTTCGGCTGACGGCCTGGAACGATCCGAACTCGAAGGTCGAATACATGAAGTCGCCTTGCGAGGAAAAAGGCGGGAAGCCGCTGGACTGGACGCGGGATGTGGTACTCGCGCTCGAAACTACGGCCGAGGGTTATACAATGAGCTGGCAGGCTCCTGGCGGCATCGTGCATCGCACCCCGGGCCGATGGAAAGATCGCGCTGGTTTCGATTTTCAACAGTTTGCTGGTGCGGGACGCAAAGTGCAGATGCGTATCCGCTGCGAACCGACGCGCGGGGTGGCCAGCGCTTTGCTGCTGGACAAGGTGGAAGTAACCGATCACGTCGCGGCCCGGTCCACGGCGCGGGTGCCCCACAGCGGAAGCAACGAGTGAGCTCAAAGCGCTGGCGAGGGACGAGCATGAAAGTCAAACACAAGGAGACAATTCAATAAATTGCGGTCATATCGAAGTCAAGAATATCTCGTCGTACGTATCACTTCAATTTGTTTCTGTTTTCTCTTTCACAAGGAGTTGGAAATGATTACGCGCAATTTATTCACAACGAAACTGGCGATTATCCTGACCGGCATGTTTTTGGGACTGGCGATTTGCATGCAGGCGCAGGCCGTCACCTACAACTCCAGTGCATCTGGACCGTGGACTACATCGGCCACATGGGGTGTTGGGTCTGGTTATCCGGGTTCGGTGGCCAACGCCGATGAAGCTCGCATCAATCCTGGGCATGTCGTCACGCTCGACGCCACGATCCTGGACCTGAACGATGCGTACACCTCGGGAACTCTCGCCCTGACAAGTAACAACTTGGAGGTGAATAATGAAATTCACATTGGCGGTCTGGGCGGTCCCGGTATCGTGACGCGCAGCACGGGGGCAATCACGTCCAATAGTATGCGCATTGAAGACGGCTCGACATTCACATTTGGTACAGGCGACACGACGGCATCGCTTTACCTATGGAGCGGAACCGTGAATGTAACTACCGCCGCCACGTCGAACGTCACCGGATACTTTGAAAAGAGCACGCCAGGAACCATCAGCCTGGGCGCCCATATGAATGTCGGCAGCGGTCCCGTCTACATTGGTGGCGGCGGCGCGAGCATCATGAATATGAACGGTTTCAATGTGACCACAACAGGGCAAATTGTCTTCGGTTCCGCCGGTGCTTCCACCACCGACGGCACCGGCCGCCTGTTTACGAACAACCTCTTCGTAAATGATGGTTCTTTGGCGATCGTCAGAGGTGGGACGGTCACCGGCAGTATCAATTGGGGTGGCGGAGGCAACACACTTCGCGTTTCGCAGGATGGGGGGCAACTCGATGGACTGACGGAAGACAACAGCAGCGGCGGAGCCTTGAACTTTAGCGGTGGCACGCTGGACCTGGTGTTCGACGGCAGTCCCAGTGGCGCGCTGGGCGTGAACCCTGCAACTTTCGACTGGGCGTTTCGTTGGAAAGGAGATCACGAGTTGGCTCTGGAAGCACTCATAGGCTCAAGCCTGACTTCCTCAGCAACGCTGACGGCGGCACAAGTTCGCTACATCGCCTTGGACGACTACACCTATGTCGGATTCGAGCAACAACAGGAAGCCGTCCCCGAGCCTTCGACGTTCGTTCTGGCAGCCTTGGGCTTGGCGGGCCTGGGTCTGCTCGCCTGGCGGCGGAAGAAAGGGAATTGCTGATAGAGCGTCGGAAATCATTTCGTGAGGATGGTGTATTCCTAAAGAGGCCGTCGCATTTTTGGTTCCTAAAAATCGAACAGCCTCCGCCCCGGAGTTGTTGGCCGGTTGGTCTTCCATGAAAGTTGCTCGAGCCAAGTTCGGCAAGCCGTGAGTCGCGCTAACAATTTGGCGAATCGTGTAGAATCTCCTCTGGTTCCATGCCCCACCTTCCCCGAGATCTCCCATGACATCTGTTGCCCAAGGTGCGCTGGCCAGCGTTTGTGTTTTCCTCTTTGGATGGATTGCTGCTGCCGCCGAACCCGTGGCGAATTTCTTTAACGGCCGAGATCTTGCCGGCTGGAGCGACGATGCGGCGGATATGAAGTATTGGTCCGTCGTGGAGGGCTCGATCGTAGGGCAATCCACAGAGAATGTGCCGCACAATACGTTTTTGTGGAGCGATACACCGGTCGGTGATTTCTATCTTTCTTGCGAAGTACGTTTGACCCCCAACAATGGTAATGCCGGCATCCAGTTCCGCAGCCAGCGCGGCGCGGACGGCCACGCCAAGGGGTATCAAGCGGATGTCGGCGAAGGTTGGTGGGGCAAGCTCTATCATGAGCATGGACGTGGCCTGCTCGACAAGAATGAGGTCGGTGCGCAGGCCGTCAAGCCGGGCGAATGGAATCGCTATGAGATCCTGACGTACGGCGACTCGATCTGGACGGCCATCAACGGCAAACTCTGCACGGCCCTGCGCGACCCGAAAGGTGAGCGTGAAGGGCGCATTGCTTTACAGATCCATTCCGGGCCGCCGATCAAGGTCGAATATCGCGGGTTGAAGTTGATCAAGAACCCCAAGCTCGAACTGGGTGGATTAGGCGAAGCGCAACTCAAGGAAGCGCTGCGACCATAGTGGTAGGGTGGGTGCTTGCACCCACCGTTATCGGTTGAAAAAAGATCGATCGTTACGTGAAAGAAACCGCGTGGGTGCAAGCACCCACCCTACTTGAAAGAGCACATCATGAAGCCCACTCGTCGCCACTTTCTCAAAACATCACTGACCGCTGCGGCAGCAAGTTCATTACCTGCGATCATTTCTCCCCATGTTCTCGGCGCCACCGCTCGCACTGCTCCCAGCGACAAGATTCGCCTGGGTGTGATCGGCATCGGCCCTCGCGCCACGCACGTTCTGGGGGGCATGTTCAAATTGCCTGAGATGGAGTGCGTGGCGATTGCCGACGTACAGGCCAGCCGACGCAATGCTGGCAAGACGCTGGTCGATAAGCAGCAAGGCAATGAAAAGTGCAAGCTCTATCGCGACTTTCGCGAACTGTTGGACCGCAAGGACATCGACGCCGTGCTGATCGCCACCGGAGATCGCTGGCATGCCCCGGCCTCCATCCTGGCGGCTGAAGCAGGCAAAGACGTTTACAGCGAGAAGCCGTGCGGCCTGACGATTGCCAACTGCCAGGAAGTGGAAGCAGCGATGAAAAAGACGGGCCGGGTTTATCAAGCCGGTACCCAACGACGGAGCGTACCGAACTTTCAGCAGGCGGTTCAACTCGCGCAAACGGGAAAGCTCGGCAAGCTCCAGACGCTCTATGCTTCGGTCTACATGCCGGTATTAAAAAACGATTGGCTTCCGGCGGAGTCGGTGCCGCCGCGCGATGTGGTCGATTGGAACCTGTGGCTCGGGACCGCTCCCTGGAGGCCATATAACCCAGCGTATGTGCGCGGCGGCTGGCGCGGGTATTTCGATTTCGAATCGGGCGCCAGGTTGCTCGACTGGGGCGCTCACACCGTCGATCTGTGCCAATGGGCCAACAGTGCCGACGACACCATGCCCGTGGAATATGAGCCGTCGGACACGAATGTCACCTGTCGCTATGCCAATGGCGTGAAGTTGGTGCTCGACTTTTTGCCGAACCCGTTCAAGGATCGCCGGCCCAACTGGAACAACAGCGTGGGCATCTGCCCGGTGAAGTTCGTTGGCGAAGCCGGCTCGGTGGAGACCGGGGACAAGGCGGAACTGGACCTGAAGCCGGAATCGCTCCGCAGTGAGTTGCCGCCATCCACAGGAAAGATCGACGGCCTGGATGTGGTGGCACACGCCCGCAATTTCTTCGACTGTATTAAGAATCGCGGCAAGACGATCTGCAATCCCAGCGTGATGCGCCACTCTCACATCACCTGCCACGCGACGGCACTCTCCTGGATTCTGAAGCGGAAACTCACTTTTGACCCCTCCAAAGAAGAGTTTGTCGGGGATGCGGAAGCCAATGGTCTGCGATCCCGCGCTCCACGGGAGTGGAAAATTGGCTAAAGAACTCCGACAATAGCCAACTGGCCGCTCAGTTGGATCGCTGCGGAGGAGTTCGAAATGTCCTTGCGACTGCACATACGATTAGTTCTGGGGCTGTTCCTCGTTGGCTTCCCTAGTTTCGGCTCCTTGTCGCGGGCCGAGGACTGGCCGATGTGGCGCTACGATGCGGGCCGCACCGCTAGTACTCCTCAACAACTCCCCGACAAATTGACGCTGGCCTGGACCACACAACTCAAGCCACCCGCGCCCGCTTGGCCCGAAGACGCCAAACTCCTGTTCGACGCCGCACAAGAGCCGGTGGTATGGGGCAAGACTCTGCTGGTGGGACTCAGCGCGGAAGATTCGCTTCTCGCCCTGGATGTGGACAGCGGACGAGAAAAATGGCGGTTCTTCGCGGAGGGGCCGGTGCGAATGGCGCCGGTGGTGGCGGATGGTCGCGTCTATTTTGGTTCCGACGACGGAGTTCTGTATTGTTTGTCCGCGGCGGATGGCGCACTGCTCTGGAAAATCCCTTCGCCGTTCGGCAATCGAACCGCGATCGGCAACGATCGCTTGATCTCTCTGTGGCCTGTCCGCGGAGGACTGGTCATCGATCGCAATTGGCTCTATTACGCGGCAGGCGTGTGGCCCTTTGAAGGAGCAGCACTGTTTCGTGTGGATCTCGGCAAGATTCCGGCAATCAGTGCCGGGCACGCTCCGTCCGTCGAAGTCGTGACATCGCTCACCGACGATGCGCCGCAAGGATATCTGGCAATCAGCGACGATCGGTTGTTTGTTCCCAGCGGCCGCGGGCCGGCGGTGCATATGAGCTTGAAAGGCACTCCCACCCGGCAGCCCCATTTTGGGGCCGACAAGCGATCTGACTATCTGCTTTCTTTGCATCGCAATAGACTCTTTCATGGCCAACGTGTGCTTGATACCGAAGCTCGCAAGTTGATTCCCTTGGAATGTAGTCGCCCCGTGATCGGAGGGGATGTCGTCTATTTCGTTCAGCACGACGAGATCGTGGAGATTGACCTTTCCAAGCCCACGAAGGCTGTGGCCACCGACCGTCGGGGGCAGCCTGTTTCCGCGTATGTTCCCCATTGGCGAGTTCCCACGCATCGGCTTGGGCGGCACGTCCCGCTGGTCGAAGGGGAACTGATTGGCGTCCCGGTGGAGATTGATCTCTTGGCCGGGCGGCATCTGTTTGGACATTGGGAGAATCTGTTGTTTGCGATTCGGATTTCTTCTGGATCGGATGAAGCTCGGATCACCTGGACGACCGAAGTCGAAGGGTCTCCCCAATCTTTGATCGCGGCCGATGGCAAATTGTTCGTCTCGACGCGGGAAGGTCGATTGCTGTGCTTTGCCGGAGAGGTAACAGAGCCGAAGCCTTCCGCTGTGGTCGTTCCCCAATCTGTTGCAAAACCAGCCACAAAGCAAGAAGCTCAATCGTCTCCACTGCTCAAAGTAGCGAATGCAAAAGCCGGCTACGGCGTTGTTTTTGGGGCCGGCGATATCGAGTCGATCGAAGCGATCCTGCGTCAATCTGAGTTGCGGTTGATCGTCATCGACCCTGCGGCCGAAAAGGTCCAGGCATTGCGCGAGCGCATGGTGGCGGCAGGACGATACGGATCGCACATTGCCGCGCGTGTCGGAAACGCTAATAGCATCTCGTTGCCCCCCTATCTTGCAAACTTTGTCTGGTGCAAGGATCCAAAATATTTCGGGATGGAAAATGCCCAGGCGATTCGTACCAGGATATTGCCCATCCTCCATCCCTACGGGGGCACGGCCTGTTTGCGCTTACCTGCCGCAGCCCACAAGCAGCTTGCCGAAATCATTGCCGCCGATTCCACGTCAGGGGCTAAAGTCGAACTGCAGGATGGCTATTCGAAACTCTACCGTCCTGGTGCGCTACCCGGGGCGGCCGATTGGACGCATGAATATGGCGATGCCGCGAACTCCTTGATGTCGCAAGACAAACTGGTTGCGTCCCCCCTGGGTATTCTCTGGTTCGGAGGCCCGGCCGCCGACACCAGCTTCTTTTTCGATCGCCACCTGTGGCCACCCAGCCCGCTCGTCGTCGGGGGCCGAATGTATCTGCAGGGGGTTTCGACCTTGGCGGCGGTAGATATTTACACGGGGCGAGTGCTGTGGCGGGTTGTCATCGAAAAAGGGACCAGTCCTGGAAGACGCGTCAATTTCGATACCCGGCAACACGACATCGGCTATCACATGGCGGCTGCCGAGGACGCGGTCTATTTATGCTATGCCAAGAGTTGCCTGCGAATCGACCCCGACACTGGGAAAACGCTCGCCAAATTCACGTTGCCCAGCAAGTCCGACTCTTGGGGTGAAATCCAGGTCGTCAAGAATCGGTTGATGGTCTCCGTGTTCGACGATGAAAAGCAGCGGGGCAGCATCCCCATGCGAATCGTCGCTTTGGATCGCACCACGGGACAGGCTGTTTGGTCTCATACGCCAGTGGAGAGTTGCCCGCTGATGGCCACAGGTGGTGGGAGAGTTTATCTTTACGATGGGATCATCCAAGAACTCTACGCAGATATGAAACGCAAAGGAAAGGTTCCCGCGGGAGGAGTGCATCGATATCTCAAGGCGCTCGACGCCGAGACGGGCAAAGTCTTGTGGCAGGAGCCGATCGACATGATTGCCACCTGGCTGGCTCACTCGGCGGACACAGACATCGTAGTGACGTCCAATCAGCAAGGGATGGAAGCCCGCAGCGCCGCAAACGGTCGGTCTCTGTGGAAGAAAGAGGCTGCCGCAGCAGGATTCAAAGGACACCCGGAAAGCCGCATGGATCGGCTGATCATGTGGAACGATCGGATCATCGATCAGCGAGGTCCTGGCTTGTCTTATGAAGTGAAGACGGGAAAGTCGATCATGCGGCCGCATCCCATCACGGGCGATGCGATCCCTTGGGAGTTCACCACCACGTCGCACCATTGTGGATACGCTATCGCCAGCCAAAACATGCTGACATTCCGCGATGGCACCGCCGGCTACAGCAATGTTTCCGACGGCATGACCACGCGGCTGCCGGGTTTCCGCTCCGGCTGTCGCAACAGCCTCATCCCGGCTGGTGGCGTGCTCAATGCGCCCAACATGGCCCAAGGCTGCAACTGTGGATTCTCCGTATTCACGTCGTTGGCTTTGGTGCATGTGCCCGAAGTGGATAGCTGGTCGTACAGTCCGCTGAAGCCCCCCAGCGGCCGAGTCGAGCGGCTGGGAATCAACTTGGGAGCGCCAGGCGATCGGCTGGCCCCAGATGGAACATTGTGGCTCGATTGGCCCAGCCACAACCAGCCGGACTACGTTCTGCCGGGCGTGGCCGGTCCTTCCCCAGATCTGCCCATCGAGATGGAGGTTGATGCCCCGCGTTGGTTCTCGGCGCCGCCTCGATTGATGCAGGGCACAGGTCCAGCCTGGGTAGCCGCGTCGGGAGTCGAGGGGTTGCGCTCGCTCACCATTCCGCTTGGCGGCGCTGGCAAGGAGCCTACGCTCTACACAGTGCGGCTGATATTCGCCGAACCCGACGAGAAACAGTCCGGCGAGCGCGTGTTTGACGTGGCAATCGACGGCCGGCAAGTATTAAAACAATTTGACTTGAACAAAGAACGTGAATCACGCCATAAAATTGTCGTTCGTGAGTTCTCCAAGATTTCCGCCAAGGAAGCACTTCATATCGAACTAAAAGCCACCGCCGGCCGCACGCTGCTGTGCGGAGTGGAGATTGTGGCCGAGTGATGATTGCAGCGGCGAGAAGGCACTCACGGGCCGCCAATGCCTCAACGCCCCCTGAACCAGCCGGCGTTGACAGAGCCGAGTTTCGTCGTCAAGCTGTTGAGTAGTCACCCACACGCGAGAGTGGCGGAATTGGCAGACGCGCTGGACTTAGGATTCAGTGGAGAAATCCATCCGGGTTCAAATCCCGGCTCTCGCATTACCCTTGTTTTACGGTGTTTATTGCGTTTTTCGTCACGACGATCATTCTAATATGTATCGTCAGAAAATGCAAGTTCTAATAGGATTCTAATAAACCCAGGCAAAAGGGTATCGCCATGGGTAGGCAATGGGTTTCCCAGGCCAATGGGAAACGGGCTTACAGAATCGTCAATCGCCCTACTGCCGTTTGTCGCTCCCTCTCATTGCTGCCGCTGCCGCCGCCGATACTGTACGCATGTAAACTACTTGACGGGGTTTATTCAATAAAAAATAGTATTCTTTTGTACAGGTCGAAAACGCTGGGTCGTGTAGGAAATTATTGGGCCTCTTCCAAACCACCATTTTTGAACCATACCCGCTAAAAAATTGGTTCGCTCTTTTCGATGGTCCACTTTAGAATACCATCATCGCCCCTATTTCATCCTGCACCACGAGACGCCCCTATGGAAATCATTCTGATCTGTGCGGCCTTTGTGGGAATCCTAAAAGGATTAGAGAGGCTAAGAACCTCTCACGATGATTGCAAACGATCTAATTTGGTGGATTGGTTGCTTCGCAACTAGCCTAGGGCAATTCGTAGCCTATCTAGGTATCTTGTGAATGCCGGGTTCTCTACGGTTTCCCTATTGATGCCGTCAGCACCGGGAACATTTATCCAGCGTTGGCCTTTGTAGGTTCTCTCGGCGGCTTGTTCGATTGTGAGGTTAGAACGTCTCACTAGTTCTACGATTTGTTGTGTGAACTTCTGGTCATCATTGGTTGCTTCAATCAAACGTGATGGGCCTTTTCGTGCCGTAGCTAGGTCCGAAGGTCTTAATCTTTGATTCATTCTAGGTTCGCCTTTCGCACTATGATATCGCTACGGGTTGGGTGAATAACGAAATTGAATCTCGATATGTACCAGTTTTGTAATTGGTGAGTGGTCAAAGCACGCTTCGGCACAATATCAGGAGTGCTTTCGCCCTTGCCATTGATCGTGAATGAACGAGCCGTCCCATAGCATGAAATGCCACATTCATCACTTGCACGGCAAATACGTTTCATGTATTCCGTTCCCAAACCTTTTCCCCTCGATTTCTGCGGAATCCAAAGTCTCTGTAACCACGCAAGCCATTCACCGCCGTCCCATCTCATTCCCGATACTGCGATGTAGCTAGCCTGTTGTCCACCTAATAGACGCCACTCACCATGGCTTAAATTGTTATGCCTTAGCCCCGCACGTTCGAGAGATTCACCAAACAAAAGTTGTTCACGCTGGATAGGCTCGAACTCTTCTTCACTTCTGACGGAGTTAAAAATCTTTGCGTATTCACGGTAGCTAAGTTTTTGGTATATGCGGTCTACTTCTGCTATTGCTGTTTTCATTATTCATCCCCCTGCTCTTGTTTTGAAAGAATTGCGGCCCTAATCCAACTTGGTGACCATTTTTTCCCTTGGATTGCCGCTACTTCACTTGCTACGTCGGCATAGCTTTTGCCTCTCGATCTCAACAGAGAGGCCAGTTCAATTTCTAATCGTACTTTTCTCAATGGTTTGTAATTTTCATCATGGTACGATTCATTGTTTACACATCGTGCCGCTGCGGAAGAGGATATTCCCATTCTCTCTGCAATGCTCGTGGTTGCTTCCCCTTTAAGATGTAATTGGCGGATACGTTGTACTTGCTTGTCTGTTAAGGTCATTAGGTCGCTCTTAGTAAATGAAAAATAGTGGGCAAGAGCATGAAAGACCGGTGGAGGAACTAAGCACACCCTGCCCACTAATTGAAATTAAAAAAGCAGACGGGCGAAGTAAAGGTTTCACCCGCCTGCTAAACATCACAGAGAATTATCAACACGCTAAACGTGACACACTTCTAAGACTGAAACTTGCTTAGCCTATTGAGCCTGCTTCTCTATCTATTATTATACACCTGTACACGTCTTTTTTCCCTCACAATTTCCACCGAAAGACGTATTTTTCCGAAATAGTTTGGTTCCCCCAATTTATGCAGAGGATCGAATACCCTTCGTGGTCACTCCGCTAGCTATCGAGCATTCATCCTGTTTTGCTAAGTGGTCATTCTGGTGCAGAAGAAAAATATAGTTGAACATCTTTTTCCTGCACCATTTCAAAACGAATGTCGATGGGCAAATCAAAATAGAACACGGGCCAATTGCGTTTGTGCGGCTCCTGGATGGGAAAGAAAAACTTCCTTAAGCCGGAAGTCCTTTCCCATAACGTCGCTAACGTGGTCGGGGTGAGTCGTTCACTATTCGCTATCGCTGTGAACTCTCACCCGCTGATTGCCAAGCATTTTCTTACTTTTGAAAAATCCACTTTATAAAACTCCATACTTTTCCTATAGCAAGCAAAAACCCTGCTTGCAAAAAATAAAGCCTTCAGTCTCATGCAAATGTCCACGCTTCTAGGACAGAACCATTAGGATGGGCAAACCATTGCTAACGGACGGGATTTTGGGTCAAACCAATTGCTTGGCACGTTCCCGCCGCGTGTTTCCACGCATTGGTACTAGCGGTTTCATCATTTAGCCCGCATCGTGCAACGTCACCCGATGCACGTTCATTTAACCTACTCTGTTTCGCTTCGTAGTGCTTTCACATCGGCAACAGAAAACGACGGTTCACGGTTGCCCGTGAATAATTCCCACGCCACAGAATGCGTGGGACAAGCTAGAAGAAACTTTCCGTTTCTAATTCAATTTAGAGTTGCCAAATAAAATGTCAAGCAAATCGCCATACGCTTCCCCCATTTAACGATTTAATTCCCGCCGTCCATTCGTCCAACTTCTAAACAAACCTCACTAGAATCGGGTTCGTGGCCTTTAGCCAGGTATTCCAAGGCGAGATTAAATTGTCTGCTTTGTTCATGTATGATATCTTTGTTTGATTTTTGTTTGTTAGCTCGAATGAATTGCGATATCAATTTGCATATTCGATCATGCGTTTTCGCCCTACGAATACTTTCAACTAGATCAACCATCGTCCCCTACCGTATCGCAATTAAGTATCGGGCGATCTATTTCTTTATTACCTTCGTATGTATGCCACTGCCCCAACCTCTTCAATGCGGCCTCACCCGCCAACCTCATTAGCTCAATATCCTCACCCTCTTTACGTCTTACATCAGCGTTTGAAAGATATTCAACGTAGCCTGCCCATGAATCGGCATTCGCTTTATGCGTAACCGTGGGCGATTTGGGCAATTGTCTTAGTAGGTTTGCTAGGTCAAGCTGTTTATCCGTCATTAAGTCGAGGGATTTATTGAAAACCTCTAATCTTACTAGCCTTTCGGGTTCGCTCAAATTGACATTAGCCTCAAACGCCGCAATAGTCTTTTGTAGTTTGGCCTTTTCTTTTTCGATATCCGCCAACCTCTGATTTATTTGTTGGCGAATCTCGTCTGTTTCGGATTGCAGTTTGTTCATTAGCTCTTAGCACCCTCTTTATTCTGGCTACCAGTTTGGTCATTCTGATTTGCATACGGTTCCACTTTTCCTATTAGACTTTTGATCGTAGTGGTAAAGGGCAGTTTGCTAGCCTCTCTTGGAACTAGCATGGCCTCTAAGTCGGCAACCTTAACGAGATCGTAAACCCCTACGGGAATCTTCCCTACCGGCTCTATCAAACGGATACGGATTGAAACGTCACGTTTTGGCAATTGCCCACGTTGATATCTCAATCCCAAACTGCCGGTAGCCGATTCTGAAAGCCCCACAACCTTAGCTATCTCGGAATAGGGCATCCCCAATTCATGCAAGATTCCACAAATGGAAGCCCTTTTGATCGTCCTATGATGGTTCGCATTCACCTTGCCCGTATCATCCTTAGTGCGGGTTTGCTGAAGTATTTTGTAGACCATTTGGAGCGATATCCCATAGCGTTTGGCTAGTAGTGCCGCTGTATAGTCGCCGGTCTTAGCGTCTAACCTTATCTGGCTAGCCCTATGACGTTGTTTGATATTTGCGTTTGAATTGAACATGTAAAATCCTCCGAAGAGATAATACACATTTCCGATTTCAAACCATTGTTTTCGCTCCCTCTTGCCCCATTAAGTATCCGGCCCCTAGGACGTTCCAAACGATCAACAGAATCTCTTTCCTGCACCAATCCCAATAAAAATAGGGCTGTCTAGGCTCATTCAGAACCCAAACGCCCTACGTTTTTAGAGGTCTGCCGGTGGTCTACGGGCGATAAAAGTGACTAGTGTTCAAATGTCCCTTTTTTCCTTGACATTTCCTTTCACTTGCTTTATAATAAGAGAACGTAAAGCATTATGGGATAAAGGGTTAGGGAACGTAAAATGAGTAGCGAAATGGTCGATTCTGACGTATTAAATACCCTCTTGGCAGAAATGAGGGAAATGAAATACCAGCTCGCGGCAGCAATCAAACCAAAGGCCAAACGATCCATCTGGACCCCTTCCCAGGTTTGCCACGAGTTGGGCTTACGTGATATCGAGACGATCCGTAGTTGGTGCAAAGAGGGTCGAATTGAAGCAAGAAAAAACGCTACCGATGGTTGGGAGATATCAAACGACATGGTTGAAGCCTTAAAAAGTAGAGGCGGTAAACCATTTCCAAAAGGAACCTACGACAACATTCGCTAACGACAAGAATCGACCCAGACTAGAGAGAGTATTTTTTTTGTTTTTCGCTAACGGCTTACGTCTGCCCATGCCGCTAACCCGCTAGCCGTTTTTCGCTAACGGTCTAGGGTAAGAACGTCGCGGCCTTTGCCTTGTCGCATGGGTAGACCTTTTGGTAAAGGCTTTTCATTTCCTCTGTGCTATGCCCCATGAGAGAACCAATAACGTCACGGGTTCCGCCATTGCTTAGGGCGATACTGCCAAACGAATGCCGTAGCCGATGGTAGCCGCACAATTTATTCTCCCATTTGCTGCCCTTGAAAAGCATATCAAAATAATAAGGGGCTGTGCTACCAGTAAGAGCCTTATCTTTCACGGTCACAAGGTAGACCTCTTCCCGGCCTTTCAGATATTCAACTAGGTAGGCTCTCAACGTATCGGAAATGGGAACTTGTCGAGTAGGTTTGGTTGATTTACGTTGCCTAACCGTAATGAATCCTGATTTTAAGTCAACGTCTGTTGTTCTGGCCCGTTGTATTTCCGCTTGCCTCATACCAGCACAGGCCGCTAGGAAAATGGCAGGCACTATAGCCGCATAGCGTTTGTTGTCGCGGCAGTAGTTTAGTAGTTCGGTCATTTCATCGGCATTCAGATACAACCCTGCCCATAACTCCCTCTGCTTGTCCGCTGGTATCCGTTCTTTCTTAATCCGCAATTCGATTTCATCCCACGTCAATTGCTCTCTATCCTCATTGATTGCCAACGGTACGGCATACTGCCTAGGGTTCGCCACGTCTTTAACCGGACAAGTGGACGTGACAAAGTTATTTCTTCTAGCCCATTGCCAAACCTTTGTGAACGTGAGTAGTTCATATTTGATTGTTTTATCGCTGGCAGTGGGATAAGTTCGCCCTTTGACCTTTAGGGGCTTTGTCCGTCTGTTGTCCGCATAGGCTTTCATATCACGTAGCGTCAACGATCTAAGTAGAGTCTTACCGCCTAGCACTCGGCACAAATGGCGGACATGGACAGCCTCACCCTCTTTTGTGTCCTTTGCGTTGTCGGATACTTCGGATTGATACCGTTGGCAGGCATCGGCAAGAGATAGCGTCTCTTCAATTGGGGTTGCCTCACCGCAAGAGAAAATCCAATCCTTAATATGAATCCCATCGGGTGGATTGCGAGACAAGAGGCCAGCTTCCATCATGGTCAAAGCCTCTTCAACACGGGCTTTGTCCCTCATTGCGTCTTTCTTGTTTGCCTTACCCGTCTTTTTCCACCATTGATGCCCGTTGGGGTCATAGAACACAACCTGCCAAGACTTAGACTTCTCTTTCCACACTAGGCTTGCCATAGTGAATCCCTTTCCTTTGCGGTTCTAATAGCGTTCTAATGCCATCGGCCATTTTGCTACAATGGCAGGCCGATGGGTATCCGATGCCCGAAAACGCTAAAACACGCAAAAACTAGGGCCAGCGATAGGAATCCGATGGGTTGCCCAAACCTTGTCGATAGGTACAGACTCAACTTAGGATCCAGTACCGTAAGGTGTGCAGGTTCAACTCCTGTCTCTCGCACTCTTCCCGCTTAATCCAAGCGAGGTTCGATCACCACGGGCCGCCGCGCGATGTGCGGGCCTGGGGCACTGGTGACGGAGAGCCGGAAACGGCCGAGATTGTGGTAGAGCGGCGTGTATTGGCCCAGTTCGAACTGCACCCATTGGCCCGAGAGGTTTTGCCCTGGCGCCACGCTGAAGGTGGCTACTTGCATGCGGCCTGGCACATCGGCGACGTGCCAACCCAGCACTCCCTGGTCTAGCGGGGGGCGGATGATGACCTGCGGATTCGGTGGCGTGGCGGAACGGATGCGATCGTCGAACGAGACGTCCGCCGTCTCGAATGTGATCGGCCGCGGCGCGTGGGGAAATTCAAACGCCGCGGATGGGACCGGAAAATCGCGTTCCACATGCTCCCACACAACGCCGCGCTGCGGGTTGAGAATAGCGAGTTTGTAGTCGATAAAATCGCTCCCCGACCATTGTCGATTCCAAACGACAAGTCGCTCGATAGGATATTCCTGTTGCAGGTCCACCTCCCACCAGGTCAGCGGCGCGGTGCCGTCGGTGTGGGCGAAGCCGACACCCTTGGGATTGTTGCCGGCGCCGATATAACCATCCACCGCGTTGCCCGCCGTGCCACCGAACAACACCGTCGATTGTGAGGCTGGCTTCCGGAGCGCCACATTCTTACCGCCGGCAAACACCTCCAACTCCGCCATCGTCAAGGAGCGATCCTTGCCGACCAACTCCAGCCGCACGTAGCGCCCCAGGTGTGTTTCTTTTTTGCGGTTGGGGTCGATTAATTCGGCCGAGAATTTTCCGAGGTTAAAATTTCCTCGTTCGCCGCGACCAGGCCCATACAGTGGCAGTGAAGCATCTGGAAGGATTTCCAGCCGCACGGCAGTGACGTTCATGTCCGGCAACTTCGTCTTGACCAGATAGGTGTCGCCGCCAGGGTTGTCCCCCTCGGCCAGCACCGATTGGTCGGGCAATACTTTGAGCTTGGAACTGAACCGGGCAGAAGGCTCCGGCTGCACCACCTTCCAATCCACATACCCTGCCGCTTGAGGATTGGCCACAAAGCTTGGGGGCGACCATTCCAGCGTTTCATTTTCATGGCCCGGCAGCCACACAAGTTCCAACTTCACTTGCCGACCAAGATACGGCTCCAGCGAAATCAACCGCTCCGGTGAAGCATCCAAGAGCGTGGCTTCAAAGCGGGCGATGGCGCGGCCATCGGCGCGGACTTCGATTTTGCCCGCGGGTGTCGAAGTGGTTGCTTGTCCCGCCAACAAACGAAGCCAAGCGCTAGCGGCGTCGATCTGTCGAGTTTGCGAAAGCGTCACGCCGTTTTTCTTTGCCGTGAATCGTTTTTCCAGTTTGGGCGCGTCGGTGATCGTCGGATCCCAATGAAATCGAGGCTGCGCGAAGGCTCCTGGTTGTGCTGCGACGGCCCAACCTTCCCAGGCGTAACCCAGGGGGAGCGCATTGAGCGTCCTGGCAGGAGTAGCAGCCGAAGCAGTGGGAACCACCGGCTGGGGGATCGCTACCGCTGGCGGTTGTGCAGTCGGGGCAACGCGATCCGCTGAGGCTAGTTTTGCGGCCTCCGGCAGCAGGGCCACCGTTTCCGTAGGTGGATCGGGATTGGTCGATACCGGATCAGCTGTAACGGAGAGCCGAAAGCGCCCCAGGTTTTGCGGTGGCGCCGCCGCGAGCTTCTCCGCGTCACCCGGCGCTACTGCGGGGCTGTTCTGTTGTATGCGGAACGTGAGCTGCTTGCCTGCAATCCGGACCTTTACCTGCTCTCCCTCGAAACCTGCGAGCGGGAAGTAGAAATCGCACACTTCCGAGGTCGCAATGCTGGGAGTCGTTCCTTGGCGCACCAACTGTGGCCGCTCTACTCTTGCGGTCAGAGTCCGCTCGATGGCCGTGCGAAAATCGACCGGCATCTTACTGGTGATAAACGGGCCGTAAGCCGCGGAAGGTTCTGCCGCCTGCGGACTGAGTTGTTGCCACATCACTTCGCGATGCATGTCGAGCACCACTACGCGATGGTTGGCGCTCCACTGTGGCATCTGCGGATGCCCGTTGTAAAGCACGATCTGCTCGATCATCTCTTCCTGCCCCAGATCGACCTCCCACCAGGCGCCGTTCTCGACGTTCTCGCGCGTGTGAGCAACTGTTCCTTGTTGGAAGCGGTTGTACTTGCCGTTGGCGTTGCCGTCCACCGCAAGCTCGCTAAAAGCCGAGCGCGCGGCCGACGATTGCATCGTGGATTTCCCCAACGCAATGTTCTTGCCGCCGACCCACACTTCGACCTCGGACAACACAAGCCGCCGATCATGCCCATCCAGTTCGATGCGTACATATCGCCCGGGTACAAGATCGCGTCGCTGGTCCGCCTCCGTCAGCGAAGCCGAGAAAGTGGAGATGGCGAACTCCCCTTTGGCGCCTCGCCCCGGTCCACCTAGCGGCAACTTTTCATCGGGCAGCGCTTCCAGGCGCACGGCCCGCACATCGAAATTGGGCATCGTGGCCGTGACAAAATACTGCTCCGAGGCGCTGTTCGCACCACCAGCGCAGATTGATTGATCCGATTGCACGGTCAGCTTCGCGCCCCCTATGGCTTCTACCTTGTCTGGAGCCAGCACTGTCCAGGCCACGGGTGACTTATTGGCCACGAGCGAAACACTGTCCCACACGATCCGTCCTCCCTGGGAGCCTGGCAGGTATACGATGGAGAGGAGCGGCTTCTTGCCGCGGAGAAACTCCAACGGCACAACAAAACATCCCGGCTTACGTATCGCAAACCGCGCCACCGCCTGGCCATCGGCGCGGACTTCAATCTGCCCCGCATCCCCCTCGGGCGTGACTTCGGCGAGCATGATGCGCAGCCATTGTCGATCGTCGATTGTTTGCACAGCCGATAATTCCGCGCGACCGCCCGACGTGGCCAATAGCGACTGAGGCCGGGGCCGTGCGGCGTCGGTCAGATCCCACCGCGTCTGTAGTTCCGTCTGAACGCCAGAAGCCAGCTTCAATGCCCAGCCGAGCCATGCTGGCGCGGCTGGCTCGCTCTCGACTACGGCCGAGTCTGGCGTTGGCTGCGTCACAGGGATCGTGGGAGCGCCGTCATGCCGTTGAGGTGTTTCGCTGGTCGGCTGCGAATCTTGTTGTTGTGAATGTTGCTGCTGCTCGGTGCGGACTACGGCTGGTGCGTCGCTGTTTGCGTGGGGGCTCAGGGTGGGTGCTGCTGGTGAAGAATTATTGCGCAATATCCAAAAGCCACCTAGCGCCAGGAGCAGCATGAACAGCAGAGCCAGCAGCGCAATTTTGCCGCCACCCGAACGTACATCCAGAGGGATAGTCACAGATTGTTCTGACGCCGTTGACGTCTCCGCGCCGACCCCCACGGTCGTTGGGTTTCCGAGGAGCGCTCGCTCGGCCTCGGCCAGATACCGCTCGACGGTCTCGCTTCCTCCGGCCACTGACCAGATGGCCGGATTTTCATTGAACAACCGTCTCAGCGATTGAACTTCTTCCAGCGAGAGCTGGCTTGCCGGCCGAGACTTCAGCCACGCCAAGGCTTCAACAAAAGTCATCCGTCACCGTGGGGTTGTAAACGGGTTTGTCGTAATGTGCATTGCCAGATGCACAGTAGCCGAACGCCAGACGAAGCGCCTGTCATTTTAGCAGGACGCCCCGGCAGCGCCGAGCTACAAGCCATGTTCCCGCTTCCTGGTGTCCGCCGAAATCTGGCGAAACCCCAGGCATCCTGGTATCCTTACATCTGCACGAGCAAGTTGGTTCTCACTTGGTGGCGGGTGCCGCGAAGGAGTTGCGATCGGTGTCTGTTCAGAATGATGCTTCACTGAAGGCTGAAAATGCGTTGCTTCGGCAGCAGCTTGCCGAGCTTCGGCAAAAGCTCACGGAACAGGATCGTCGCGAGCAGCGTCTTCAAGTCGCTCTGCACGCTTCACCGGTCGTCGTATTTTACCAAGATCGCGACCTGCGCTATACCTGGGCGTTCAATCCCCACCCCGCCTTCACACCCGAGGGAATTGTCGGCAAGACCGACTTCGAGCTGCTTCCCCGACAAACGGCAGAGCGCCTCACGGCGGTCAAACGTCAAGCGCAGCAAAGTGGAACGACGATACGAACTGAAGTGGAACTTGTCATTGACGGAGAGACCTATCCCTATGACATGACATTGACGCCGCTGGGGGAAGACGACCAGCCTGCCGGTGGAATCATCGGAGTGGCGTGCGATGTCCGGCAACGCCGCCAAATAGAAGATCAGTTGCGGGCCGCCGAGCACCGCAATCGCTCTTTGATCGATCAACTGGAGTTAAGCGTTGCAGATCGGACGAAGGAACTGGCGCAGTCGGCGCGGCAACTCGAAGAACAGTCGGGGATGTTGCGATCGATCCTCGACAGCATGTCGGACGGTGTCAGCGTGGCGGACACCGAAGGTCGTTTTATCCTTTTCAATCCTGCTGGTGAGCGAATCATCGGTCTGGGGGCCACCGATTCGCTTCCCGACGACTGGGCGAATCGCTATGGGCTGTTTTTGCCGGACGGCAGCGGACTTTATCCGGCCGAGGAATTGCCGTTGGTTCGCGCCATGCGGGGCGAAGTGGTTCGCAACCTCGAAGTGCTGGTGCGTAAGCCAGGCGCCGCGGACGTGCTGCTGAATGTCAATGCTTCTCCATTGCGCGACGGAGAGGGGCGGTTGTTGGGGGGCGTGGCCGTCTATCGCGACACCACGGCACCCAAGCTGGCTCAACACGCGTTGGCGGATAGCGAAGAGCGATTTCGACAATTGGCCGAGAGCATCAACGAAGTGTTTTGGTTGGGTGGTGTGGGAGAACAACAGGGGGTGAATCTGTATGTCAGCCCGGCCTACGCCACGATCTTTGGCCGTGCGCTCGATAGCCTGCGGCAGAATCCCGCCTCGTGGTTCGAGGCCGTGCATCCAGACGATCGCGAGCGCGTGCGTCTCGCATTGGCGAAAGAAGAAAGCGGCCTCTACGATGCGGAGTTTCGCATCATAAGGCCCGACGGCGAAGTGCGCTGGATTCACGATCGCGCCTTTCCGGTGCGGGACGCGACAGGGCAAATCTGCCGAATTGCTGGCATCGCGGAAGACATAACGCAGCGGAAAAAATTCGAGCAGCAACTGGCATCGGACGAATTGCTACTGCGCCGCTTGCTGGATTTGCAGGAAAAAGAGCGGCAATTGACCGCCAGCGAGATTCACGATGGCTTCGTGCAGTATGTGGTGGGAGCGCACATGCGGTTGGAGGCTTCTCTCGATCGCCTTTCCGCCAGCGAGCAACACGCCCGCCAGTGGCTGGAAGCGGCGTCCGTTCTCATGCAACAGGCCATTCGCGAGGCCCGCCGGATGATCGTCGATCTGCGGCCGATGATCCTTGACGAGCGGGGGATCGTCAGCGCTATCGAACACCTCGTTTCGGATGGCCGGTTTTGTGAGAATCTGGAAGTGGATTTTATCCACGACCTTCCCGCGATGCGCCTCGATCCGATGTTGGAGGGAACGCTGTTTCGCATTGTCCAGGAAGCGCTGAACAACGTCCGTGCGCATAGCGGTTCTCCTTGTGCGGCGGTGCGGTTGCAACAACTCGACGGAAATCTGCATTTGGAAATCCAGGATTGGGGAATCGGCTTCGATCCGCAAGCCGTATCGCCCCACCGGTTTGGAATCCAAGGCATTCAACAGCGTGCCAGGCTCTTTGGCGGCATCGCCAATATCGTCACGCGCCACGGTCAGGGGACGGTGGTCGAAGTACGATTGCCCGTCAAGTTCCAGGAGCACGACTTGCAAGTGCAACCATGAGGCTCCCCAATCACATGCGACAACCCGGCGCAGTGCGACAACGCAGTGAAGTCATCTATAGTGGCCGTGTCCAAGGAGTGGGTTTTCGCTATACCACCCGGGCTATTGCTGCCCGATTCGACGTAACCGGCTATGTTATGAACCTGCCTGATGGTCGGGTTCAATTAGTGGTCGAAGGGACGAAGGCCGAATTAAACGCATTTTTAGAGGAAATTGCCAGAAAAATGAGCGAGTACATTGATACCACCACCCAAAACATTCTGCAAAGTAGCGGGGGATTTGACGATTTCCAGATCCGGGTGTAATGATAGAACCAGGCCGTCGCGAGCGACGTATAGCGATTGCGGTGGAGCAGACGCTGCCGCCTGGCAATTGGGGTGGATGCGTCGCAAATTGCAGATCACAATATAGGCAGGATTATCCGCATTGCATTTCTCCCGTAATTCAATCCCCACCTTTATCTCTAATCCGGTAGCCGACGCCTGTGACAGACAATATCTTGATGGCGCTCAAGCCGATCTGGCTGCTGGGCTGCGGGGCCGGCCTGGGGCTGGCAGTTCTTCTGGTGATAGGCGGCATTGTCTCGCTCTTTCGAGGCGGTGCTACGGCAGTTCGTGACGTCGCTTTCGAGATAGTCGTCTGGCCGGTGTTGATGCTCAGCGTCCTGTTGGCCATGTTTGCGGCCACTGCCGCTGGACTCGATATGCTCGGCTTTCGCTTTTTCGATCAAAAGCGGTCCGCTTGGGAATCCGTGCTGCGACTCAACAGCAATGAAGTGCGCGAGCTGAAAGTTGCAGTTCCGCGACACGACTCTCAGTGGTCTATGCCGATCCTGGTGCAAAATGGCGAACTGGGGGAACTGCAACTGGACTCCGATCGCTCGGTTATATTGACTATCAACCAGCCTGATGGTCCAGATCGCATGAGAGAAGAACGTATTCTCCTGCAGGCCGGCGAGCCCTTTCAATGGACCCGCACTCCAGACGCGTTTGGTCCGTTGGCGGGAGGGATAGAAAAATTTTATTTTCATGTGTCAGACGATCAGGACACCTCCGCCCAAGGGGGCGCGGAAAGCCTCGTTCGCAAAATCGCGTCTGTGTCAGTCCCTTTGGCTCCAGCTATGGCCGCCCTTATGGCCACCGATCAACGGGCGGTTCCCACGATGACTGCCGTTGCGGAGGAGAATCGCCCCGCTCAGGTGCAAATTGTTCTTAAAACCCAGCCCGTTGTTCCCCAGGCTTCGATCATTCCGATCACGGCTATCGGGTTGGTGGGCTACGTAGGGTTCTTCCTCCTGTTGCAGGGTCTCTTTCCCAAGCTTTCAGCGGTGGCCATCGCGACCTCCCGAGAAGCGATGGGACAGCCGCTGTATTACTTGCTTTTGGGAGCCGGGGCTGTGTTCTTGTTGGCGATGCTCTTTACTCCCTTCTTCACGTTCGGCGAGGATGTGCGGCAATATAAAGACAGTGGGCTGACGGCGATCATGGTCTTCTCCATCTTCTTTGCCGTCTGGACCGCCAGTGTTTCGGTGGCTGACGAAATCGAAGGTCGCACGGCGCTGACGGTATTATCCAAGCCGATCGGCCGCCGGGAGTTCATTATCGGCAAATACCTGGGCATCATCGCGCCGGTGGCCGTCAACTTCATTCTCATTGGGACGTTCTTTCTCATCTTGACATCTTACAAGGTGGTGTACGACGCCCGCGAGAGCGCCGACCCTAATGTGTTGTGGCAGCAATGCTATGCGGAAATGGCCCAAACCGCGCCAGGGTTGGTGGTGTATTTCATGGAAGTGGCCGTGCTGGCGTCGATCAGCGTGGCCATTGCCACTCGACTGCCGCTACTGCCGAACCTGGTGATCTGCACATCGATCTACATGGTCGGCCATTTGCTGCCCCTGTTGGTCAAATCCACGGCCAGCCGATTCGAGATTGTCGCCTTCATGGGGCAGCTCTTTGCTACGGTGCTTCCGGTGTTGGACCATTTCAATGTTTATGCCGCCGTGGCTGCGGGAATCGACATTCCACTCTCCTATGTGGGCTGGGTGGCTCTGTATTCCTT
Organism: Planctomycetota bacterium; assembly: GCA_021413705.1. Classification (GTDB taxonomy): domain Bacteria; phylum Planctomycetota; class Planctomycetia; order Pirellulales; family UBA7805; genus JAIOPX01. The sequence goes on along the minus strand of JAIOPX010000416.1, from coordinate 1,942 downwards.
GAACTACATCGCCATTGCAATGCTCTTTGCCCTGGCATTGTTCGAGGATCGAGATCTGGCGTGAGAACAGTATTTCAATGAAAACAGCCGCGCCGACGAACATCTCGCCGGCGCGGCTGTGAATTCACAATCACACCGGTTCTATTTGCTCGAACCGTTCTGCTCCACGCTGGTCTTCACATCGCTCTGCTTCGATTCCTCGAGCGACCGTTGTTCGTCCTTTTCCGTGTAGCGAGCCATGCTCCAAACGTGGGTCGGTCCTTTACCGATTCGCACGGTCACGGGTCCGGGCGGATCGGTCACGTCGTCCAGCCAGGCATGGAAGACTTCTTCCTTCTTGCCTTTGACCGTCCAAGCCATGCTGCCGTCTTCCTTGTTAACAGCACCTTCGATGTTCTCATCCTTGTCGGTCTTGAGGTCGTAATAGGTTCCTCGCACCAGCCCATCCTTGCTGACGGCCAAATGCACCAGGGCCACCGCTTCCTTCTTTCCCTTCGGAGCGACCGAGAACACGCCCAACGGCATAAAAGCGGCCTGGGGATCTTGAGCCGTGGCGCCGGTGGCGGCCAATTCCGCTGCGTCCTCCGGCTGATTCTTGCTCTCCTCGGCGGCCACTTCGTCATTGGTCGTGTTGGCCGCGACTTCTGGAGCGTTGTTGTTGACGGTCACATTGCCGCCGCCGTTATCGAGCGCTGACATACCCAACCAAGTTGCTGCAGCACCGTAGGTCGTCGCCGCCCAAGGATTGCCCCAGGCATAACCGCCGCCACCCCAGCCCCACGCTCCGTGATGATCATGATGCCAATCGTGCGAGAACGCATGGTGGTGGCTATGGTGGGCCACATGATGATGCGAGTGGTGCCCGTGATGGCTGTGGTGGTGGGCATGGTGACTGCCGTGATGGCCACCGCCATGATGTCCGCCTCCGCCGTGTCCGCCCCCTTTGGCCCAGGCCTGAGATGCCGCATAGCCGCCGATGGCCAGCAGGGCCAATGCCAAGCACAATAACCGCTTCATGAAATTATCCTTATGCAACGAGTGGTGAATTGAGAGATGCGCAAGTGCATCTTGCCCGGCGAAGTATGCTCAGGCGACACTCAAAGATAGGTCATACCCGTGAGCGAGCGGCGGTTCCGTTGGCAACGAAAATACGGGCTGTTCGGCCCGGAAAAGGTGCCGTTTCATGCCAGGAAATAGCGAAAAAGTCACCTAGGAAACCGGATTGCGGATTTCATAGTCCAGGCGATTCAGGAAGTTCCGCGTGTTAATGAAATCCGTGGAGTTTTTTTCGCGAATCCTGCTCCCCAGGATGGAACTCATTTCGGCCAGGGCCGAAGTAACGGCCTGAAACTCTTCCAGGCTCAACGCGCCTTCCTGGAGTGCCCGGGTGTGCATGATCGCGTTGATGGTTTGACGCGGCTGGGCATATTCCGGTCCTTGAAGAAACAGGGGCCAGGTAATGATGCCGGTCAAAGGATTGAGTTCGCTGTAAGTCAACCGCCGGGGACGCCCCGCCTGTCCATAGCGGATCATCGCCCGCTCACTGTCGCGAGCGGCCCGCTCCGCGTTGCGGGCGGCCCGCTCGGGATAGTCCCCAAAGCGCTCTTGCCGGTTGATCGCCCGCCTCTGAAAGAAGATCTCCGTCTGCCGCAAGTCGTTTTCAAGCTGCCGACGGCGGGCTTCTTCGGCATTGATGTTCGCCTGCGAATTCATCAAGTTGAACTCCCTTTGGGAGCGCACCACGTCGGCCATGCCTCGGGCATAACTCTCTCCCACCGTGGAGGCCCGATTGACGATGACCTGGGCACTCGCCACGGAACTCCCTGACCAGACGATTCCCAACGAAATCACCAGGCAGGCAGGCAGAATCCGAGAGGTGCAGGGCATGATGATTCTCCGTCGGCGCGGGTCACTCGAAAGTCCGAGGTCACTTTGATTCTAA
>JAIOPX010000415.1 GCA_021413705.1 Planctomycetota bacterium | reverse complement strand
TCGCCAAAGCGCTGACGGACGAGTGGAAGATGGGGAACAATTCGGCCGCCGAAGTGGTTGCCATCGCCCGCACGATGGCCGAGGGAGAAGTGGAATATCGAGAAGGTCATGCCGACAAGGCTTTTGAGCTGCTTCGCAAAGCCGTGTCGATGGAAGAGAAACTGAAATACGACGAACCGCCAGGGTGGATGCAGCCCGTACGACATGCCTTGGGCGCCTTGTTGTTGGCCGATGGACGAGCTGCCGAGGCCGAAGATGTTTATCGCGCCGACTTGAAACGTCACCCGAACAATGCCTGGTCGCTGCTTGGGTTCTCGCAAGCCTTGCTCAAGCAGAATAAGAACGAGGAGGCCAAGGCGCTGGAACCAAAATTGAAGCAGGCCTGGGCCCGAGCCGACGTGATGCCAGCGGCAAGTTGTTTCTGCCACCCTGACGCTCTGAAGCAGCCTGGCGCGGCGGAAAAATGAGCGGGGCAGATTCACACCCCCGACGTGCGCCGAACTTGTTATTCCAGGCGAAGTTGCGTACAATGGAAGGCACGTCCCGCTACGATCTGTTCAACCCGCCTCAGCAAGGTTCAACGCATGGCCCATCGCGTTTCACTTGCCGTCGTTTTCGCGGGGCTGTTGCTGCTTCATCCGCACGCCTACGGTGCGGACAAGGTCGTATTTGACCGCGACGTTCGTCCCCTGCTGGCCGAAAAATGCTTTGCTTGCCACGGTCCCGACGTTAAAGATGCCAAGGGCGATCTGCGGCTCGATCGGCGAGATAGTGTGGTGCATAAGGATGGCTCCGGGGCGATCGTGCCCGGCAAGCCGGACGAAAGCGAATTGATCCGCCGGATTCTGGCGAGCGATGGGGGCGAGCGGATGCCTCCTCCTGATTCGCATAAGGAGTTGTCGGCGGCCGAGAAAGACGTCCTCCGTCGCTGGGTTGCTGAAGGGGCGGAATATGCAGATCACTGGGCCTTCACGGCGGCGCGCAAGCCGGCTCTGCCTTCAAGCAAAAACAAAGCCTGGGTGCGCAATCCGATCGACGCCTTTGTACTTGCGGGGCTCGAACAGCGCGGCATGGAGCCGTCGGCCGAGGCCGATCGCGAGACGCTCGTGCGCCGTGTCTCGCTCGATTTGCGAGGGCTCCCCCCTACCCTGGCTGAGATCGACGCCTATCTCAACGACCAAACGCCCGGTGCCTACGAGCGGATGGTGGAGCGGATGCTGGCCAGTCCGCACTACGGCGAAAAGATGGCTCTGATCTGGATGGACCTGGCTCGCTACGGCGATACGAGCGGCTATCACCTCGATTCCACGCGCGATACCTGGCCGTGGCGCGACTGGGTCATCAATGCCTATAACAACAACATGCCGTTCGATCGATTCACGATCGAGCAACTCGGCGGCGATCTCCTTCCCAATGCCACCGAACAACAGAAGATTGCCTCGGGATTCAATCGCAACGCGCGGTTCAACGAAGAGGGAGGCGCCGATCCCGATGAGTGGCTCGTTCGCTACGCGGTCGATCGGACGGTCACACTGGGGCGTGTGTGGCTGGGGCTGACGCTCAATTGCGCGGAATGCCACAGCCACAAGTATGATCCCATTTCGCACAAAGAGTTCTATGAACTCTACGCCTTCTTTAACAGCATGCAAGAAGTGGGAGCCGGTGGAATGGCCGGTTTCCACAACAAGCCCGTGCCGCCGGTCATGCGCGTGTCGTTGTCGAGCGATCAGAAACTGAAGGCCGAAATTGCCGAAGTCGAATTACAGGCAGATGCTTTACGATCGCAACTCGTTTATCACGATCCCGGTTCGCAAGTGCAGCGGACGCCTGTCGACGAGATTTGGATTGATGACGATCTTCCCCCGGGTGTGCGCCCCTACGGAGATTCGCCGTGGAAGTTCATCACCGCCAGTGAGGGGCCGGTGTTCAAGGGAAAGCGGGCCTCCGTACGCGAGGCCAAGGGGCTGAGTCAGCATTTTATCAATGAGGCGGAAAAGCCGTTGGTCGTCGGCCAGGGTGATCTGCTCATCTCCTACGTCTACTTCGATCCGGCAAATCTCCCTAAGCAGATCATGCTGCAATGGAACGATGGTGGTGGGGAGTGGGAGCATCGCGCGTATTGGGGAGTGAACCACACTCCTTGGGGTGTGGAAGGAACACCGAGTCGAGTCCGCATGGGGCCGCTCCCCAAGGCCGGCGAATGGGTACGGCTGGAAGTAAAAGCAGAGGATGTGGGCTTCAAGCCAGGAAGCGTGATTCGAGGCTGGGCCTTCTCGCAATTTGGCGGAAAGGTCTATTGGGATGCAGCAGGATTGCGGCGCGGCAGTTCCGCAGCGCAGTATTCGTTGGCGGCCTGGCGCGCGGAAGGGGCAAAAAGCAGCAGCCTCCCGGCGCACATTCGTAAGCTGTTGGAGCAACCCGCGGACAAATTGACGGCCGAGCAGGAACAACAAATCCGCAACTATTATCTTCAGTTTGTGTGCTTCGACACGCGGGAGACGTTTGCCAAGGTCAATGCCCGGCTGGACCAACTGCAGAGTCAATTGCGCGGCGAAAGCGGACCGGCGGCTTTGCAGCCGATCAGCGTGGAAATGGACAAGCCACGGCCGGCATTTTTGTTGCTGCGGGGAGATTTTCAGCAGCCGGGCGAACGGGTAGAACGCAATGTCCCCGCCATCCTGCCGCAGCTTCCTGCCGAAGGGCCGCGCAATCGTCTTTCCCTTGCACGCTGGCTGTTCGATCCGCAGCATCCGCTGACGGCTCGTGTTACGGTCAATCGCTTATGGGCGCAAGTGTTCGGCCGCGGCATTGTGGAGACGGTAGGCGATTTCGGCCGGCTGGGCCGCTATCCGAGTCATCCTGAGTTGCTCGATTGGATGGCTGTGGAATTTCGAGAATCAGGCTGGGACACCAAGCATATGTTTCGCTTGATCTTGAACTCGGCAACCTATCGCCAGGCCGCCTTGAATCAACATCGTTACGACGAGCAGGATCCTGCCAACATCCTCCTGAGCCGCTCGCCTCGCTATCGGCTGATGGCGGAGGAGATTCGAGACAGTGCCTTGCGCACGTCCGGGTTGTTGAGCGAAACGATTGGCGGCGTGCCGGTCTATCCGTTTCAGCCTGTCAATTACTATACCGGCAAGCAGGGTGGCTGGAAGTGGAATCTCAGTGCCGGTGAGAATCGCTATCGCCGCGGCATGTACACCTTCTGGCGGCGCACCACGCCCTATCCGACCTTTGTGATCTTCGATGCCCCGGATCGGAGCGA
>JAIOPX010000414.1 GCA_021413705.1 Planctomycetota bacterium | reverse complement strand
CGTGTACCAGTTGGTCGGGGGGTTGAAGGCCGGGATGGGTTATTGCGGAACACGCACCATCGCGGAACTTCGCCGGGACGCGAGATTCATTCGAGTCTCGCCGGCCAGCGTCAGGGAGAGTCATCCTCATGACATTGCTATTACGCAGGAAGCGACCAATTACAGCACGGAACACTCCGGGGGCGAGTCGTAAGGATTCGCCGCGCGGCTCTTCCGCCTGGCGAAATCTGTTCGGCGCTGCTCTCTTGGCTGGCGCTCCGATTCTGGTTGGAGCTATTACGTTGTCCGCTCACAGCACCGCGCTGGGAGCCGACGCCACGATGAACACGCCCATCGACAATCCGTTGCGTTCAGCGGCGGCCGACACGGAAGAGGACACCAGCGCGGAACCGGTGAGAGTGTCCGCCAAGCAAGATCGCCCCGCCACGGGGAGTCGTCGCTTGCAATGGCGACCGCTGCGCCAGCCGGATTCAGCGGTCGAGGAGTTCGAGAATACTTCCGCCGCAGAGCCGCAACGACTTGAAGAGCCGGCGACATTGCCTGCTCCCATCGTCAGAAAGCCGATGCCGGCTGTCACGAAGAAGCCGCTGCCTGTGGCAGTCAAGCAACCGTCGAACTACCGATTGACCGCGGCCCAACAACCTGCGGACGAGAAATCGGTATTGCCAGCATTGCCGGGCATGGAACCAGAACCAGCGCCGGCTAAAACACCGCCTGCCGCCGCGCCGCGACCCTACATCGATCCTCCGCCGGGCGCTGCCGCGCCGCCGCCAGGCCAATTGGCGCCGATGCCGTTGCCGCTGAGCAATGGTGAGCCACAGAAGCTTGACGAGAAGATTGCCTATGACTGCAAGGCGGCTCGCGAGGCACTTAAAAAACAGAAGTTGGCCGATATCGACCTGGACATTGAAGTTCGCGCCCGTCGCGGATTTGAAGTGCCCAAGGATTGCTCGCTGGCGGACGAAGCCTTTCAGCCACGCGATTGGGAAAATACGGACTTTGTGTGGACGGCCTCTGGGTTGTGCCACAAGCCCCTCTACTTCGAGGAGCGGCACCTGGAACGCTATGGCCATTCGACTGGTCCCTACACGCAACCGCTGGTATCTGGCGCCCACTTCTTCGGCAGCGTGCTGATGCTCCCTTGGAATATGGGGCTGAAGTTGCCGGGTGAGTGCGAATACGCCCTGGGTCACTACGAGCCGGGCAATTGTGCACCGTACATGATTCCGGCGTTGCCGATCACGGCTCGGGCCGCGTTGTTCCAGGCCGGTGCCGCGGCGGGATTGGTTTATCTGCTGCCGTAGACACAAGTAGGTCACGCGCAGCGTGACCAGATCCATGCAAGTGATGGCACCAATGCTGAAGGGTCGCTGGAGCATTGGTACGCTGCGCGTACCCTACAGGGAAGCCATGTCGCACCGCCGCGTCGCGATGACGCTGATTGAAGTTCTGTTGGTGGTGGTGATCATGGCTATCCTGGCCTCGCTCATCATCCCGCACTTTGTGGAATCGACCGACGAGGCCAAGATCAGCGTGGCCGTGTCGAACCTCAACGAAATGCGCAAGCAGATCGAGCTGTTCAAAGTGCAACATGGCGGAATGCCTCCGGCAGCAGGACTGCTGGAACTGACGCAGACCACGACTTACCGCGGACAGACTTACAGTCCCTATCTGACCGTGCTACCGGAGAACACACTCTCCGGCAGCAGCGCGGTTAAGACACCCAGCGGGACGGTGATTGTCGTGGGCGACGTCACACCCTCGCCCGGGGGCGGTTGGATCTATAGTGCAAAGACAGGCGAGATCCGCGTCGATCACCCGGAGCATTGGGAGAAGTAGATCAGGCTATTGCCTGACGATTGCCGCACAAGCCTTGGTTCGAAACTTGAAACCGCGCCGTTAGTGACTGCTGGTGCGTATTCCGTCAAGCAAAAGCCTGACCTACCGGATGGCTTACCCGCACTCGGGCAATCCGCAGCCCCCCATGCCGCATGGGCCGCGGCGAGGCATGTCGCTGAACCCCCGGGCAGAGCCCGGGGCTATGGGAAGTTGCGATCCTCGGCCGCCCGTGTGAGCCGCCGGCACGCTGAGTTGCTTCTCCAGTTGTGTGCTGTGGCACTCCTCGCACTCTGGTTCTTGACCAGCGCGAACTAGCGACTCAAACGGATGGCCACAGTCCTGGCAGATGTATTCGTAGATGGGCATGGGTATCCTCGTAATGGAGCCGGGAACTTTTACATCAATCCATTCGTCTCAGTTGTTAGGGATTATACAATGCAATTCAGTCGCTAACCATTCTCGGAGACGGATTCTGAATCGGAAAGTTATGTCTGGAAAGTGCTGAGCATGAATATTCCCACATTGACCCGCGATCAAGTGCGTGAATTGGACCGCCGCGCTACAGTCGCCTTTGGCGTGCTGAGCATTGTGCTGATGGAGAATGCCGGTCGCGGGTTAGCCGATCGTCTCATGCAACTTGGCCCGGGCTTGCCTGGAGGCAAACATGTGGTCATCTGTTGTGGCCGGGGGAACAACGCCGGCGACGGGTTTGTGCTGGCCCGCCATTTGGATTTGCGCGGCGTGCCGTTGCGGGTTCTCATCTGGGGCGATCCGACAGAACTGAAGGGGGATGCCGCCACGAACTATCAGGTTCTAAGCAAGAGCGAGGTCAGTGTGGATATCTTCGCTGATGGCCATAATCCGACCCGACTGAACCAGCTCCTGGCCGACGCCTCATGGATCGTTGACGCGCTGCTGGGAACCGGCTCGCACGGTGCGCCCCGACCGCCGCTGGACGCTGTGATCCGGCAGCTCAATGCACATGCGGCTCCCAAGGTGGCCGTCGATCTCCCCAGTGGATTGGACTGCGATAGCGGAGAGGCGGCGGACCCCACGATTGTGGCCGCACACACGTTAACCTTCGTGGCCCATAAGCCAGGGTTTCTCAAGCCTGGCGCGAATCGCTTCACAGGTGAGGTTCAAGTGTTGGATATTGGCGCGCCGCGGAAATTGGTCGAGAACTTTTTGCCGTCAGGCCCATAGTATCCATCACATTCCGCCTGATGAAACGCATCACGCGGAGCGTGATGGATACTATCGGGGAACTACTCTTCCGCAGCCGCGGGAGGCTCGACTTCAAAGTCCTTCCACTTCATCGGCCGATGGAACGGCTCGATGCGCAGCACCACCTCGCCATCCTGAAAGAGCCGCACCGTGCCGTTCGATTCACTCACGGTCACCGCCACCGCGCCAGTGGTCTTGCTGACCGAAGCGGCCGCCCAATGCCTGGCGCCGAGACCTTTGGAGAGCGTGATGCCAGCGGCCGAAGCGTCTACATATTGGGCCGCCGCCTGCACCACGCCATCGGGCGAAACGATAAACGCTCCGTCCATTTGGGCGATCTCTTTGATGCCCTCGCGCACACGGGGATCACTGAGTTGGCGTTCCTTGCTCTTATAACCCTTGACGGGGTCGAATCCGATCGGGTGGCAGTTCTCCAAGACCTTCTTGGTATTGCCAACCACAAACATCGTCCCTACCCGTTTTCCTTCGCGTCCCTCTCGGCCGATCTCAACCGCCAGATCGACCACCGACTTGAGCGTGTCCAATGGGACAGTCGTTTCCAATTCGCGCAGGTCGCGCGAGGTGAGCCGGCGGAGATGCTCATCGAGATGAATCACACTGACCGAATCGAGCGCCCCGGCCTCGAAGCCGCTGTAGATGGCTACCACGTCGGCCCCGGGAGCCAACAGATCGTCGGCCACGGCTTCCAGCAGCGCCTGGGTCAGTTGCTCATAGACCGGACCATCTTCCCGCGTCAGCCGGATGGTCTTGATGGAATAGTCCGCGGCTCCGACGAGATCCTCATCTTTGTCGGAAGCCAGCAGGATTGGCAACTCGGCGGCGGCTTGTTGCAAGATCCGCAAGTTCGGCGGCCCTTCGGCCAGCAGCATCAAGGCGTCGGCATGGCTGTGGCGCGCCATGCGAACGCCCAGCGAGACGATGGCTCGAAATCTGTTGGGCTTCTGCGGCACAGGGAAGCTTCCGACGCAGTGTATGGAGATGCTGAACCAACATTGAACTTAAGGGGACAGTCCCATTTTTGCTGAGACAAAAATAGGGACAGTCCCCGATGACGACCATCGGCATCGTAGAGACTTCTGACGGCGGCAGCAAGGCGGCTTACCGGTAGGTCAGGCTATTGCCTGACGTTGAAATCGCCTGCGGCGCGCGTAGTCAAAAGTCGCGCTGTTAGCGTCAGGCAATCGCCTGACCTACGGCTTCGGCGTCGCATCGGCCGCGGCAGTGCGGGGCGACATGGGAGCCTCGGACGACGATCGCGGATAGGCCGTGCCGCCGAAGACGAACGAGTCGTACATGTTCAAGGCATGCAGGGCGTGACCCAGCGGGCCCACCTTCCAGTTCATGTCCGGGTTCTCATCCAAAAGCGTGGCCAGATAGTCGACGGCTTTGAACATCCGTCGCTCCTGGAGTTGCTTGTCGTCCAGCGAGAATGTCAGCCATTCCGTGATGTGACCCGTGGTTTCCAACCGCCGCGCCAAGTCGGGGGATGCACCCCGTCCGGCAAAGAAGGCCGTGCTGAAGCTGCCGTCGGGGTTCTGCATCTTGAATGTGTAGTCCTGGAAGTCTTGAATGTAGACCTGAGCGCGGCGATACTGCCCTGTCACCGGCTCCCCACGCTGAGCTCGCTTCTTGTAGGCATAGGTCAGGCCGAACAGGCGATGGGTTCCGCCACAGGTGGCCCCAATGATCGGCTGTGCCAACTCCTCTTTGATCAACCGCGGGATGCCCCATTCGCCCCCATTCTCGTCGCGCCAGGTGTCATCGGACTTCAGGTAGTGCATCAGCCCGATGAGCTTGAATGTCAACTCGGAATTGGGACGGCAGGTGGCCTGTTCCTGACGCACTAGGTCTTCCACGGTGTATTCGCGGCCATCGACTTTCATGGGAAAGTTCAGCGGCACTCGCGATTGAGCCAACATGGCCAGAAACTGCCCCTCGTGTCCTTGCAGCCCAGGGCCAGTGCGACCCCGCGGGCCAGCACTTCCGGCCGTGAACAGCCGCTCGCCTGCCGAGGGGCCATTGAAGCAGAGCCAGCCGATGGCGTTGACCTTCCGTCCGCTCGGACCTCCGACTTGAATGTCTTTCTCAACTCCATAGGCAATGAACGAGTGCATGGTCTCCCAGGCGCCGTGATCTCGGGTATTGAGCATCCGGTTGCGATGATTATCCAATACCCTGCGAACCTTCTTCTTCAGCGCGTCCATTTCCTCCTGCGAAACGGAATCCGCCGGTGCTGCAGCTTTGGGCTTCTCAGCCAAGGGGGCGGGTTTGCTGCCGCCAGTGTTCGATTGCTCGGCGATACGAACCGTGTCGTTCTCCTGAGCTTGCTTCGTCTCGGTTGGAGCGGGCTCTGCTTGTGCTGGAACCTTGTGGACGAAGGCAACCGCGGGCTGAGGCTCGGTTCTTTGAATCAAGACGGAATTGAGGCGGTCACCTACGTCGCGCACTGTGTTGACCACGGTTTGCAAAGTAGACGGACTGGACGTATCAGGAGCCGCGATAAATGGATCGCTCGATGGCTGAAAATCTGCCTTGGGGAGATTGAATTCACCCGCAACTTTTGGGGAAACCGATGGCAACGTCACCCCAGGCAGACTTGGTTCCAAAGCCGGAGCCATATCGACTGCCGGTGCGACAACTGTTGTGGTTGTGGAAGCGTATCGCGGTTCGGCGACCGGTGGCTCATTCGATCCTTCACTCGGCATTGCCGGAGTGGCCGCGGGAGGAGTCGATTCGACAACCTCCGAGGGTACCAGATGAGCAACTTCCCCCGTTTCGACAGGAGTCTCAGTTAATGGCTTGGGTGTGGTGGCGGGTGTGTCTCGCTTCGTCTTAAGCAGCGACAGTGCCTCGCAGGTTTGGTGCGTGCGCACCTTGGCTGTAGTCGTGGTGGGACCACTGGCGGGAGCCCCCAGGAAGTGCTGAGTAGCAACCACAATAGCCGCGCCACCACAAAACGCAATGATTGTCCCCAACTTCATGGACTGGAGTCCTTGGTTGATCCGAAGCCCGACATGCCGCCGCGGGGCGACAATACAGGCAACATAGCGGAGGGTTGCCGGATGCGCTGTGCAGGGCAACTTTTCCGGGTGATTTTGGTGGGTTGATTGCTAGCAGTAGAATACGCCGTGTAACCGTTGTATCGGACGTTCCGGGCGAGTAAGTCCAGCGGGTCGCGACACAATCGCTCGAACGGGGTAGTTTAGCGGACGAGCAACGCTCGACATTTTTTCGTAACCGGCCCGAAAAACGCGGGGCGTTGCCCACGCCGCTAAACGTGCCGTGCTGCCACTATTGCCACCAGAGCATCCGTTGAGCCAACGACGGCCCTTCGGGTGGCGGAGCCTGGGGGTTCTTAGCGTATTGTCGCCACTTGTCTACGTCGTTGCCCAGGTCGCGGGGGCCGATAGAGCGAAGCGATTGGACCGCGCGGAATTGCAATGCCGGATCCTGGCGGTCTTCCAACGCCACGGCCAGAGCCTGCACAGCACCCGGTTCGTGAACATCTCCCAAGGCTCTTGTGGCAGCCAAACGGACATCAATATCAGTATCGGAGGAAAGAGTCGCACCGAGTGCTTCGACGGCTTCCGATCCACCCCGGCGTCCCCAGGCTTCACAACAAGCGATTCGCACATCTTTGGCTTGATCTCGCAAGCCTGCTCGCATCACTTGTCCGGCCAGCGGCACCTTATATTTTGCCACGGTTTCCAGAATGGCCACTCGCACCAGCGGATCGGTTTCGGCACGGATCTGCTGGGCTAATTCCATCACAACCCGCTCCTGGTCTTGCACCGGCCGTTTGTCGACGTTTTCGCCCAGTTGCTTGATCGAGGCGATGCGGCTGGCAGGAATTGAGCCGTAGAGATGGTCGTATTTATGGTCCGAGCCGCCGTAGATCCACCAGTCGGTCAGCCCGAGATCGGGAACCGTGGGGAGTTTGCAGCCCGGGAGCATCAAGATCATGCCCACTGCCAAGAGCAGGGGAGTTCTGGCCCGCAGCCTATTCGCGTTGTCAGTGGTCCAAGACATATTGAGCGGTCTCTCGCGTCAGGCGCGCGGATGTGTGTGGCAAGACCCTGACTATCTGGGGCTTTGCAGCACTTGGCCCAGGCACACGAACGAAACAAGACAATAACACCGGCCAGGAATCGGCTGGTTGGGGGCGGGACTATACCAAAACTCCTAGGCGGCTACCAATATGAAACCAGCGGCGTAATTAGTATGATAAGGGCGTTGGTGAGCCCAATATCCCCATCCTCCCAGCGAATGCATACAAGCACAGCAGTGCTGCCACATCGTTGGCGAGGCGGGGAACTAATCTTCACACTGCGATATCTAACTAACCGGCGAAGGAGTTCAGCCATGCCCGATCCGCGCCAACACGCACAGAATCGGGGCACGTTGGAATCGATCCTCCGACGTATCCCTGGCTTTCGCGGCTACCTGGAAAAAGAGTATCGCCGCGAAAGCGATGCCTTGCAGCGCGAGTGGTTGGCCGATTGTCTGGTGCGGGCCAAACGCTCCTTGGACGATCACACCCGAGCCCTGGCTGACGCGGGAAATATCGACAGCCTGCCGCAATGGGACCGCGTGCGATTGAGGATCGACAAGCTCTCCGCTCGCATCCGGGGAGCGATGCGCGGGTACAGCGGCTGGTTCGATCTCGTGCAGATCAATGAGGCCGTGCTCGACAAAGTGTATGATTACGACACCAAGCTGCTGGACCAGGTGGAGCAGTTCGGCAAAGAGTTGGAACAGTTGAAAAGCGAAACCAAACCGGCAGACTTGATTGCCCACATTGAGCAATTGGAACAGGCCTGGGATGGACGCGAGGACATTCTTAAGGGAGTAGACTGAACCGTAGCCGAACTCGTGAGAGTTCGGAGGCTACGGAGAAACTGAAGTCTCACGACTTCAGCTACGGAAACTTGCGAACGAAAGGTAATTCAACCATGGGCATGCGACTGGAAGTCATTGATTTTTTTGATCGTGACAATCGATCCCTCGTGCAGCGGGTGCCGGCCGAAGGCTCCGCCGACATCAAACTTGGCGCTCAATTGATCGTCCAAGAGAACCAGGAAGCGGTCTTCTTCCGCGATGGGAAAGCCCTCGATTCCTTCGGGCCAGGGCGCTACACGCTGACAACAGCCAATGTGCCGTATCTCACGCGGCTGCTGACCATACCTTGGGAAAAATCGCCGTTTCAGGCCCAGGTCTACTTCTTTGGCAAGCAGACCTTCCTCGATCAGAAATGGGGAACCCGCGAGCCGATCCCCCTGCGCGATTCGGACTTCGGCATGGTTCGCCTCCGCAGCTTTGGCAAGTTCTCGATGCGAGTCCGCGACGCCAAGCTGTTGTTGACAGAATTGGTGGGCACCCAGGGAAAGTACACCACAGACGATGTCACCAGTTATCTGCGTGACTTGATCGTATCTCGGATGACCGACTTGCTGGGTTCGCTCAAGGTCAGCATGTTGGATCTGGCCAGCCGCTACGACGAGATCGCCTCCGGCACGCGGGCCAAAGTGGCCGAGGATTTCTCCAAGTTCGGCCTGGAACTGGTGGACTTCTTCATCAACGCCATCACGCCACCAGAAGAAGTGCAGAAAGCGATCGACACCCGGAGCGCGATGGGCGCCGTCGGCGATATGAACACCTTTATGAAGTATCAGGCCGCCAACAGCATGGCCAAGCTGGCCGAGAAGGGGGGCGGTGATATGGGGAGCGGAGCTATGGGCATGGGGATGGGAGCCGGTTTCGGTTTCATGTTGCCCGGCATGGTTCAACAGGCGATGGCCGCTGGCCAAACGCCACAGGTTGCAGGCGCGCAACCAGCGCCGGCCATGGCTGCTACGGCCGCAACGGGGCAAGGGAGTGCGAAGCCCGTAGCTGCCGATCCCAAAGCTCTGGTGCGGGCGGTAGCGCAATCCTCTGGTTATGCCGTCGCCGAATCTGGTGATACATGGCAGATCACGGTGCCGGTCGGATCACTGCGAAAGCAAGTCGTGCGGGTCACGTTTAATCAACCCGGGCCTGAAGGACAGGCACTGATTCGCTATGTCTCCGTTTGCGGCGCTGCCTCGCCCGAGCAAGCTATGGCGCTATTGCGACAAAACACGCAACTGGCTCATGGGGCGTTTGCCATCGTCAACGAGGGAGCAGGCGACACAATCGTGTTGACCACCAATCAACTTGCCGACACGGCCGATCCGCTGGGCGTGATGCGGGTGCTGACCGCCGTGGCCTGGCAGGCCGACAAGGCGGAAGAGCAGTTGGGGGCAGGGGATAATCACTGAGAGTATCCTTTACGCTCTGCGTGAGGTGGAATCAATCATCACGCGGAGCGTGAATGGATACTATCGCTGCAGACGGATCACAGCCTTCGTATCGAATCCGTGAGAAGACACTACTTCAACGTCGCCAAATCGGCCAATTGTCTGGCTTCGACTTCGTTGACGGACAAGCGGCGAATGGCAGTAGCACGGCCGGTGGATTCGTCGATATCCACGATCGTGGCCGAAAGCCGCACGTCGCCGCTGGCTACTTCAAACTCGGTGGGGTTGAAGGTCCGCGTGGTTTCCATCACTCGCTCGATGCGGCGGCCCAGGATGCTCTCGAAGGGGCCAGTCATGCCGATGTCGCATTGAAAGGCCGTGCCGCCTGGGAGGATCTGTTCATCGGCCGTCGTCACATGAGTATGCGTTCCCAACACGGATGAAACACGGCCGTCCAGGAAGCGGCCCATGAGCTGTTTGTCGCTGGTGGCTTCCGCGTGAAAGTCTACCAAGATCACCTTGGTATCGGCAGGAATGCGGGCCAACACTCTATCGGCGGCTTGAAAAGGGCAGTCCACAGGCCTCATGAACACGCGGCCCATCAGGCTTAGCACGGCCACGCTCACTCCACGGCGCGACTTGACCATGGCCAAGTCCTTGCCTACCGCATCGGCGGGATAGTTAGCCGGTTTGACGATATTCGGCTTAGTTTGCAGGATACGGCCGATCTCTTTGCGGCGATAGATGTGGTCACCCAGCGTGATGCAATCGACGCCGGCAGCCACCAGCTCTTCATATTGGACGGGTGTCAGCCCCGAACCGGCCGCGGCGTTCTCGGCATTGGCTACGACAAAGTCGAGCTTCTCTCTGGCGATCAAGCCTTTGAGTGCATGGACGACGATTTGACGCCCTGGCTTGCCGACAATGTCACCGATGTGAAGGATTCGCATGGACTGAATGCTCGTTCGTGCTACTTTCGCGGGACTGGATCCGGTAGAGTCAACTCAAGAAACAGGGGGCTTACGCCCCCCGCTCGCAATTATCTTGCCGTTTCCGTCACTCGGCTTTCGCGGATCATTGTCACCTTGATCTCACCTGGATAGGTCAACTGCTGCTCGAAAGCATTAGCAATATCGCGGCAGACCTTCGCGGCCGATTCGTCAGTCGTGTCACGGGCACTGGCGATGACGCGGACTTCGCGTCCCGCCTGGATGGCAAACGCCTGGTGAACGCCGGCGAAGCCCGTGGCGATTTTCTCCAGATCCTCCATCCGCTTGATATACCGCTCCAGTGATTCACGCCTCGCACCGGGGCGTGAGGCGCTGCACGCATCCGCCGTGGCGACAATCACCGTGTACGGATGCTCCAGACGGATATCGTCGTGATGCCCCAATGCAGCATGAATGACTTCCGGCCGCTCGCCATACCGCTTGAGCAACTCTGCGCCGATCTTGGGATGGCCCCCTTCGGCTTCATGATCGGCCGCCTTGCCGATGTCGTGCAGCAGGCCGCAACGGCGGGCCAGCGTGCCGTCCATTCCCAGTTCTTCGGCAATCTGTCCAGAGAGGAACGAAACTTCGATCGAGTGCCGCAGCACGTTCTGGCTGTAACTGGTGCGAAACTTCAACCGACCCAGCAGATGGATTACTCGCTCGTGGAGCCCGTGGACCAGAGCCTCCTGCGCAGCTTCTTCCCCCTGTTTTTGGATATGGACTTCCATTTCGCGCTGCGTCTCGGCCACGATCTCTTCGATTCGGCCAGGATGGATGCGGCCATCGGCGATCAGTTTGTTGAGCGACAGCCGGGCCACTTCGCGCCGCACGGGATCGAAGGCACTGACAATGACAATACCTGGCGTATCGTCGATGAGAACGTCCACGCCGGTGGCTTTTTCAAAGGCCCGGATATTGCGTCCTTCGCGGCCAATGATCCGCCCCTTCATTTCGTCGTTGGGGATATCCACCGTGCTGGTAGTGGTTTCAGCCGTATGGGCCGCAGCATAGCGCTGGATCGAGGTCAGAAGCAGGTCACGAGCTTTGGCTTCCGTGATCTCCGCGAGCCGTCGTTCGTGTTTCATGATGATTGCGCCGCTCTCCCGCGTCAGCTCTTGATCGAGCATATCCAATAGGCGGCGCGATGCCTCCTGCTGGCTCAATCCGCTGAGTTGATGCAAGGTCTGACGCTGCAAATCCAGCAGCTTGGTCAGCTCTTCACCGCGGCGTGCGGCGTCCTCGATTTTCTCCGCCACTTTGCGCTGCGAACTCTCGACCATCCGTTCCTGTTTGCGCAATTGCTCGGTCTGCTGAGACAAACCGTCTTCACGCTTGTCCAGATGCCGTTCCCGCTCGTGGATTTCCTGGCGGCTCTTGGATATTTCCCGCTCCGCCTCCGCCTTGAACTGGATAGTCTTCTCCTTGAGTTCCAACTCTCCCTCTTTGAGGCGGCTGGCGGCATCGGAGTTGGCCTTATCCAGAATCCTGCGGGCCTCGCTTTCTGCGTCGCGACGGCGCAGGTAGTCCATCATCTTGATCGTGCCAGCCGACAGAATTACGGCTGCCGCCACGAACACCACAACCCACACAAACTCAACTTGAAATGCGAACAGGACCATGGGACTATGACTCCCTGCCGCCTTGGCGGCCGTGTATGGTGCGATCTGTAGCGGCAGGGTGTTGGCCGATCGAGCAAATCCATCCACAATTGCGAATGCTGCCGAACCGAAATTACACCGGTGCGTCGCAGAAGACCAAAGCGACGACAGGCCCGCAGGCCACGCGAGAAGTGCGTTGATACTTGACGTGCAAAATCGTTACCAAGTCCCGTGGCGGAAGATCCGCCTCGCTGGACGACCCCCATTCTGCTCCCGCAAGGTAAGTTCGGCTCGGTGCCGAGGCGCCTCGCAGTTGCAACGGACACGCGCTGGTGCCAATACCGAAACCATGCCGCCTGGTGGACCCATACCAAGGGCGCAGCGCGCTACGCGGTCGAACCAAACCATCGGCAACGCCCAGCCACGCCCCAACAGGGGTCGTTTCGTGCTGATCGTAGGCTTCCGGCCGCTCCGCGCATCAAGCGCGCAGCGCAACTGCCTGGCGCACCTCGGGATCATCCCCAGGAAGCGAACCAACAGGTGACAGAGAAACAACAAGGTGGTGTTCATTTCTGTGCCCGGGCACCCAGTGCCGAGGGTGAATCAAGTTACTTTGCCAATCAATCTCAACGTCATTCGCGTCTGTCGTCGCTCGGCCGCGTGCGACGCCGCCGAACAGACGATGCAAACAAATAGGTTCTGGTTGGGAGTTGAACCCCTGATCGGGGTACCCACCCTCAGCCACCATGCATCCTACCAGAGTATCGAACGGCTGCAACCGGGGCCGCTGGAAGATGTTGAATCTGATCCCCGCTCGCAGTTCACACAGATTTGAGCCAAAATCGGCTCCATGAACACACCCCGTTCCCTAGAGCAGAAGTTGGCGGAGCGCTGGAGCAGAGATAGTTGGCGTTCGTCCGGCGTCTTGTTAGCCGTTTCCGGCGGGGCCGACAGCGTGGCGCTGTTTCGGCTCATGGCGGCCCTGTGCGGAGTGGATCGAACGCCGCTCAGGGTGTTTCACCTCAATCACATGTTGCGGGAGGCCGAATCGGATCGCGACGAGCAGTTTGTCAATGAAATGTGTTCCAGGTTCAGCATTCGATGCCATCTGGAGCGGCTCGACATGCATGCGGAGGCACAGCACTCTGGTGAATCCATCGAGACGGCCAGCCGTTCCAAGCGGTATACACTACTGCAACAGGTGGCCGAGCGACATGGCGTGGGCTATGTGGCCACCGCCCATACAGCCGACGACCAGGTGGAGACGATACTCCACCGCATTGTGCGCGGCACAGGTGTGTCTGGATTATCTGGCATCCCTCGGATTCGCTCGCTCGGACCGGCAGTGACACTCATACGGCCGTTATTGGATTTCCGCCGAGCGGATCTGGTGGACTACTTGAACTTGTTGGAACAGCCCTACTGCCAAGATGCTTCCAATGCGGATGTTAGCTATACCCGTAATCGCATTCGTCACGAACTGTTGCCACTGCTGCGAGAGAACTATAACCCTGGCGTAGACGCTGCGCTGCTTCGGCTGGGTTCGCTCGGCAGTGAACTGAACCGATATCTCGATCCCGAAGTTCAGAGGCTGCGCGATGTTGCCGTGCAGACGTCCGGGAAGTCGGTGTTCAGCATCGATTGTCGGCCACTGATGGCAGTTGACCGCTATCTCGTTCGTGAGTTGTTGATCTCGATCTGGGTCACTGAGGGCTGGCCTCGACAGGCGATGGGCTTCGCGGAATGGGAATCGCTGCGGTCGATGATTCAGGATATTTCCGAAAATGAAAAACCGGCCCGAATGCTTCCAGGCGGAATCTCGGCACGTCGCGACGCTAGCAGGCTGGTGCTGGCAGCGCCCCAGTCTGACTTGGCTTGACCGCTGCCAGCATAGTAGGGACACTCCCAGCTGCGTAGGCCAGGCTATTGCCTGACGATGTAGTCGCTGGAGTCTGTTTCGCTTGAGTGAATTGCGAATCAGCGCCATCTTATAAGTAAGTGTATTGATGCGTCAGGCAATAGCCTGACCTGGCTACGGCACACGGAGTGTGCCTGCTACATTGCAAGGAAGCAACACATTTTCTGTCGACTGATCAACTCCTGTTGGTTTCTCTTTCGCGGCGTGGTCGTGCTGGCCGTGGTGGCGGTGGCGGTCGGCGTCTGGTTTTATGTCACGCGCTTTGACGAAGCGATCCGCAGCAAAGTCCAGGCTCGGCTGGCCACCAACTATCCCCATCTTGTAGTGACCGTGCGTGGCGCTCAACGCGTTGACGGAGAAGGCATTTTGGTTCGCGGAATTTCGCTCTCAGAGCGCAACGCGGACGGCCCAATGGCAGAGTTGATCTACATCGACGAGTTGCTCCTTTCGTGCCCGACGGATTTGCCCGATCTACTGAGTGCCGACCTGCCCATCCGCAATCTTCGCCTACGACGCCCGACGCTTCGAGCAACGCGACGTCCCGACGGAACCTGGAGTGCAGCCAGACTCTTGCCGCTTCCCAGTTCAGGCCACAAGCCACCGATCGTCACCATCGAAGACGGCAGCCTAGAGCTTTTTGATCCGCTTCGAGAGCCCTCCTCCGGCTACGCGCTGCGCCAAGTCAGCCTGACCATCCGGCCGATCTCCGATTCCTCGGCCGACGGTACAAAACCCTCGGGCGGTTCCAATAACCAGTCCAAAGTAGCGGGCTCCACAGAATCTCCTGCGACAGCCGCAGCCGGCAAACCAATGCCACAGTTTGAGTTTGAAGGCTCCTTCGTCGGAGATTTTTTGCGCCGCGCGGAACTGCAAGGACGGTACGATCCTGCTACCACGCGCGGGGTTATTGGCGGTCGGGCGGAGCAAATCGAGATCGGTCCCGATCTGCTGGCGGCGTTGCCGGCGGCCATAGCCGCTCGTGTGAGTCCTTTAGCGTCGTTACGCGGCCGGGTGGATTTGAGTTTTCGTGCCGATCTCGATCCAGCCCGTCAAGAGCCTTGTCTCTTTGATATTGATGGAGAGCTGACGCGCGGCAAGGTGGACGACTCCCGCTTGCCGTTGCCACTTTCCGACCTGGCTGGACGCGTTCATGTGAGCAATCAGGGATTTCGCGTGGAACAAGCTACGGCCCGGAGCGGGCTGACAACGCTAGCTCTCAGTTGCAAAGGCAGCGGGTTCACTTCCAGCAGTCCAATTTCACTGAAAGCTGAAGCCCGGCGATTTCCTCTCGATCGGCAATTGGCGGGCAAGCTGCCGATCGAATGGCAATCCGTGTGGTACAAGTTTCTTCCGGCGGGAGAAATCCAATGGAAGTTGGCGCTCGACTACGACGGCCAGCGCTGGGCGCCCCGCATGGATGTGGAGTGCGTGGACGTCTCGTTTACGCATCACAAATTTCCCTACCGTGTCGAGCGGGCCAGCGGCACCATGACTTTGGCCGATGACCGCCTTATGATCCGGTTGCGTGGGTATGGAGATGGACGCCCCATCGATATCGAGGGACAGATCGACCATCCCGGGCCGTCCGCCACAGGCGCTGTCACCCTGAGCACCATGCAAATGCCGCTCACCAACCGGCTGCTGGAGGCTCTCCCGGGCAAATCACAAGGAATCGTCAAATCGCTTGAACCTCAAGGTACGATCAACACCTTGGTGCGATTGTGGCGGGCCACGCCCCAAGAGAAGTGGCATCATCAGGTGGGAGTGGAACTCAATCGAATCAGCTTAAAATATCAAAAGTTTCCTTACCCCCTCAAGGAAGTTCGGGGACGGCTGGACGGTGTTGATGGTCAGTGGCAATTTCGAGAATTGGTGGGCCTCAACAACAATGGCTACGTAACATGCACCGGATCGTATTCCCAAGTTGGGGAGGTGGGGGAGCTTCTGCTGCGATTTGACGGCGCCGATGTGGCGTTAAGCGAAGATTTGCGAGGCGCATTGCCCCCCGCGATGCAGACGCTTTGGACTCGCATCAAGCCGCGCGGCAATGTCGATTTGTCGAGTCAACTCCGCTATTCCACCACAGATCGAAAGCTCGACCTGGGCGTGCATGTCGATGCGGGCGGCGAAGGATTGGTCATCGAGCCCGAGTTCTTCCCCTACCGCATGGAGAAGTTGCGCGGCGTTCTCGACTATCAGAACGGTCAGGTCACGATGCGCGGGCTCAGTGCTGAGCACGGCCGGACCAAGATTTCCTCCAACGGCAACTGCCAATTGGCGGCGGATGGGAGTTGGACGCTGCGGTTGGATGATCTGTCCGCCGATCAACTCAGCGTGGATCGAGAACTATTAGCCGCCTTGCCGCCTCGACTGCGTGGTTGCATCGGGGATATGAATATCGAAGGTTCCCTGGGGATGCGGGGTGCCCTGGCCTTTCGACGAGGTGGCCTGCCAACCGACGTGACCACGGCCGCTTGGGATCTGGAATTCACAACGGTCCAAGGGCAAATGCGCAGTGGCATTGAACTGAAGAACATCGCCGGCGGCATTCGACTGCTCGGCGAGTTCGACGGTGCCAAGCAACAATCGCGAGGATGGATCGACCTCGATTCTGTCACCTACGGAATCTACCAATTGACCGAAGTGCGGGGC
Source organism: Planctomycetota bacterium (assembly GCA_021413705.1). GTDB lineage: Bacteria > Planctomycetota > Planctomycetia > Pirellulales > UBA7805 > JAIOPX01. The sequence goes on along the minus strand of JAIOPX010000414.1, from coordinate 4,527 downwards.
CCCTTCCGCATCGGCGACGATCAACTTTTGCTTGGATCCTGGGCGGAACAACCCACTCCCAATCAACCGCCGCGCCGGCTGACGGCCAAGCTCTACGGTGGCGCCGCGGCGGCAGACGTTCGCATTACCACGGTGGGAACTCCCCAATTCAATCTGTTGGCCGAGTTGGACGGGTGCGATCTGCCGCGATTCTTGACGGAAACCACCAAGAGTAATACCCGGCTGCGGGGAAAAGTAGCGGCCAACCTCGAGCTCTCGGGAAGCGCCGCCGGAACGCATCGACTGCAAGGAGCGGGTAATGTGCGTTTGCGCGACGGCGACATCTATGAATTGCCGCTTCTGTTGTCGTTGCTGAAAATCCTCAGCAATCGCAATCCCGACAAGAAAGCATTCAGTGCGAGTGACATTGCGTTCAAGATTCGCGGCGATCATGCCTATTTTGAATCGATCAACTTCTACGGCGATGCTATCAGCCTGCTGGGCGAAGGAGAAATGGACTTTGAAAAAAACGTCCGGATGACATTCCATCCCATTGTCGGCTCGGAACGGACTCAGATACCCGTCTTGCAGCCACTGCTGGGCATGGCTGGCCAGCAGCTCATGTTGCTCAAGGTCGAAGGCCCGCTGGAGAGCCCGCATGTGACACGTGAAGCCTTGCCGGCGGTACGTCAAGCGGTCGAGCAAATTCAGGGTAAGGGGGAAGAGCAGCCCAAGAGTTATCCGCTCTTGCGATCGGCGGGGGGAATGATTGAATCGCTGGTGCCTGGGAAGAAATGAGGTATTGATATTGAAATAGTCGCAATTGTCGGGCATTGGCATTCGCCGTAAAATAGTGGCTTGCAAGCTGAGACTACACCAGAAAGATTCCACACCAGGCAAGCGATCATGCGATTCACAAAGATGCAAGGGGCCGGCAACGATTATGTCTACCTCAACTGCGTGGACCAACTGGCTCCGGCCGATCCCGCTGCCCTGGCCCGGGAAGTCTCTGACCGCCATTTCGGTATCGGCAGCGACGGCTTGATTTTGATTCACCCTTCGCAGAAGGCCGACGTGCGAATGCAGATGCTCAACGCCGACGGATCCGAGTCGCAGATGTGCGGCAATGGCATTCGCTGCGTCGCCAAGTATTCTTACGACCACGGCTTGGCGCGCAAGCCGCAGATGACGGTCGAAACTCTGGCGGGAGTGCTCTCCATCGACATTGAAGTCGTGGACGGCAAAGTCACTCAGGCGACGGTCGCCATGGGCGCGCCGATTTTGGAAACGGCGAAGATTCCTGTCAAGTTGCCCGGTTTGGCAGAACGCGTGATCAACGTGCCGCTGCGCGATCATGTGCCGACCGCTTCCTTCGCATCTTGGGCAGAAGAGTGCCAGGTGGACATGCGAATGACCTGCGTCTCCATGGGAAACCCGCATGTGGTGATTTATTGCGGCAACGTGGATGCCGTTCCGCTGGAAACGATTGGCCCTATGCTGGAGCATCTGCCGATCTTTCCTCAGCGGATTAATGTCCATTTTGTTCAGGTTCAATCACCCGGCGAAGTTATCATGCGGACCTGGGAGCGCGGCAGCGGAATCACGCTGGCCTGCGGCACGGGCGCCTGTGCCGTCTGCGTAGCCGGCGTGTTGACTGGACATACTGAGAACAAGTTGCTGGCTCATCTTCCCGGCGGCGACTTGACGCTCCATTGGGATGAGGCGGCAAACCAGGTGATGATGACTGGCCCGGCGGTCGAAGTTTTTAGCGGCGAGTGGCCCTGCAAGGAATAGCATGAAAATACGCAGCCCCCTGTTCACAAAAATTGCCGGCCTGACGTTGACTGCGATTATTCGCGCCTGGATGGGCACGCTCGACTACAAAGCCGCATTATACGACCCTTCCATCGATCCCATCGATCCGCGTTGTCAGGAGAACGGCTTGTATGTCTTCTGGCATGAAAACATCCTGATTCCACTTTACCTGCGCGGCCGCTGCAATCTGGCGATGCTGATGAGCCAGCACAGCGATGCTGATCTGCTATCGCGGTTAGCGTTGCACTTCGGTTTCCGCTTCGTGCGCGGCTCCACACGCCGTGGAGGCGACCGAGCGCTGCGCGAATTGGTCCGCTTGGCGCGTGAGTCGCACTTGACGATCACGCCCGACGGGCCACGCGGACCACGACGCAAATTGGCTGCTGGGCCAATCTATCTGGCCTCGAAGACCGGGATGCCGCTCATACTGATGGGCCTGGGCTATGACCGTCCCTGGCGGATGCCGACCTGGGACCGCTTTGCTTGGCCACGTCCCTTCTCACGCGCCCGGGCCGTGGTGAGTCCCGCTGTTCACCTGCCGCCGGATCTCGATCGCGACGGCATCGAGCATTACCGTCAGCGGATGGAAGCGCTACTGGAGCGCATGACACGCGAGGCCGAAGCCTGGGCGGAGGCGGGCACCGCAAAAATTGGCGACTTTACTCCCCGCCGCGGCCCTGCGCCGTTGGGCTCGACGCTGGAGGCGCTGGAGGAGTGGTGGTATGGTGAGCATCCTACGGAATCATCAGCAGTTTTCGCTCCTAACATTCCTATGCAGAGTGCTGCTTGAGCACTTTTCTGGCAGGGGGAAAGACTTTTCTAACTCATGTAAAGTCGCTAGAATAGGCCAATGGGCCGCCGTTCTTATGATGCGTGAGGATGCATATGACCGTTTCAGTCTTCATCGAGTCAACAGGCGGTCAGTTTTGCGCCAGTGTTGTCGGATCGCCGCAACTTCGATGTGTGAGGCCTTCTCGTGCGGAGGCTATCGCAGCATTGCAGAATGAGCTCGCGCAAAAGGTGGCAGCGGGTGAGTTGGTAAACATCGATCTGCCGCCGGTGGGTGTCTCCGGTTTAGCCGGCTTGTTCAAAGACGACCCGACACTCTCGGAAATCATTGATGACATCTATCGAGAGCGAGACGCCGACCCCCACCGATGATAGCCTTTGATGCCGACGTGCTTTCAGACGTTCTCGCGGCGCACCCATCGTTTGCTCATCGGGCTGCTCACATTCCGATTGAGGATCAGGCAATACCCATCATTGTGATCGAGGAGGTTCTGCGGGGCAGGTTTAATGGAGTGCCAGGTTTGTCTTTGGACATTTGGACCTGATATCAATCGGACAAAGCATGGATGCACACGAAAAAATTGCCGATCCGGGATATTCTGGTCCGTCTACGCCCCCCGTTCTCTCCGTTGGCCAACTGACGTTTCTCGTCAAGGATCTGCTTGAAGCCGCCCTGCCGACCGTTTGGGTGAGCGGCGAGATTTCCAACCTTTCCCGTCCCCAGTCCGGCCACTACTACTTTACGCTCAAGGACGAAGACGCGCAGATTCGGGCCGTCGTGTGGCGGACCACGGCCCAGCGCATGAAGGTCGATCTGCAAGACGGCATGGACGTGATTTGCGAAGGGGGGCTCGAAGTCTATCCTCCGCGGGGAAGTTATCAACTTGTGGTGCGCGAGCTGCACCTCAAAGGTGTCGGTGCCCTGGAGCAGAAGCTCCGGCGGTTGCACGAAAAGCTCAAGGTGGAAGGACTTTTCGATCCTGCCCGCAAACGCACGCTGCCGATGTTTCCCCGGCGGATCGCCTTTGTCACCAGTCCCACCGGGGCCGCTATCCGCGATTTTCTCGAATCGCTCCGCCATCGTTGGCACGGTGTCTGCGTCTTGATTGTTCCAGTGCGCGTGCAAGGGCCGGGTGCGGCTGAGGAGATCGCCGCGGCCATTGCCCAAGTCAACCGGCTGGCCGCGCCGATCGACACGCTCGTTGTCGGCCGCGGTGGCGGAAGTCTCGAAGACCTCTGGGCATTCAACGAAGAAGTCGTGGTGCGAGCGATCCACGCCTCTCGGATCCCGGTTGTCTCGGCTGTCGGCCATGAGATCGACGTGACCCTCTCCGACCTGGTAGCCGACGTTCGCGCCCTGACACCCACCGATGCCGCCCAGCGTGTGGTGCCTGCGGCCGACGACGTTAAAGCGGCCTTGGCCGATGTCGCCCGCCGGATGCAACACGCGCTGCGTCGCCGCTGTGTCGAAGGCCGCTCGCGACTGGAAGCGCTGTCCGCCCGTCGCCCCTTGCGCCGCCCGTTCGACCTGGTCCACGACCTCTCCCGCCGCATTGACGAATTCGACGGTCGCTTGCGCCGCTCTGCTCGGCAGCAGTTGCAGACAAGCGTTCATCGTATTGAATCGTTAGCCGCTCAATTGGAATCGCTCAGCCCCCTGGCCGTCTTGGCCCGCGGCTACAGCGTGACGACTCGGGCCACGGACGGACAGATTGTTCGCAATGCTACGGAATTGCAAGACGGCGAGCAAATCGTCAGCCGATTTCACGAAGGCCAGGCAGTGAGTCGCATCGAAAGGCAGTCCTAAATGACCGTTTGTGATTTTGCGACAAGTGATATTGGAGGTTTAGGCGGCGCATGAAAAATGGGAATTCCCAGTGTCCAACACTAGCCGCGGGTTACACGCCCGCAGGAGGGAATTCCCATGGACGGGATTGTGCCGGA
>JAIOPX010000413.1 GCA_021413705.1 Planctomycetota bacterium | reverse complement strand
ATGCCACGCCTATAAGGACAAGAAAGAAAAGGGATTGCCCGCCGGCGCCGGCTTGTTCACGTATCCGGTTCTCATGGCGGCTGACATTCTGGCCTACGATTCCGATACCGTGCCGGTAGGGGCGGATCAGGTCCAGCACATTGAGGTCTGTCGCGATCTGGCCGTGAGCTTCAATCACCAGTTTGGTGAAGTGTTCAAATTACCGAAAGCCAAGCTGCTCGACGATTCGGCCAAGGTGCCTGGCGTGGACGGCGAGAAAATGTCCAAGAGCTACAACAACACGCTGGAGTTGTTTGAGGATCCGAAGCAGCAGCGGAAAAAGATCATGCGGATCGTCACCGACTCGCGCCCGATGGAGGATCCGAAGCCGCCGGAGACCGACCATCTGTTCCAGTTGTATTCACTCGTGGCGACTGACGAGGAACGGGAATCTATGGCGGCGCTCTATCGACGTGGCGGATTCGGATACGGCGAAGTGAAAAAAGCACTTGCCGACGCTGCGGAACGCTATTTTTCTGAACCCCGCGCCCGCCGGGCCGAATTGGCGGCACAGGAACCCAAGGTGAGGGAGATTCTGGCTGAGGGCGCCGCCCGGGCTCGTAAGCAGGCAGGTGAAGTGTTGCGACGGGCGCAGGCGGCTTGTGGAATTACAATGAAGCCATAGGCTAGAAACTGCAGAACTCCTTTCCTCAAGCCTACAGCCTCCTTCCTCCAGGCTAACCAAAGCCATGCGTATATTTGGAATTGGCACCGACATCGTCGAATGTCTGCGGATCGCGCAGATGATCGAACGGCATGGCGAGTTGTTCATCGCCCGCGTCTACACCGACCACGAGATCGCCTATTGCCAGCAGCGAAAGGCGGCCACGCAGCATTTCGCTGGCCGCTGGGCAGCCAAGGAAGCCGTACTCAAGGCCCTGGGCACAGGCTGGGTCAAAGGAATCAGTTGGCGGGACATCGAAATCCGCAACTTGCGAGGCGGCAAGCCCACGGTGGCTTTCCGTGGAGGCGCACGGGACGTGGTTGAGCGAACCGGAATCAGCGAAATGCTGATCACCATCTCCCACTGCCGCAGCCACGCCACGGCCTATGCCCTGGCCTTGGGGGATACGGAGCCGGCTGAGGAGGAGTGAGGGGCAATCTGGGAGTGGAATGGCCAGCAGTCGGCCTAAAAGCCAGTTTCATACTGGGCCTGGGCTGCGTATCATGGACATTCCTTGCTGGCCACCATGTGCGGATAATTCCTATTCCGACGGCTGACTATTGAGGTAGGTTTTAAGCTCGTCAAGTCGTTGAAGACGTTCCTCACAGAAATGCCTTCCCGCGTGTCTACCAACTCCAAACTCCCCCGACGCAAGAGTGAGATCGCCAGGGTTCTGCCCCGTGCGGCTGCGCCCATTACGCTCGCCGAACTCGCCAATCTCAAAGACGAGCGACTCCTCGACCTGCGGATGTGCGATCTGCCGCTGAAGATCGAAGGGACCGCGCTGGAGGCGCGCGTTCAACGGGTGTATGCCGAATTGGAACTTCGGCACATCATGTATCGGCCTCACTGCTGGCTGGCGGAAGAATGGTTCTCGCCGGACGATGCCCCGGGCATTGCCATTCCGTTCTATCTTGCCCATCCGCGCTTGATGCGGTTGGAACGAACGATGATGCTCGACGTGGAAGGAGGCACGCAGGAAGAGTGCCTCAAGATTCTGCGGCACGAGGCGGGACATGCCATCGACACGGCGTATCGTCTCTGTCGCCGCGCCGACTACCGCCGCGTCTTTGGCAAGTATACGCTTCCCTATCCCGACTTCTACGATCCCAAGCCGTTCAGTCGCAGCTATGTGCTGCATCTCGACTTGTGGTATGCTCAGAGCCATCCGGTGGAGGATTTCGCCGAAACATTTGCCTTGTGGCTGCGTCCCATGTCGCGGTGGCGATCGCAATATCAAGATTGGCCGGCGCTGAAGAAGCTGGAGTTCGTCGATGAGCTTATGGAAAGCATCCGCGATAAAAAGCCGCTGTTCCGCAGCCGGGCACAGATCGACCCGATCAAAAGCATCCGCACGACGCTCCGCGAGCACTATGACACCAAGCGAAAGCGCTATGAAATCTCGCAGCCGAGGTTCTACGACCGGGAGTTGCGGCGGCTGTTTTCCGATCAACCGGAACATGCCTCCCAACTTGCGGCGGCCACGTTTTTGCGGCGAATTCGGCCGGAATTGCGGCGTGTCGTGGCCCAGTGGACCGGCCAATATCAGTATGTTATCAACCAATTACTTGACGACATGATCGAGCGCTGTCGGGACATGAAGTTGCGGCTTGATCGACCGTTGCCCGAGGCTGAGCGAGACATGCTCGTCATGCTCACGGTTCAGACCATGAACTATCTCCATGGGGGCCATCACAGGGTTGCTCTATGAGTCGCAAGCCACGGAAGCACCGCGTACTCGTGCTGATGCACAAGGATCTGATTCCGCCCGAGAGCCTGGAAGGCCTCAGCGATCAGCGCCAAGCGGAATTGAAAACGGAATACGACGTAATGACCACGCTGCGCAAGCAAGGTCACGAAGCGATTCCGCTGGGCTTGACCGACGAGCTGGGCGAGTTGCGGCAGCAGATCATGGATTGGAAGCCGCATGTGGCGTTCAATCTGCTCGAAGAGTTTCACAGCATCGCCACGTACGATCAACATGTGGTCAGCTTTCTCGAACTGATGCGGCAGCCGTACACCGGCTGTAACCCTCGCGGAATGTTGCTCTCGCACGACAAAGTGTTGTGCAAGAAAATTCTCACCTACCATCGCATCCTCACGCCCCATTTTGCCGTAGTCCCCCGCAATCGTAAGTTCCGACCGCTGCGGAAGCTCAAGTATCCGCTGTTTGTCAAATCGGCCACCGAAGACGCCTCGCTGGGGATTTCGCAGGCCTCGGTCGTCTCGAACGAAGACAAACTGCGGGAGCGGATCGAGTTCATCCACCAGCAGACACAATCCGACGCGCTGGTCGAAGAGTACATTGAAGGACGCGAGTTGTATGTTGGCGTGATGGGTAACCAGCGCCTCGTGACGTTTCCCACCTGGGAGTTGTCGATCGAAAATGTTCCCGAGGGGACCCCGCTGATCGCCACTCGGAAGGTCAAGTGGGATCCGCAATACCAAGCGAAATTAGGCGTGAAAACCGGTCCAGCCCGGGATTTGCCCCCCGGCATGGACGAACGAATATCCAAACTCTGCCGCCGCATTTACCGGGTGTTGGAAATGAGCGGTTTTGCCCGGATCGACCTCCGCTTAAGCCAAGATGGTCGCCTCTATGTGCTGGAGGCCAATGCGAACCCGAACCTGTCACGCGGTGAAGATTTTGCCGATTCAGCCAAGAAGGCTGGGGTCAGCTACGAAACTCTGTTGGAGCGAATCGTGAGCCTGGGGATGACGTATCAAGCAGAGTGGCGGGGCTAGTTTAGCGGTCGGGCAACGCCCGACGTTTTTCAGCGTGGGAGACATGGGGTAGCACATGGGCAGTCCGCTTTCCAGTTCGCAACATTACTATCAAGGACTGTCCGCCCCCTGGCGCGGTTGGCGGTTCATTGTGGGGCATCGTTCGCTGTGGCCCCATGTCGTGTTGCCGGTGTTGATCAACATCGTGCTGACGCTGCTGACCTTCGCCGCATTGGTGCTGCTCGTCACCTGGTTTGTCTCCCACGCCCATCCTTGGTTTCACCAGGATTGGCGAGCAGGTTGGGGGCTGGGTTACTTGATGGAGATCCTGTTCGCCATAGTGCTCTTGATCGGCGCCGCGGCCGGGGCGATGGTGGCTTGGATTATCTTTGCCGGGGCATTATGTGGCGTGTTGTATGCTCGACTGGCTCGCGAAGTGGAAGTGCTGTTGGGCACCCCGCGCGAGCAATTGCGCGACGTGTCGATAGCTGGAGATGTGACCGACACATTTGTCGAAGTCGCTGCGCTCTTAGGATGGAATCTGCTCTGGCTGTTGATCGGCATCGTCCCTTGCGTCGGTGCGCCAGTGGCTATCGTCGGTAGTGGTTACACGAATGGATTCCTCTTCGGCAGTCAGTATCTCGGCATGCCCCTGGCAGTCCGCGGGCAGCGTCGCAAAGCACGGCTGGTCTATTGCCGGCAGCAGCGAATGACCACACTTTGTACGGGATCGTGTGTGTTCGTTTGTCAGCTCGTGCCGATTCTGGGGGCGGTCCTCTTGGCTGGCGCGGTTGCGGGAGCGGGGATGTTGCACCAACAAGTGGGGTTGCGAGACGACCCCCGGCGACTCGCCGGGGGCTAAGACGGCGGCTCGTAGTTTTGTGCTGGTGAGCTTACACTGATACTTGCTTCGCTTTCCGCCTGCTGTGCCTGCCGATGCCCGAGATCACGCACCACGCCGATACTGACGCTCTAGGCCCTCAGCAACCGCTGTCGATGGTTCGAACGGCGCTGGGCTATGTCGCGATGATCGTGTTGGCTGTTGCGGCCTTCTTCGTGATCCGGCACTACGGACAATCCCTCGTCGCCCCCGCGGCGTCGGCTGTTGCCCCGGCGGCCGCCAACGCCAAAAGCCCTGTGGGTGGAATCCTGCCGGTGTTGGTAGCTCTGGCGGCCGTAATCGCTTTGGGGCAGGTGATGGGTCGGCTCTGCGCGAAGGTGGGTCAGCCGCCCGTGATTGGCGAAGTATTGGCGGGGATATTGCTTGGTCCGTCGCTGTTGGGCGCCACAATCTCGGCCTGGATCTTGCCTCCCGATTCCGCGCCTTATTTAGGGATCGTGGCCCAGTTCGGCGTCATCCTCTACATGTTTCTCGTCGGTTTGGAACTGAACGCCGAATGGCTGCGCGGCCGGGCGCATGTGGCGGCGCTGGTCTCCCACGCCAGCATCGTCGTGCCATTTGTGCTCGGTGCGGTGCTATCGCTCTACCTCTATCCGCGGCTGGCCGACAGCCAGGTTCCGTTCACCAGCTTCGCACTCTTCATGGGTGTGGCGATGTCGATCACGGCATTTCCGGTACTCGCACGTATCCTGACGGACCAGGGCATGGCTCGCAGCAAGTTGGGCGCCCTGGCATTGAGTTGTGCCGCAACGGACGACGCCACGGCCTGGTGCTTGCTGGCGATGGTGGTCGGCGTAGCACGGGCCGACACAAGCACGGCTGTGCTTGTCGTGGGTGGCACGCTGAGCTATGCGGTTGTGATGCTGTTGGGGGTGCGTCCCCTTGCCCGGCGGTTGGCCTATCGCTGGGATGGCGAACATTTGCCGCGCCGTGCGGTGGCACTGGTGTTCGTGGCACTCCTGGCCTCAGCAGCAACGACTCAGGCAATCGGCATTCATGCCCTCTTCGGGGCGTTCCTGTTGGGGGTGGTAATTCCGCACGACAGTCCTGTTGCAAAGGCGTTTATGCAGCAACTTCAGAATATCACCACAGTGTTGCTCTTGCCGGCTTTCTTTGCTTTCACCGGGATGCGGACGGACATTCGACTCCTCAATACGGCGGATCAATGGCTGATGTGCGGAGCGATCATCGCTGTGGCAACTGTGGGCAAGTTCGGAGGGACCATTGCGGCGGCCCGGCTGACCGGCTTGGGCTGGAGAGAATCTGCCGCGTTGGGGACGCTAATGAACACGCGAGGGCTGATGGAATTAATCGTACTCAACGTCGGTCTGGAACTCGGAGTGATCCCACCGGAGTTGTTTGCAATGATGGTGATCATGGCACTGGTAACGACTGTGGCCACGTCGCCGATCGTCCGAAGGCTGGTGCCGGCACACTAACCCTTATTAGCGTTTCAGAGGCCACAACGGTTGAACCACGGGCGGAGCATAACGCGCATTAGCAGAGTGGGGTGTGGCTGTGGGAGGTATTGCTCCTGGCGGCATCGCTCCGACCGGAGGAGCGGTGAGTCCGGTGAGCGTCGTTACGTCCATCTCGGGATACCCAGGATAATTTGGTTTCGTCCATTGCTCTAGCGGATCTCGAAAGTGACGGGCTCCCGAAGCGCTGGCGATTCGTTGTCCTCGTTCGTCCAACAGGTGCTGTTCATAGATCAAACCGGATCGACCATCGACCACCAGCACCTTGGTGTTCTGCCCAGCGGGAGTGCTGACGGGTGTGTGGATTTCCAGCCGGCCGTCGGGGCGACGAATGGGGCCAACGTGGGGCGCCTGTGGATCGAGATAGACTAAGCCGATGGCCTCGACGAGCCACTCGGGTCGCACCGGAAAAGCTCGACCTACCGGGCTCGTGGCAAACGCATCGTGCCGGCCGACAATCACCGAAGGTGGTTGGCTTCGTTTGACCCAGATCCAGAACAGCTCCTCGTTGCTGCCTAGATCGAGTTCCTGCCCGGTGAGCCCCGTGCCGGCGCGGAGCCGCACTTGGCGCGGCGTACCGACGGCCATCGTGGCCCGCATGGCGGGAAAGCCGCCGCCGCTGAGCGTAACACGATTGGCGTAAATCGATGTGGCCAGAGAACGGTTGGCGTTGACCACCGCTATCACGTCGGCCAGCGTCGGCTCTTTGGAAAATACTTCGGGCGCAGGCTGCGCCTGCGGATGCCACAGCCGGTTGGGGCAATCCGCCCCACTGGCAGCCACCAGCAGCACCATCGCGCTCAGTTGTAGGAGCGATCGCCGTTTCACTTCAGCATCCTTGCCAGGGGGACTGTCCCAATTTTGCCCCGGCCAGTAATGTTGTTTTGCGGAGCAAAAATGGGACTGTCCCCTTTGGTTAGCTATCGGTCTTGATCAATGTCCGTTCCCTCCGAGGGCTGACGACCACGGCTCGCCTTTTGTTCGCTGAGATCTATTTCTACCCTGCGTCCGCCACCAGCAGCGCCGCCAGTTCTTCTTGAATCTGCCGCGCCTTGGCCTCGTCCGGCACGGTTACCAACACCTCGTAGTTCTTCTCGCGCCGCGCACAATGGAGCGCCAGCACTTCATGCCCCTGTTCGTCCTGTTTGGTTTCCTCCATCCGCACAATTCGGCGGCGGATCATCAACAGCGCCAGTACATAGCGCACATCCTGTCGATCCGGTTTATCCGCCAGTTCTTCGAAATACTCCAGCATCACATCGCTCGGCGCCCAATTAATGCGCCGCCCCGTTCGCCCAGGCATCCGCGACTTCCACCATCCCATCGAAGGGGACGGCGGACCTTGCCACGCCTCGGCGCAAAAGTCGTGCCGCACGGTCTGCCCTCCCTCTTCCACCAGGGCAGAGTAGAACACCTCGTCCGGCGCTAACTCGCGCCCCGTGGCAGAGCAATGGCGCGTGCAGCGTTGTATTTCAAAATCCATGCGCTACCGTGATGAGAAGATACGACCGGACAAGAGGGCTGCGAATAATACGCGATTCGTCGTAACGGCTCAAGATGCACATTGGCGGGAAGCAAGAAGGCTAGCAGTGACACTTGCGAGCCTGCTTGCTGATCACTGTGGCTGCGGCGTAAACTTCTGAGTCGAAGAGCCGCCAGAAATAAACTCGTATAAGGAACACAACCATGTCCACGGCCGATTTGATCGCCAACTACCTTGCAGGGCCGGACCAGCTAAAACAGGCCGTGGCCGGAATGACCCCCGAGCAATTGCGGTCCGCCCCGATTCCGGGAAAATGGTCCACGCAGCAAGTGATCTGCCATTTGGCCGATTTCGAGCCGGTCTATGCTGATCGAATGAAGCGAGCGATCGCAGATCACGAGCCGACCGTCATGAGCGGCGACCCGGACTCCTTCGCCGCGCGATTGGCTTACGACCAGCGGGACGTTTCCGAGGAGTTGGAGCTAATCGCAGTGGTCCGCAATCAAATGGGACGAATCTTCAAGTCGCTATGCCCCGAAGACTTCGAGCGTCGCGTCATCCACAGCGAGCGCGGCCCGCTGGCGCTGAGCACATTGATCACCGATATCACGAACCACATTCCGCACCACGTCCGCTTCATCGAAGAGAAGCGAAAGGCTATTGGCTAGCGAACAAACCGCGCTGGACTGGCCGCTGCTGCGGTTGGGGCGGCGGCCGATACAGGAGCAGGGGCAACGGTTCCCTTGCTCTCGATCAATAGCAGCAAGTCGGCCCGCGGGGCCGAGTTGGTTAGGGGTAAGGCGATCGTGCTCTTGGTACCTGGCAGTGGGCTGGGCACGACGCCCAGGCTGATCAGCAACACGCGATCGACCGGCCAGCGAAACCGCTCTTGCAAGCGGGTGCCGCTCGACTGCGGCACTTCGATCTGCTGCCGGTAGTTCGCCACGGTGGGAATCTCCACCTTGATCATCTTTTCGATTTGATCGACGTTGCACTTGACGATGGTGTCAATCATCCGCGAATCGATCGACAGCAGCGGGCTGAGTTCCAGCGAAAAGCCTTCGAAGACCTGGCCAACATCGGGCTGCAAGCCGACGCGCCCGTCTAGTTCCACCATGCCGCGGATGTAATTGCGCGGTTGGCCGAGCGTGATCACGGTGGACTGGCCGTTGTTGACGATCATGTGCGGAGAGGTATGACTGCGGAAATCACTGCGGCGGGCCAATTCGACCAACAGCGTGGCGGCATCTTCCTTGGCCAGCAGCCAGGCCTGCACGCCTGCGGTCTGAGTTTGCACCGGTTTGAGCATTCGCAACGCCTTGGCGCGCCAGTTTGGACTGGCCAGCGTCATCACCTGAACGCCAAAGGCATGACTCTCGGCTTGAGTGTTGACGAAACGATCAACGATCTCTCCGACAACCTGTTGCATGCCTGGCGTGTGATAGACACGTAGGGTGCGCCGATCGGCCGACAGCATCGAAACCGTCTCCGAATGCCAGGCCTCATAACCTGTCTCCCGCAGAATCCAATCGACAATGGCCTGCTCAGGGCGAGCGGTTGTCGTCACACGAAGCGTGTAGGGAGTTATATCGTACTCGCGCCACACCTGGCCTTGGTCGTTCGGCAGCGTGCCGCTTCCTTTGGTGACGTTGGCCAGTGCCGGGCGAGTGGGCAAGGCAGCCGTTTTCAAGACGCTTGCTCCGCTCTCGGGTTCGGGAGCTTCCGCAGATGCAGGGCGAACCTCGGACACACTGACGGTGCCTCCAGGCGGACGCCAGGCGGAAGATCCCTGCACAGGCGGCGGCGAGGTTTGTGCGACAACGGGCGCGGCGACCACAACAGTCACCGCCAACGACATGACAATGCGTGCGAGCATCCGTCAGCCTCCTTGCTGAAGCGGAATGGAATGGTGAGAAGGGCGGAAGTATAAGTCGCTCACGACGACGGGACAAGAGAGATTGGACACACCTGTGGATGATGGCATTGCTGCCATGAGATTCGCGAATTTTTCTTTGTTCTCAACGCCGAAAAACATGAATTGCTATTGGCCGCTGGGGCGTGAGTACTTACAACGATCCCTTCTTCAAAACACGGAGGGTTGCCAGCGTCGAGGGAATGCGGCAAGGATGCACGCGGGCCGAGTTCGCGACTCGGACTTGCAGGGACGCAAGACAATAAACCGCACGCAGAACCCGATACAAAAAGGCATCCCCAACCCGGGGTGTGAGTCAGCCGCCACAACGGTTGATTCACACCCCTTTTTTTCGCGCGGCTGCTATGCGGGCTCTGAGAAGTCGATCACCTCGCCTACAGGTTCCGACTCGCTTGGCTCAGCGACAGGCGTCGGCGCCGTCTTCGATTTCCCCTTCTTGGCCTTGCCGGCCTTGCTCGCCTTCTGGGCGGCTTTTTTCTTGGCTTTTTCCTCGGCCTTCGCTTTGAGCTTTTCCGCCTTCGCCTGTTTCTTGGAAGTCGCTACGGTATCCTCCTGAGCCTCTCCTTCTCCATCCGCCGCGCGCTCGGGCATCATGTCCATGACCGCTGCAACCACAATTGCAATTGCGCATACGCCCATCAACACGAGGAACAGGATGGGAGGCATGTTATCGATGATTCCTCCCACCAGAATGATAGGGGAAGAGTCAAAAAACCCAGAGGAGGCCAGCATCATCGTCGGGCTCGAATTGGAATGAAATTGACGTCGGTTATTGGGATGCCGCCGCTAGACGGACGGTACTCAGACTATCCAGTTTACCACGGCCAGAATGCTGCCGCCCGCCTCGCAGACCACACCCCCCTTCGTGGTGGTTTGGCAAGTCAACCCGAGGGGTTGCTCGTCGGACCACGATTTTTGATTGTTACTCGTGTGCCAACTGCGTTACAATGTTGAGCGCAGGCAGGCCGAACCACAACGGGGTTAAGGTGAAACATGGAGACAGTCATCAATTGTAGGCGGCCTTTGACCGTCGGCGTGCAATCGCTGGTGGTCGTTATTGTATTGGTCTCCACAGCATGGTCGAAACAGGTAACGATCACTGCTCCCTTCAGCAATGTTCAAGACAATTTCTTTGAAAATAATGGAGTGGGATTCGGATTCAATATTCGAGGCGGCAATCCCAACGGCCCGGGAACTCGCGTGGTCGGACTGTTGCCCAACGGGCAGTTTGTCCCCAATGGCGACATCCAATTTCGCCAGGGCGGATTCAATGCCGCCGGCCCACAGTTTGGTGGTGCAAACAACAACCCAGGGGCTGGGGCTCGAGGTGGTTTTGCGGTTGGCGGACGCGGAG
>JAIOPX010000352.1 GCA_021413705.1 Planctomycetota bacterium | reverse complement strand
CCGGCACAATCCCGTCCATGGGAATTCCCTCCTGCGGGCGTGTAACCCGCGGCTAGTGTTGGACACTGGGAATTCCCATTTTTCATGCGCCGCCTAAACCTCCAATATCACTTGTCGCAAAATCACAAACGGTCATTTAGTAGGGTACGCGCAGCGTACCAATTCTTGGATCACGCAAGTTCCAAAGCAATCCATTCCGCGTTGGGCCGCATGAGGCAGAGAGATTGTCCAGGCAGTGGTACGCTGCGCGTACCCTACACTCGCACTTCGGCTTCCATCTTTTGCTCTGCCTCGTAGCGTTTTCTAATCGGCTCGACGACTTCGGCGATAAACTCATCCACCTGCTGCGGAGCACGTCCAACATACTGCTGCGGATCGAGGGCCGATTTCAGATCCGCTTTGGCAAATGCCGGTTCCTTCTCCAACCGCGCAAGCAAATCGTTCGCCGCCCCGTTCGCTTTAACTTGCCAACCAGCCGCCTGACTGTGTAGGCGGATGAGTTCGTGCAACTCCTGACGATCTCCACCGGCCCGGACAGCCTCCATGAGAATGTTTTCCGTGGCCATGAAGGGCAACTCTTCGGCCAGTCGCCGCGCGATCACCTTGGGATACACGACCAACCCGTCCGCGACATTTTGGAACAACACCAGAATCGCGTCGATCGCCAAGAACGCCTGCGGAATCACCAGCCGCCGCGCGGCGCTGTCGTCGAGCGTGCGCTCCATCCACTGCGTGGCGTGCGTTTGGGCCGCCACCCCTGGCATCGCCATCGCGAACCGGGCCAGCGAGCAGATCCGCTCGCTCCGCATCGGATTGCGCTTATAGGCCATGGCTGAGGAACCAATCTGCTCCTTCTCAAACGGTTCTTCGATTTCTTTGAAGCTCTGCAACAGCCGCAGATCGGTGGCCGTCTTATGCGCACTGGCGGCCACTCCGGCCAAGGCATCGAGCACCTGGGCATCCACCTTGCGACTATAAGTCTGCCCCGTCACCGCGTAGGTTTCAGCGAAACCCATTTTCTCGGCCACCCGGCGTTCTAGCTGGCGCACCTTCTGGTGGTCGCCGTCGAAGAGCGCCAGGAAACTGGCCTGCGTGCCGGTAGTTCCCTTCACGCCGCGGGCCTTAAGCCGCGCGATCCGCTCTTCGACCTCGGCCAGATCGAGTACCAGGTCATAGGCCCAGAGCGTCGCCCGCTTGCCGACCGTGGTGGGCTGGGCCGGCTGCAGATGGGTCCAACCAAGACAAGGGAGATCGCGATACTCCGCGGCGAACTTCGCCAGTCGGTCGATCACCGCCACCAGCCGCCGGGCGACAAGCTGCAAGCCCTCGCGCATCAGCAGCAGGTCGGTGTTATCGGTCACATAGCAACTGGTGGCGCCGAGATGGATGATCGGCATCGCGGCGGGGCAGACATCGCCATAGGTGTGAACATGAGCCATCACATCGTGCCGCAAGCGGCGCTCGTGCGCGGCGGCGGCGGCGTAGTCGATGACATCGCACTTCGACTTCAGTTCCGCGATCTGCTCGTTGCTGATCGGCAAGCCCAGTTCCTGCTCCGCCTCTGCCAGGGCAATCCACAGCTTTCGCCAGGTGCGAAACTTGCGATCGTCGCTCCAGAGCCGCGTCATGTCGGCGGAAGCGTAGCGGGTGACTAGGGGATTGTCGTAGGTGTCGTGTGACATGGGCGGGGCAGGGGCGCTGTGGAGTTGGTTTGCCAATGGGCGAAACCTTCATTTTACACGCGCCGCTGTCGGCACGACAGACGCCCAAGTAGGGTACGCGCAGCGTACCAAGTCATGGCGAACGAGATCGCCACATTTCGAGAACCCGGCAAAGTCAAGATTTTGATTGTCCCGTCATTGGTATGCTGCGCATACCCGACTATTAGAACAATCGCGAATCATACCTCACTGATCGGAGGGGGGAATAGGTTCACCGTGATCACGGAGACTTTCTAAATAGGCCGTGGCCGCCTCCTTAATGTTTTGGAGAGCTTCGATTTGGGTGCCGCCTTGTGATATACAGCCTGGCAGAGACGGCGCCTCCGCCACAAACACTCCGTCTTCATCCTGTTCAATCAACACTCGATATCGCATCGCAACCATCGCGCACTGATATGAATATACTGTTTAAAAGCCACAATTTAATTGTAGCCTCAGAATACTCTCTGCGGCAGGGCTCGCACTTCAACGCCTCCATCGCCCCCGGCGGCAGCGACAATGGCTCGATGATTTAGTCGGCTCTGGCTTCTTTTCGGCCTGCGGTTTTTCTTCCACCGGCTTGGCCTGCTTGCGTTCCAATTCGGCCCGGTGCTTTTCTCGAATCGCGTCGTCGTGGGTTTTGATCCCATAAAACCCGTAATCCGGATTTCGCGCATCGAAATCCCGATCGAGAAGCGGCTTATCCACCAGAAACGGCGACTGCGATTTCTCCTTACCCACAAACGTGTATTCCTGCAGTAGCTCTAGGTTGTTGTTTTGCGGCTGTGCGGTGTGGACTTCAAACCGGCACGGCAACTGAAGTTCATCGTCGGCAAAAATTTGCATCTTAAAGCGTCCCTTGTTGCTACGATGGTCGACCTCGTAAACCGTACAGAGTCGTCCGTTGACCCTGGCTTTCAAATAAATGCGGACTTGGGATATGCCCTGGACTGTGTTCACCTTAAGGTAGTCGATCGCCCGTTGTGTAAGGTCGCGCAAGTTCAGCTTGTGCAGGGGGCAAACGAAACTTCGGGTGGCAAGAGGACTATCCGGATGAATCAATACCGGACCGAAACCGGATCCTCGTCCGAATCCACCTACGAGCAACTTATCGTCGCGCTGATTCTTGACGTAAAGAACTTGACGCCCGCGGATGTCTTCCGGCGCAAGGAAATACATATAGAAACTCTTTGGCTCTCGGCGATACTTCAAGAACACATGGCGGTATTCCCCGATCGCGTCGTTTTCTCGCTCTCGACTGACAATGGTGGTCGTATAGGATTCGATGGCATCGATCCTCTTCAGGCATCCCTCCATCCAGGCCAGCACCTCGGCCAGTTGAGGATGCTTTGCCTTAGCGTCATCAACATGCGGTTTGGCACCGGCCGGCGCTGGTTTGAACTCCTCTGCTACGCCGGATGCTGGGCTCACAGCGATCGCGCACGAGACAAGCACTGCAAACCACAAAATACGATTCATGCTTGTTGCCTCCAGGGGCATCGTCAATGGCTTCCCACTTCCATGCTGCGAGGTGATAGTTACCGCGGCAGGCGGAATCTTTCGCATCAACCTTGCCAGCATTGCTGCATTTTGTGGATGACCAACATGGCGATTTTGTACCGAAATTGCCCCAAGGGGACAGTCCCATTTTGCTGGGGCAAAATTGGGACAGTCCCCGGCCCTTACATATTCGTCAAATCATCGCCGCCACCGCCACCGAGTAGCTCATCCAGCGCCGCAGCCACTGCATTGCGATGCGTGCTAGCGGTGGCATAGACGCGGCAAATGCGGTGGCTGGCGGGTAGGCGGCGGAACAGCGCGTCGTCCGTTAGTGAACGTAGACGACCGCGAGAAGATTCGTAGAGGAAGTTCTGCCCCTCGGCCGGGCCGGCGGTGTGGGGGCGATAGATGTGCCGGGCGACATCGACGCGCAATGGGTAGTCTTTCAACTCAGCCGGCAGCAACTGGCGAAGCTGTCGCTCCACCAGCACCGCGTCGCTGAAAATACTGCTTCGCTCCACGTCGTTGTCGCCAAACACCAAGTGCCGCTGGCAGAGCATCTTCCAGGGCACCTTGCGAGAGAGAATCGCCTCCCAATCGCCTGCCAGTTGGCGGCGCCGCTCATCCGCCGCGCGGTTCCAGCCGGCCACGTCCACTAGAAGGGACCACTCCGTCAGGCGGCGATACTCATCGAGATGCTCCCGCGGATCTCCAGGTAAAATCAGATCGCCACATTTCGCGAACAGATCGGCCAGCGACAGATCGATCGCCCGCACCGTGCGGTGAAAATAGACGCTGCGGAATAACTCCGCCCGCACCGTCATGAACCGGACGAGCGAATCGAGCCCCCGATCGTGGACTGTCAACCCGCGTTCGGAAAAAAACGTGTAGTGCAGCAGCCGCTGCAAGTCAAAAGCCCGTGTGCTGTAGCCCGACATGAAAGCATCGCGCAACACGAAATCCATGTTGTCTACCGTATAGATCCCACAGAACAAGCTCCGCAACAACACCAACCAGCGGGGAGGCGCGATGGCGTCAGCCCCTGGAGGCTGCTTGGTATCGCTTGATTCTGGTTGCGACTGTAGCTTTGACGCCTCCGCGGGCTTACGCCCGCGGCTCGCCGCGGAGTTGCTCGCAATGCCCCCTGGCCGTGTAATCAGAAACGCCACTTGCTCCGGGTCGAGTTGCTCCCCCGGCTCCAGACTGCTGTTCGGATTGCGGCGAATCCCACGGATCAAATCCCCCAACTCGTGGCGAATGATGTGCGCCCCGAGCGTCTCGTGCGTCAGCCCAAATCGCCGCAGAAAATGTTCGTCGAAAAAATGGCCGAAGGGCCCATGCCCAACGTCGTGCAGCAGGCCGGTTACACGCAGAAGCGATTCCACATAGCCGCGGCTCGGCACGTCGGCGCACTGCTCGCGCAGGCTTTGGTCGAGCGCCGCAGCGGCCTGGCTTGCCAGATGCATGACACCCAGCACATGTTGAAACCGCGTATGCTCAGCCGTGGGAAACACCCACCACGCGGTCTGCAATTGATGAATCTGTCGCAGCCTCTGCAACCAGGCGTGATCGATCAACTCGCGCTCCGTCACTTCGTCGCCGCGCCCGGCGGTTGGCGATGTGAAACGGATGTACCCGTGCAGGGGATCGTGGCTGAGGCTTTCGGCCGAGTAGTCCTTCAAGGTGGGTTCCCCATAGTATCCATCACGCTCCGCGTGATGCCGTTCTTGCCCTCACGCGGAGCGTGAGGAGTACTATCAGTGGTAAAATGATCGGTTCTTGCCGCCTCTGCGGATCGGGCAACTGTTGCTAGACCTGCGTAATATATGGACTTGCGCCGAATCGATCTACATTGGGTCTGCCGTTGCATCTTGTCCAGACTCACTGATTGTAATACTTTAGGAGCGCAATGTGACGGCTGGCGAAGCCTTCCTAGCATGACCAAATACCACAGTAAACCGGGTTGTTTGTCGGGTGCTATCGTGCCGATAGACTAACAGGTTTACCCAGGCAAGTTGCCGCACTCGGCCGGTTTGTTGCGACCGTTTTGTAGGTCCAGTCTGCCGGACTGGACCTTTGGTTGAGGCGTCAAGATGAGTTCCACATAATCTGAACGCCAACCGTTAGCGAAAGGTCCGCCTCGGCAAGGCGGACCTACTAGGAGATGCGACGTGCGATTGATTCCTCGCTCTGGCATGATTTTGGCAAGCCTGCTGGCCTTCAGTTGGCAATCCGCCGCCGTCGCCGCACTTCCTAGCGATCAATTATTTCCTACTACCACCAAGGGTTTTCTCTCCGTCCCCAATCTCGACACTCTGGAAACAGAGTTCAATAAGACCCAATGGGGTCAGATGGTGGCCGATCCGGTGATGAAGCCGTTCGCCGACGATCTGAAACGGCAACTACAGCAAAAATGGACCCGCAATCATCAAAAGTTGGGGCTGACCTGGGATGACATGCGCGGCGTCCCCTCGGGTGAAGTGGGCATGGCCAAGATCCTGCTCTCGCCGACGCAAGCCGTCACCGCCATCTCAGCCGACGTGACCGGAAAGATTCCCGCGGCTCGCGAACTGATGAAGAAGGTCGATGGCAACCTGAAAGCCAAAAACTGCACCGTGGCCACGCAAAAAGCCGGCGACACCACGCTAACAATCTACACCCATCCCAAAAAGCAGAGTCAGAAGGTGGCTGATGTCGCCGTGTTGTTTCTGCACGAGAAGCAGCAGCAGTTGGTGGTGAGTGACAACCTGAGTGTGGCGCTGACGATGCTCAAGCGGTTCGACGGCCCGCGCGCCGAAACCCTCAGTGAAGTCGCCGCCTATCGCGAGAGCCAAGCCCGCTGCCGCAAGGAAGCCGGAGATCTGGCCCCCCACATGCGATGGTTCATCGAACCTTTCGGCTATGTCGAGGCGCAGCGCATCAGCAACCCTGGGCGTAAGCGGCCGGGCCAGGACATGCTAAAGATTCTCAAAGAGCAGGGCTTCACCTGCGTCCAGGGCTTTGGCGGCTTCGTGAACTTCAACCATAGCCAGCACGACGTGTTGCACCGCACGATGGCCTATGCCCCGGCGGTGAAGCGCGCCCCCGGCGACAAGAGCACGGAAAAATATCGCCTGGCCGCCAACATGCTCAACTTCCCCAACGGCGGAGATCATCTGCCGGCCAAGTGGATTCCCCGCGACCTGGCCACCTATGTCAGCTTCAACGGAGAACTGAAAAGCGGCTTCGAATATTCCAAGACGCTGGTCGATGCGTTGGCCGACGACGAGATCTTCGAACAGGTGCTGAAGAGCTTGAAGATTGACCCCAGTGGTCCCAAGGTGGACATTCGCAAGGAGATCGTCGCTCACCTGGGCCAACGGGTGATGATCTTCTCCGACTATTCACTGCCGATCACGCCGGAGAGCGAACGGTTGCTGATGGCCATCGAAGTCAAGAACGAAGAGCCGGTAGCCAACGGCATTCGCAAGTTGATGGAGCAGGACAAAAACCATGTGAAATCCGTCATCAACGGAGTGGTGGCCTGGGAAGTAGCCGAGGACAAGGCGGCGGCACTGCCGAAGATCGACCTCGATATTCCGTTCGCCCAGGTCGAGGCTCCCAAGGTGGAGAAGAAGAAGGACAAGAAGATGCTCTCGGGCAAGGCACTGGCGGTGACCAAAGGCTACATCCTGGTAGCCAGCAACAATGAAATCCTCCGTCGCGTGCTCGATCCCCAAGCGGGCGAGGGTTCGCTGGCCAACAGCGTGGACTATCAACTGGTCCACGACGAGATGACGCGCCTCGGCGCGACCAATGCCAGTTGCCAGACCTTCTCCCGCACGGACGAGGAGTATCGCCCCACCTATGAATTGCTGCGAACGGGTCAGATGCCTCAATCGCAAACGCTGATGGGCAAGCTGCTCAACAGCATGTTGAGCGAGCCGAACACCGAGGAGGAAGAGGAAGACGAAGTGGTCAAGGTGCGTCAGCAACAACTCGACGGCCGCAAGTTGCCCGAGTACGAGCGAGTGCGCCGCTATCTAGGACCGGCCGGCATTTTTGT
>JAIOPX010000386.1 GCA_021413705.1 Planctomycetota bacterium | reverse complement strand
CTTGCATCGCCGTATTCTCCTCTGATCCCTGTCCTGCTCAATCCTCTTTACGACCACGGGCGCCGATGGTTCGGCCTCGAATCGCTATTTTGCCTATCCTTATTTTCGACCACGGGGGGCCGTAAGACGAAGCAAAACATGAGGCTCACGCCCGCGCGATCCAGACTGCTATCACGGCCCAACAGCCGTGGTGCGATGGACCATGGCATAGTTCCGCTGCTGATTGGCTTTTTCCGGCGGGGAATCGTACCGAGCCGACCTGGAGATGCCAAGGCGTTCTTTTTCCTCTGACGACACCAGCCGGAAAATCGCGGGGTCAGCTAGCAGGTAAATGAGGTTCCTGCCGTAAACCAGCCATTGTCACGCTGCGCGTGACCTACAGGAGACGCTACTTTTGGTTTTGAAGCAGGCCCACGGCGTCGCGCGGGGGTGTCTCCCCTGCCCTGGCGGATTTCAGCGGGGTGACAGCGCTCTTGGCAGCCGCGTTGCTGTAGTGCATCAGAGATGCGGGAAAAAGGCCCAGGACGACCACAATCATGGCCGTCAGGCCCATGGCCAGTTCCGCGCCACCGGGACGGCGCTCGACAGCTTCACCCGTGCCGGGGCGGAAATACATCGCTGCCACCAGACGCAGATAGTAGGCGGCGGAGATGGCCGCGTTGAGAACCGTGATGATGGCCAGTCCGAGGAACCATGACTTCATACTCCCCAGGCCGATCGAGCCGCCATCGACCGACAGAGCCCGCACGATCAACAGCAACTTGCCCCAGAAGCCGACCATGGGTGGCAGGCCAGTGAGACTGAGCATGAACAGCGACAACGCCGCAGCACCGCCAGGATAGAGCTTCGCCGCGCCTTGCAAGTCGCTCACACGGTCGATTGGCCGTGTACGTCCCAGATAGCTGACCGCAGCGAACGCGCCGATCGTGGCCACGACGTACCCTGCCAGATAGAAGAGCGTGGCAGAGACCGCTCCAACGGCCAACTCCGCCGGTTCGCCGCTGGCGTTGGCCACGCCGTCGCGCATTCGCACAGCTCCCCACACGCTGATGCCGATGAGCAAGTAGCCTGCGTGGGCTACCGACGAATACGCAAGCAGCCGCCGCACGTTCTGCTGCCACAAGGCCATCACGTTGCCCACGGTCATTGTCAGCACCGCCAGGCAAATCAAGACTTGCCAGCCGTACGTCGCCAGATCGAGCCGCGCGGCGGCCCCCAGCCGCAGCAGCACCACGATTCCGGCCACCTTGGGCGCGGTGGCCAACAGCGCGGCCGCCGTGGCGCTGGTTCCTTGATAGACATCGGCGGCGTAAAAGTGAAACGGTGCCAGGGCGATCTTCAGGCCCAGCCCGGCCAGAGCCAGCAGCAGCCCCAAGTGGACCAGCGAAGCACCGCTGCCGCTCATGCCGGTGACGGCAGTCAGCGAGGCCAGTTCGGTCGAGCCGGTCGCGCCGTACAGAAAGCTGAAACCGTAGAGCAGCAGCCCGCTCGAGATGACGCTCAAGAAAAAGTATTTGACCGTTGCTTCGCGCCCCACCATGTCGCCGCGCGAGAGCACCAGCAGCACGTAGGTGGGTATCGAGATCAATTCCAGTGCCAGGAAGACCAGCACCAGATCGTTGGCCTGCGCACTGAGCATGATGCCCGCCACGACCAAGAGCAACGAAGCGACCCATTCTGAGCATGGCCAGTGGGACGTGTTATTGCCATGCTGCGATCCCTCCGCCATGCAGGCCAGCAGCAGCCCGAGCCCCAAGGCGAACCAACAAATGACCAAGGCAAAGTAGTCACCCGTGACTGGTCCATAGGCTGCCGCGGCGCGGGGCACCGGCGCCAGCGAGGCCATGGCGCTCCCTTGCCAGACGAGCGCCGCTGCGGCCACCGCCAGGGCGCAACAAGCGATCCAGCGCCAGCCGCCGCGGGCGTCAAAGAACGCGCCAGCCACGAAGATGATCGTGGCCGCCACGACCAGGACGATCTCCGGCAGCAGCAGGTTGATGGTGTTGGCGTCTGTCATAGGAGGGAACTCATCGTGGACGTTGCCGCGGTCCCGGAGGGACCATTGATAGTAGCCCCGCGATTTATCGCGGGGTTGGTCTGCGTGTTCATTCTTCGCGTCCCGGAGGGACGCTTGAGGTTTGTTCTTCGTTGAACGCTTCAGTCGTCCCTACGGGACGAATGGGTGTATTTTGAACGTGCAACCCGGCAGTGAACTGCCGGGCTATTTTCGGTTGTCCCTCCGGGACAGGCACATCCGGGACAGGGACAGTCCCCTGGGCCATACTGGCCGGTCGCGGGGCATCACCCGACTCGCGCTGTTGCCAGGCTTGTGTCGCCGGACCCACCAGCGGACCCAGATCGCCGCGCAGCTTTGCCAGGAAAAATTCGGGGCACAAACCAATCCAGACGACAAACACCGCCAACGGGCAGAGAGCGGCAATCTCCCTGAGAGACAGATCGGGAACCTCGGGTTCATCGTGGCCGTGGTGCGGTTCCTTCAGCGGACCGAAGAACACTCGCTGTACCAGGGCCAGCATATACCACGCACCCAGCACGACTCCCGAAACGGAGAGCACCGAGATGATCTTGAAGGCCAAGCCATGCGCTCCGTCCGTCATCCAGGCCCGCTGGAACATCCCTGTCAGCAGCAAGATCTCACCGGCAAAGCCGTTGAGCCCCGGCAACCCGATGCTGGAGAACGTAAAGAGCAGCATGAAGAACGCCAGCCACGGAGTGCGCCGGGCGAGGCCACCTAGGGCGCTGATCTCGCGCGTGTGATACCGCTCATAGATCATGCCGACGATGGCAAACAGGCCACCGGTGGAGAGGCCGTGGTTGATGGCTTGCAGAACGCCTCCTTGCACGCCCAGCGGCGTCAATGCGAACAGCCCAAGCATGCAGAAGCCCAGGTGCGAAACGCTGGAGTAGGCGATCAGCTTTTTCATGTCCGTTTGGGCCAGAGCGACCAGCGCCCCATAGACGATACCAGCCACGGAGAGCCACAACAGTGCCGGTAGGAACAGGGCCGAAGCGTCCGGCGTCATCGGCAGGTTGAATCGCAGGAAGGCATACGTGCCAATCTTCAGCAACACGCCGGCCAGCAACACGCTGCCGGCCGCGGGAGCCTGCGTATGGGCCAGCGGCAGCCAGGTATGAAGCGGGAACAGAGGCACCTTCACGGCAAACCCGGCAAACAGGGCGACGAACACCCAGCATTGCAAGCGAAGCGGCATCGCTGTCGCGGCGGTGAGCTTGGGGATCGAAAACGTCAGCAACCCCGACACGTTATAGTTGTGCAACACGATTGTCAGCAAACCCAGCAGCGTCAGCAGGCTGCCGACGAGCGTAAACAGCAGGAACTTCATCGCCGCATAGTTGCGCTCTTCCGAGCCCCAGACGCCGATCAGGAAAAACAGCGGAATAAGCGTGAACTCGAAGAAGATGTAGAACAGCAGAACGTCTCGGGCGGTGAACACGCCCAGCAGGCCAGTCAGCAGCAGCAACAACAGGGAATAGAACGACGACGGCCGCTCCTTGATCGATTCCCAGCTAATCAGCACGCAGGTGAGCCCCAGCAGCGCGGAAAGCCCATAGAGCCAGAGGCTCAGCGAATCGACGCCGACGCTGAACTGCGTGTCGATGCCGGAGGAAACGCCAAGCCAATCGAACGACGCGCTGGGCTGCTCGGCGCCCGGATATGGATAGCCGAACACCACACTGCCCGTTGCGGCCAGAGTCAGCAGCACCGTCACCAGCGCGATCCACCGTGCCGCGCGCGTCCCCAGCGAGCCCAGCAGCCAGATCACTCCGGCACCGACCAGCGGCAGAGCGAGCGATGCCAACAACATGTTGTGGGGATTGAAGGTCATGTTATGGGGCCAGCGCCAGGGTTCCAATCAAAATTAGCGCCCCAAGGATCATGGCCAGGGCATACGACTGGATCAGACCATTCTGAAACGGCCGCAGCAGCGCACCAAGGTACAACGGCAACCGGCCGATCAGATTCACAATTCCATCAATCAGGTAGCGATCGATCACGAAGGCCAACTGCGCCAGCAGCAACAACGGCTTCACGATCAGCATTTCATAGATTTCATCGAACCACAGTTTGCCGTAAGAAGCACGGTACAACGGCCGCATCCAAGCCGCGATCCGGTCGATCTGCGTCCGCTCTCCCAGGTAGAAGAACGCCGCCAGGCCGATGCCGATGATGACCGTGACGGTGCTCACCACGGCGACATGGGGATGGAAGCCAACTTCGGACGTCTCGTGCAGCGCGGCGAAGGCGAGCGACGGCGTTTTCAGCAGGAACTTGTCGAACCAGCCGGTCATTTCAAACACCAGACCCAGGCCGGCGGCGAACGCGGCCAGGATCGCCAGGGGAATGGTCATCGTGGGGGGCGATTCATGGGGCGGATGCTCCAACTCCCCGGGAAACTTCTCCGGCCCGTAAAACGTCAGAAAGAACGCGCGGAACGTATAGAACGCCGTCAACAGTGCCGTGCCGGTGCCGGCCCAATACAGCCAGTGATAGATAGACGCCCCGGCAATCATGCTCGTTCCACCTTCGTGCGCCCGTTCATGCACGGCGGCCAAAATCATGTCCTTGCTCCAGAATCCGGCAAACGGCAGCACGCCAGCCAACGCCAGGCAGCCGATCAAGAACGTCCAACAGGTGATTGGCATCTTGTGCCGCAGGCCGCTGAAGCGCCGCATATCGATCACGCCGCCGAGCGAGTGCATCACGCTGCCGGCTCCCATGAACAACAGCGCCTTAAAGAAGGCGTGCGTGATCAGGTGAAACATGCCGGAAGTGGCGCCGATCAACGTGCAGGTACCCAGGCCGAGGAACATATAGCCAAGCTGGCTGACGGTCGAATAAGCCAGCACACGCTTGAGATCGGTTTGCGTCACGGCGATGATCGCGGCCATCAAGGCTGTCACGCCGCCGATGACGGAGACCACCAACTGCGCCTCCGGTGAGATGAAGAACAAGGGCGTGCAGCGGACCACGAGATAAATGCCGGCCGTGACCATCGTGGCCGCATGGATCAGCGCACTGACGGGTGTGGGGCCTTCCATGGCGTCTGGTAACCAGACGTGCAGCGGAAACTGGGCACTCTTGCCGCACGCCCCGACCAAGAGCAGCAGGCAGATGATCGTGCCAATGCCGCCCCAGCCGCCGCCGACGTAGAGCGAGGAATCCGGTATCACGTGGCCCCGAGCATGTGCGGGATGTGCCATCACAGCATGGTCAACATCGTGGGCTGCATCCGCCTTCGATGCCGTCAAGCTGGCCAAGCGTGTTTGACCCAGCACGCCGGCTATGCTCTGACCGCCCGGCGGAGTCGTGTCGTGGAAGTTGAGCGTTCCATACGTGGTCCAGATGAGGAACACACCCAGGGCGAAGCCAAAGTCGCCAACGCGGTTGACCAGGAAGGCCTTCTTGCCGGCAGCCGCGGCGGCCGGCTTTTGATACCAGAACCCGATCAGCAGGTAGCTACAGACGCCCACCGCTTCCCAGAAGACATACAGCAGTAGGAAGTTGCTCACCGAGACGAGCATCGTCATCGAGAACACGAACACGCCAACGTAGCTGAAGTAACGCCAATAGCCCCGCTCGCCGTGCATGTAGCCGATGGAATAGATCGCCACCAAGGTGGAGACAAACGTGACCATCGCAAGCATCAGCGAAGTGAGCGGATCGATCCGCAGCGTGACGTCGATCGTGAAGGGAACCTCGGTCAGCTTCGCGGTATTTTTCTCGGCTGCGTTCAGTTTGGCTGCGGCCTCGACTGCCGCCGGCGGAGCGGCCATGGCGGGCGAAATGCTGGCCCATTGCCAGAGCGTGACCCTGGCCGCGGCCGGATCGGATGCGAACTCCCCCTGCCCCGCCCGATGGTTGACTGCCACCAGTAGCAGCATGGCGGCCACGGCACTGCCAGCCAGGCCAATCACCACCGGCCAATGCGCGCGCGATTTTAGGACCTTCGGCCCCAACAGCGCAGTCAACAGCGCTCCGGCCAGCGGCAGGGCCGGAATGAGCTTTGCCAGGTTATGCATCGCTTCCCACGAATCAAACACGGGCCCGGTGCCTTTCCTGTTGGAGGTCGGGCGCCGGCTCGAGTCCGGCGGGGGTCAGCACGGGCCACTTGGCTTCCCGCGCATCGGGGTCCGGCACTTCGATATCGACGTGCGGCGGCTGGTTCTCTTCGCGCAGCGACTGCCAGGCCACCACGTCGAGCGTCCCCCGGTCGTGGAACAATTTGACAAACAGCGCCAGGGCGATGGCCGCTTCGCAGGCCGCCACGGCAATGATGAAGATCACCAGCATCTGGCCGCCCAAGTTGTTGTGATAGCGGCTCCAGGCCACCAGGCTCACCGCAATGCCTTGCAGCGAGAGTTCGGCGGAGAGGAACATGACAATCATGTTGCGACGGGCCAAGATCCCCACCACACCCGTGGCAAACAGGATAGCGCCGATGGCTAGCAAGTTGCGCAGCAAGGCCGCTTCGTTCATCGCCGGTCCTCCTGCTGCGCGCCATGGGCCACGCTGGTTTTTCCACCTTGCTGATGGGCGATGATGGCCGATGCGCCGACCAAGGCCACCAACAGCAGCACGCCGGCCACTTCGACGGCGATCAAGTAGCGGCTGAACAACACGCCGCCAATCGTGGCCACATGCTCTGGCGCCAGTACTCCTTTTTCGAGCGCCGCCGGAGTCGGGCTCTTGGCAGTCAACTCAACCGCGGCAGTTCCCCCCAGGCCGCTCTCCAACGCCAACGACAGAAGCAACACCATCACCGCGCCGGTCAGCGCCGAGAGCAAAGGCTCCCAACTGAGCCGATCGTAATAGTCCTGCCCCTGCGGCTGTGCCAACATCAGCACAAAGAGGAATGTCACCACGATCGCCCCGGCATAAACCACCACCGTCGCGATGCCAAGAAACTGCGCTCCCACGAACATGAACAACGCGCCCGTGCCCAGCAGCGCCATGGCAAACCACAACGCACAATAGACCGGACTGCGCATGCTGACCGTGCCGATCCCGGAGATGACCGTGATGCCGCCGAGCAGCAAAAGGATCGTCTCATACTTCCAGGGTGTAACGATCGGCAACCGGGCGGCCAATATGCCCAGGGCCATCACCACCAGCATCGCCCCGATTGCCCGGCCGCCGCGTCGTCCGCGCGGAAGCACCAGCCACATGCCCACGCCCAGCAGGAGGGCTGCAACGGGATAGGATGTAATCATAACGTGCCCCCATGCTTCAGCGACTGCATCGGCTCGGTGTCTTTTGTCTGATCGTAGACACTCAGGAGCTTCTCTTTGTCAAAAATCATCTCTTCGCGGCTGCGGCCAGTCAGGTCGAGCAGACTGGTCAGCTCGATGGCGTCCACCGGGCAGGCTTCTTCACACATGCCGCAGTAGATGCAACGCAGTTCGTCGATGGTGAACGACTCAGGATATTTTTCGCGATCGGGCCAGGGGCTTTCCACACCGATGATGTCGATGCAATGGGCCGGGCAGGCGGTGGCACAAAGGAAGCAGGCCACGCATTTGACCCGCCCCTCCTGATCCCGATTCAAGCGGTGTACGCCTCGATAAATCAGCGGATTGCCCGGCTGCGGCCGTTCTTCCGGGAAGCTGACGGTCACCTTCGGCGCCACCAGATGGCGAGCAGTCGTCGTCAGCCCTTGGACAAACAGCGGGAGATACATGCGCGCAGCCAAGCCGAGCTTGGGTTGTTCGATCCACGTAATGCTGGGGTCGTCGCGTCGCATGGTTGTTCCGTTAGACAGTCGGTTCCACGTTGGTTTGTGGGCGGTTTTCTGCGTCGGTGGGCTGCAAAATGGCAGTGATGACCCAGGTGGCCATGGCCACGGCCCAACTGATGGCGATGAACAC
Source organism: Planctomycetota bacterium (assembly GCA_021413705.1). GTDB lineage: Bacteria > Planctomycetota > Planctomycetia > Pirellulales > UBA7805 > JAIOPX01. The sequence goes on along the minus strand of JAIOPX010000386.1, from coordinate 3,134 downwards.
CAACGGGCGGTTGCTGCCGATGCTCGCCATGACAAACGGCTCGCACAATACGGCCACCACCGCCAAATTAACCATGCCGTGCGGCAACATCACTTTCCATCCCAGCGCCATGAGTTGATCGAAGCGGAACCGCGGCCAGCTCCAGCGGACCAGCATGAAGAACAGGATTACGGCAAACACCTTGGCCATCAAGATGCCGACGCGCAACAATCCTTGCACCCAGGTTATCTCTTCTGGCTTAAGTGTCGGCGTCAGTCCCCAAAAATGCCAGCCGCCGAGGAACAGAATGGAGATCAGCATGGCGGCCGTAACCATGTGCAAGAACTCGGCAATCAAGAACGAGATCAACCTCATGCCGGAATACTCGGTGTGATAGCCGCCGACCAATTCCTGCTCGCATTCCGGCAAATCGAACGGGAGGCGGGCCGCTTCGGCGAACGCGGCGATCACAAACACGACCATGCCCAGCGGTTGCGCGAAACCGTTCCAAACGCCTGTGTCCGCTTGTTGGCGAATGATGGTGCCCAGGTCGAGGCTGCCGGAGACAATCACCACGCCGAGGATGCCCAGTCCCAGTGGCAACTCATAGGCAATCATCTGGGCACTGGTGCGCAGACCGCCGAGGAAGCTGTATTTGCTGTTGCTCGCCCAGCCGCCGAGAATCACGCCGTAAACGGCAATGCTGGAGAGGGCGAAGATATAGAGCAAGCCGACATCGCAACCCGGTGCGGCGATCAACTCTAGCGGTCCACCGGACGCGGTCAAATACACGGGGAGCGTATCGCCGATCGGAATGACCGCGTAAACGGCCAAGGCCGATGTGAGCGTGACGATCGGGGCCAAAGTATAGAGCAGCGCATCGACATGTTTTGGAGTGAACTCTTCCTTGAAGAGGAACTTCAATCCGTCCGCCAATGGCTGGCCGAGCCCCCCGAGCTTGATATTCGTTAGCGGCATGCCGACCCGGTTGGGCCCTTTGCGGTCCTGCACCCAGGCGGCCATCTTGCGCTCCAGCAGCACCAGATAGGCAGCAGCCGTCATCAAGCCGCCGATCAGCACGGCGATTTTCAGCAGCGGAATGCCGATGATTTCCAAGGTTTCTTGCACGTCTATACTTCGTATTAAATAAGTGTGAACCACAGAGGCACAGAGACACAGAGGAAATCACGGAGTGCCGCTCTGCGCGTCTCTGTGCTTCTGTGTCTCTGTGGTTCAAAATTCTTTTCGCTTGGTACGTTACGCATTGTGTCCAACAGCCCCTTTCTCGACGGCTCCTTCAGCCAGCAAATTCACTTTCAAGTCGATGCCAACTTCCGGCACCGGATAGATCGCCACACTGAACGCCGGAATCTCCCGGGCAACATCATCCAAGACCGCCCGGGCTTGATAGAGCCCGCGACGTCCCAGCAGACGCCACAACAGGCTGGCTTCTTCACGCACGCCCATCGGAGGTCGGATCGACCAAGCGAACGATTGCAGCCGGTCGGCATGGTTGACATAGGAGCCGGCCCGCTCGGCGAAGGCGGCGGCCGGAAGTTGGTAGTGGGCCAAGGTCATCAGCGGCGACATGAACAGATCCTGCACGATCAACAGGCTGGCCGCGCCGGCGATGCGCTCCGCCGTCTCGGCATCGACCCAATCGGTTTTGTAGCCGCCGCTGACCCAAACGCCTCCCAGCGTATCCGCTTCGCCATCGACTTGCGCAAGCCACGCGTCCCACGTTTCCACCTGGCCGGCAAAGTGCGACAACACCTTCTCGACGCCGCGGCGGTTGGGGCATTTTTCGTTGCGGATGGTAAAGCCGTTGGCAAAGCGTTCGTCTTCGCCTTCGATTGGCACAAGGCCCAGCACGAGCCGGGCCTGTGGATCGATGCTCCGCAAGTACGTCGCCAGCAGGTAGGCGGCCTCCACTGTCAGATGCGGCGAAAAGACGCCAGTCAATCGCTTGGCAGCGGTGAGCTTTGAGGTCAACTCCTCGGGCAGCTTTGTCCAATCTGCGGCTTCAAAGTTGTCCGATGCTTGGGCCTGACCGCGACCGACGGTCGCGGCTTTATGGCGCATGGGACCTGCCAAACGCTGCGGGCTGTGAACGTGATGGAATCCATAACGCCCTTCGTCGCACATCCACCATTGATTGACGTGCGGATTCTCGCGCGGACGAAGTCGATAGACACGGTCCTGGTTTTCATCGACGGTGATCGAACAGCCCGTCGAGCAGCCGGCGCAAACATTGTCGTGGTTCTTCATGAACCACACGCGCTGACTGTAGAGAAAATCTTTGTCTCCCAGCGCGCCGACCGGGCAGATATCCACCACATTGCCCGACATCTTGTTTTCCAGCGGAAAGCCGGGGAGCACGTCGATCTCTTCCGTGCTGCCGCGGCCGGTGACAAACAGTTCGCTTGTGCCGCTGATCTCGCGCGTGAAGCGTACGCAGCGGCTGCACATCACGCAGCGATCGACGAACAGCGTGACCGTCTCTCCCAGCGGCCGGCGACGGCTGGTGAACGGCTTAATGTCCGCCCGGCGTTCTTTTTGCCCGTGCTGGAAGTGATAGTCCTGTAGCAGGCATTCACCTGCTTTGTCGCAGATAGGGCAATCGATCGGGTGGTCGATCAACAAATCCTCTTCGACCATCGCCCGCGACTGGCGCACCTTCTCGCTATCGGTGATGAAGACCGTTCCGTCGGTGGCTGGCGTCTGGCAAGCGGGGACGAGCTTCGGCAGCATGACAATATTGCCGGTGGCTGCGTCGCGCTTGCCCGTCTCGACCAAACACATGCGGCAACTGGCCACCACCGACAAACCCGGGTGGTAGCAATAGAACGGAATCTCCACACCCGCGCGCGCGGCCGCCTGGATGCCGTTGAGGCGGTCCTCGGGACTGAGCTCGATTTCTTGTCCGTCAATAAAGACGCTGGGCATGGCGTTAATGAACTCCAATCACTTGCAGTGCCCGAACCGCTTCGGTCACCATATATCCGTCCGGATTCGTCTGCATGATGTATTCTTCAAACTCCGCGCGGAACTTACGGATGGCGTTCTTCATCGGCCAGGCGGCGCCGTCGGCCAAACCGCAGATCGTCGTGCCGGGTATGATGCCGATGTTGTCCCCAATCTCCAAAATCAAATCC
>JAIOPX010000385.1 GCA_021413705.1 Planctomycetota bacterium | reverse complement strand
CGTCGATCCCAAGAATGTCCGAGCCAAGGGACGGCTTCAGCCGGGGCGGATGTTCCTGATCGACTTCGAGCAGGGACGGCTGGTGCCCGACAAGGAACTCAAGCACGATCTGGCCAGCCGCCGCCCCTATGGCGAATGGATCGCCAATCAACGGATCGAATTGAAAGAACTGCAACCCGGCCGCGAGTCGCATGGGTTCAATCCAGAAACACTGTTTCCGCGGTTGCGCGCCTTCGGCTACACGAACGAGACCATGCATTTCATGCTGCTGCCGATGGTCAAGGAGTTGCGCGACCCGGTCGGCTCGATGGGGAACGACTCGGCGTTGGCCTGCCTCAGTGATAAGCCGCGGATGCTGTACGACTATTTCCGGCAGTTGTTCGCCCAGGTGACCAATCCTCCGATCGACTCGATCCGCGAAGAAATCGTGATGTCGCTGGAGTGCTATATTGGCCCGGAGCGGAACTTATTGGAGTCCACCGAGGATCACGCCTGCCGACTGCTGGTGCCGCATCCCATCCTGTCCAACGAGCAACTTTCGTCCATCCAGCACATGGATCATCGTGGCTGGCGGACCCAAACGATCGACATTACTTTCCCGCGAACGGAGGGAGCCGCTGGAATGTCGGCCGCTTTGGATCGCATCTGTGCCGAGGCGGAACAGGCGATTGACGATGGCTACGCGCTGGTTGTGCTATCGGATCGAGCCATCGGGGCCGATCGCGTGCCATTGAGCGCACTGTTAGCTACCGGAGCGGTGCATCACCATCTTGTACGGCAAGCGAAGCGGACTCGCATTGGGCTGATTGTCGAGACCGGCGAAGCCCGCGAAGTGCATCATCACTGTCTCTTGGTAGGTTATGGGGCCGACGCCATCAATCCCTATCTGGCCTTCGAGGCTCTCTGGCAGGCCGAGCGCGACGGGATGCTGAAGGACGACAAGGATCCCTACGACGATGACAAGATTGTGTATGCCTATCGCAAGGGGGTCGCCAAAGGCATCTTGAAAGTCATGGCCAAGATGGGCATCTCGACTTTACAAAGCTACAAAGGCGCACAGATTTTCGAGGCTGTGGGCCTCCAGGACGAAGTCGTCTCCCGCTGCTTTGCCGGCACCGCCAGTCGCATCCAGGGCGTGAGATTCGACGTTCTGGCCACGGAAACGCTGCGCCGCCATGAGTTGGGATACCTGGCTGGTCCGCAACAACAGTTGGCGGTGCTCCCGAACCCTGGGGAGTTTCACTGGCGGGCCGATGGCGAGCGGCACATGTGGGACCCACAAGCCATCGCGGATATCCAATTGGCGGCCCGCAACAACGATCAGTCGGCCTATTGGAAGTTCGCCCAACACATGAACGACGACGCGAAGACGCGCTGCTCGCTCAAAGGGTTGTTATCGTTCAAGTCCGACAAGGCTACGCCGGTGCCAATCGAAGAAGTCGAGCCGGCCAGCGCGATTGTGAAGCGATTCTGTACCGGGGCAATGAGCTTTGGTTCGATCTCGGCCGAGGCCCACGAGACGTTGGCCATTGCCATGAACCGCCTTGGCGGCAAGAGCAATACAGGCGAAGGAGGCGAGGATCCCGAGCGATTCGTGAAGTTGCCCAATGGCGATTCCAAGCGATCGGCGATCAAGCAAGTAGCCTCGGGAAGGTTTGGCGTCACCATCTGGTATCTCACCAATGCAGATGAATTGCAGATCAAGATTTCTCAGGGGGCCAAGCCGGGTGAAGGCGGAGAGTTGCCCGGGCGCAAGGTAGACGCCAATATAGCACGGATCCGTTATTCGACCCCGGGCGTGGGTTTGATCAGCCCGCCGCCCCACCATGATATTTACTCGATCGAAGACTTGTCGCAGTTGATTCACGATCTGAAAAATGCTAATCCGCTGGCTCGTGTGAGCGTCAAGTTGGTCTCGGAGGTGGGCGTCGGCACGGTCGCGGCAGGAGTGGCCAAGGGACATGCGGATCACATCTTGATTTCCGGTGACGGTGGAGGCACGGGCGCTTCGCCGCTGACAAGCATCAAACATGCGGGGCTCCCGTGGGAACTGGGCATTGCCGAAACGCACCAGACTCTGGTGCTGAACGACCTGCGCAGCCGGGTCATTCTGCAGACCGACGGCGGGCTGAAAACCGGCCGCGACGTCGTGATTGCTGCCATGCTTGGGGCGGAGGAGTTTGGTTTCAGCACCGCGCCGCTGATTACGCTCGGCTGCATCATGATGCGCAAGTGCCATTTGAACACCTGCCCGGTGGGAGTGGCGACGCAGGATCCGGTCCTCCGCAAGAAGTTCACCGGTCAGCCGGAGCATGTGATTAACTACCTGTTCATGGTGGCCGAAGACGCCCGGCAGATCATGGCCCAGCTTGGTTTCCGCACGCTTAATGAACTGGTCGGGCGTTCGGACATGCTGGAAACCAATCGAGCGATCAAGCATTGGAAGTCCGACGGCCTGGATCTGACTGGGCTGCTTTCCCCGGCGCAGAAACCGCGGCCCGAAGTGGAAGTCCGCTGCACGAAGAAGCAGGATCACGCGCTGGAGAAGTCGCTCGACGCCACGAAGCTTTTGAAGTTGGCCGTGCCGGCCATCGAGCGCGGGCAGCGGGTGTATCACGAGCTGCCGATCGTCAACACCAATCGGACGGTTGGGACGATTCTCAGTCACGCTGTCGCCCGCCGTCATGGGGCGGCCTGTTTGCCAGACGGCACCATCCACTTTAAATTCACAGGTTCGGCCGGGCAGAGTTTGGGAGCCTTCCTGGCGCGCGGCATCACGCTGGAACTGGAAGGAGACGCCAACGACTATGTTGGCAAGGGGCTCTCAGGCGGAAAGATTGTGGTCTATCCCCACCGTGAGAGCACGTTCATTCCAGAAGAGAATATCATCGTCGGCAACGTGGTGCTTTACGGTGCCACCAGCGGCCAGGCTTTCTTCCGTGGACGGGCGGCAGAGCGATTCTGCGTGCGAAACAGCGGGGCTCAAGCAGTGATCGAAGGGGTCGGAGATCACGGTTGCGAGTATATGACCGGCGGAGTGGCCGTTGTGCTGGGGCCGGTCGGCCGAAATTTTGCCGCCGGCATGAGTGGCGGCGTGGCCTATATTTACGACCCCGAGGGCAAGTTCCTAGAGAACTGCAATCTCGGCACGGTGGAGTTGGAGCGAGTGGAAGCGCCCGATGACGTGGCGGAGTTGAAAGAGTTGCTTGAACGCCATGCGGATTTCACGGGCTCTACCGTCGCCCAGCACATCGTAGCTCGTTGGGAAGATGCGCTGCTGGAGTTTGTCAAGGTCATGCCGACCGACTACAAGCGCGTGCTGCAAGAGCGAATGCAGCACGATGAAGAAATCGAGGCGGGCGTGCATCAGCGCGCGTCCGAAGAAGCGGAAGAGGGAGAGATCAAGGTTTAGCGGAAGTATAGCCCCGGGCTCTGCCCGGGGGTGTGTCCCCTGAATCGGCAGTAGCACAGAAGGCGGAGTATGTTCGATGGGTAAGCCCACAGGCTTTATGGAGATTCAGCGCAAGACGGTCGGCTATCGACCGCCGCTGGAGCGCATTGGCGATTACCAGGAGATCTTCTCCGCGCCGGTAGACGATAAGCTGCGCGCGCAAGGCGCTCGGTGTATGGATTGTGGCGTGCCATTCTGCCAGTCGGATAGCGGCTGTCCCATCGACAACCTGATTCCCGAATGGAACGATCTGGTCTACCAAGGCCGCTGGCGCGAAGCGCTCGATCGCTTGCACAGAACCAATAATTTCCCGGAGTTTACGGGGCGCACTTGCCCTGCTCCTTGTGAGGGGGCATGTGTGCTGGGGATCATCGAGCCGGCAGTTACAATCAAAAACATCGAAAACGCCATTATTGATCGGGGCTTTGCCGAAGGGTGGATCGTTCCTCGACCGCCTTCCAAGCGAACTGGCAAACGCGTGGCGATCGTCGGTAGCGGACCGTCTGGGCTGTCTGCCGCGGATCAACTCAATAAGGCCGGTCATCAAGTGACCGTCTATGAACGGGCCGACCGAATCGGCGGGCTGCTGATGTATGGCATCCCCAATATGAAGCTCGATAAGGGTGTCGTGAAGCGACGACTCGACCTGATGGCGGCCGAAGGGGTACGATTTGTCACCGGCGCCGACGTGGGACGCACCATCGAACCCAAGCAGTTGGTGTCGGAACATGATGCATTGCTCCTGGCCACCGGAGCCACCAAACCCCGCGATCTCCCCATCCCGGGACGTGAGTTGCAAGGCATTCACTTTGCCATGCAGTTTCTCACCGCCAACACCAAGAGCCTATTGGATAGTGGACTGAGCAACGGCGAATACATCAGTGCTGAGAATAGGGATGTGATCGTCATTGGGGGTGGAGACACCGGCACAGACTGCATTGGCACCTCGATCCGCCACGGTTGTCGGAGCATGGTCAACTTTGAATTGCTGCCGCAGCCTCCCCAGGGGCGGGCGGCGGACAATCCCTGGCCACAGTGGCCGCGGATCTATCGCGTCGATTATGGACACGAAGAGATTGCCGCCAAGTTCGGCGCTGATCCGCGCACCTATTCCATTCTCAGCAAGGAGTTCCTGGGCGATGCCAATGGCCGGGTGAGCGGCATTCGAACCGTCGAAGTCGAATGGAAGACGGTCGATGGCAAACCAAAACTCGAAGAGCGCCCCGGCTCCGAGAAGGAATGGAAGGCCGATCTCGTGCTACTGGCCATGGGTTTTCTGGGCCCTGAGCATTACCTGGCGGAATCTCTCGGCGTGCAACTCGATCCAAGGTCCAACTACCAAGCCGAGCACGGCCGATTTTCCACCAGCCTGCCTGGCGTTTTTGCCGCCGGCGATTGCCGCCGCGGGCAATCGCTTGTCGTGTGGGCGATCAATGAAGGTCGGGGAGCGGCCAGGGCTGTGGACGAGTATCTGATGGGCGAAAGCCATCTCCCGGCACCCGGCGTTACGCAAGGGACCGCACTGGGGTAATTCAGGGCCAACGCACTTCGTCCGTGGGAGGATGAAAACGCCGTCCGCAACAGGCTACTTGAAGAAGTTGCCTATATCGCCGTCATCGGTAGATCGCCGAGAAATCATCGCGCGATAGACCTTCGGATCGATGTCGTTTGCGATGGAGCGAGTTTCCGTGCCGCCGCAAGCATGATTGACTAAACCCGGGTGTTCGCTGCTGGGACCCCACGTCATGGGGCCCGGACCCCCGAAAGCCGTCGTCATAAAGTTAGTCTGGCCGTTATATGACTGTAGATTCAATGCTGGCTGGCCATCCGGGTCGGCGGCCAGATTGCTTGCCGCGTTCGCAGCACCATTGAGGCTATTGCTCTTTCCGGGATGGAAACCCGGGATGGACGCGGTCACCCCATCCCACCATGCCCCATAGTTCTGTTCCCTCGTCTCGCAAAGTATCGCCGTCTGGGTTGGTGCTTTTAGCGTGCTGAAGGTGTAGGTAGCGTAAGGATGAATGGTGCCACCGTTTTCAGAGGAGGCGATTGTGTGAGATGACGACATTAAACAGGCCAGGGTGGTCGCGCCCAAAGCTTTGTAGTTTCCCAGCGCAGGCTTTTCACCCGTATAGTTTACGGCGCCGGAAGCGCTTGGGCCGCCATAACTGGGACATTTCAGGACTGGCACGATTTTCGTCGCTAGGACGGGATTCTTGGTTCCTGTGAACGCCTCGTCCACCGCAAAATTGATCTGATCGTAAATGTGGCCCTGTTCAATGTAGGGCAGCAACTTCACAAGAAAACTGTACGGAGCCAGCAGGCTGCCAGTGTTCTTGCCTGGAGCCAAAGTAGCTATGTTCACACCTGTCCCACTCACATCCGCAAGAGTTTTGCCGCTCTTGTAAAACCCTGAAGAGGGGAACTTTCTTTGACTGTCATGGTAAATGTGAAGTGCGGTTGCCACCTGCTTGATTTTCACCGAACACGATGCCCGACGAGCCGCCTCGCGTGCCGACTGGATCGCGGGCAATAATAAGGCTATTAAAACTCCGATGATGGCAATCACTACCAGCATCTCGACGAGAGTAAAACCGTGCTTCAATGGACGATCTATGTTCATGCGTTCAATCGATGGAAATCGAATGGAAAATACAAAGCAATTCTGCGACATACCGTCGCCGAGTGGAAGCACTCCGCCAGCGGCTCAGTTACTTGAAAAACTAAAAATGGAATGTAGTCGGCGAGAAATCAACCTTTGAGCCTAGCGGGTTTCTTGAAAAGCGTCAATTCAACCAATTGAGGCAACCAAGTAGAGGAAATGGCGAACAGAGTTTTCGCGCGATTCAAAACTTCGCATGCGACACGCCGCTGAGAAGCGTCTGCCTTGTAAGGTGGGGCGTCAATTGGGAACGATGAGGAAAATGTATCGGCGGGGACAGGCCGATGAGATATACAAGTCGCCGAATTGAATTATCTGCGTCTTCGCAATCGGCAGATGTATCCAGTAAAGCAGGCTATGCCGATAGCAAACGTCAAAAGGGTAGCAGGTTCTGGACTCCCCTCTGCAGCCTGAAGCGAATCGATAACAACACCGCTGCCGGAGAACGTAATGCTGCTGAATGATTCCGTAGGGTCTGC
>JAIOPX010000384.1 GCA_021413705.1 Planctomycetota bacterium | reverse complement strand
TCGCGAAGCGCAAGTCCTTAGTCTGATTGACATATCGGACATTCATGTTATCTTCACAACCTAGGGTCGGACGGATTTGACCAAGGCGGATACGATTGTGGCGGTGCTGCACGAGGCGGCGCTGCCACTTTTTATCGCGCCGATGACAATTCGCATTTTTGACGAGACAGGAACCTTCCACCATGCCCAAGGTTACGGTAACAGTCCCTCACACACTGGCGTTGGAAGAAGCGACGGAACGAGCGCGGCCGGCCTTGGAAAAAACCGTGGCTGATTTTGAAGGGCGCGATCTGTCGCTCGCTTGGACCGGTCCGGCGGCCGAGTTCTCATTCAAAAGTTTGGCCTTTACCATCAAGGGGCGCGTTGCAGTTGAGCCTGCGCAAGTGACCGTCGAAGTCGATCTGCCGTTCGCCGCCATGATGTTCAAGGAAAAAGTGGAAAAGGCGATCACCAAGAACCTCACGCGGTCGTTTTCGCCACAGTAATGTCCTATCTGATCGCCGAAGGGACTGACGAGGCGCAGCGCTGGCGACGGCCATTGCCCACCGATCGAGCCGTCGTCCTGGGGCGGGACGCGGAGTTTTCCACCCCTTGGGATCCGCTCATCTCGCGCCGTCACGTCGAGTTGCTCTTAAGCGATGGACAGCTTGCCGTGCGGCAGTTGGTGGACGCTCGCAATCCGGTCTTCTTTCGCGGCCACATTGTGCAACGCGCTGCGCTGAAGCCGGGCGAACACTTCGTGATTGGGCAAACGCGGTTTACGCTGCTGGATGAACACGCGGAAGTGACACTTGATGCCCCGAGCCCGGACGTGCAACAGACGTTCACGGCAACGGACTTGCGAGCATTGAGGTTTAGCGATGCCGGCAGCCGGATCGACGTGCTGAGTCGGTTGCCGGAACTCTTCGCCGGCGCGATCGATGACGCCGATCTCCATGCTCGATTGGTCAACGTGTTGCTATTGGGCATTCGCCACGCGACGGCCGCCGCACTGGTGGCAGTTCAACAGGTGCCTGAGGTGGGTAGAGATCGGGTGCCTGGGGCAAGTGGAGCGCCGCCCCAGAAAAGTCGAGATGTTGCTCCGGCCTCCCCAATAGACGCAACTGGCCGGATCGATGTCCTTCACTGGGACCGCAGAGGCTCCGGCCGCGGAGATTTTCTTCCCAGCCGCCGACTGATTCTGGAGGCTGTCCGCCAGCAAGGGAGCGTACTCCACCTGTGGAGAAACGGCATCGCCCCCGAGTTCACGGCCGCCGAACAAGCCGATTGGGCATTCGCTACGCCGCTGGCCGGCGACTCGTGTCGTGGATGGGCACTATTTGTCGCAGGAAAATCGCCGACTGCCACTTCGGACCACAACGCGCCTGTCGCCGTCGATCCGGCCGCGCTACGTGACGATCTGAAATTCGCTGAACTCGTGGCAGGCGCTGTGGCCGCCTGGCGCGACAATCAGCGACTCCTCCAGCGTCAGGCGGCTCTGAAGGCGTTCTTTGCCCCGCAAGTGTTGGAAGCGATCGGCCGCGATGATCCGCAGCGCGTGCTGGCTCCGCGTAGCGCCGACGTGACCGTGATGTTCTGCGACCTGCGCGGGTTCACCCGGGCCAGCGAACAGCAATCGGCCGATTTGATGGGATTGCTGGACCGGGTGAGCCAGGCGCTAGGCGTCGCCACGCGTCAGATCCTGGGGCATGGCGGCGTGGTGGGTGATTTTCACGGCGACGCCGTGATGGGCTTTTGGGGCTGGCCGCTTCAGCAGCCCGAGAAAGCCGTTCTGGCCTGCCGGGCGGCGATGGCGATTCAGGCGCAGCTGAAAGGCGAGCCGCGTGGCGTAAGCCCGCGGAGGAATGAGCCTGGTGATCGTGATGAGGCCAGCCCACCCCGTGAAAACCTCCAGGGGCTAACGCCCCCGGCTCGCCTGGAGCGAGCCGACTTCCGCATTGGCATCGGCATTGCGAGCGGCACGGCCGTGGCCGGTCAGATTGGCACGGCCGATCAAGCCAAGGTGACTGTCTTTGGCCCTGTGGTCAATCTGGCTTCAAGGCTAGAAGCTCTGACACGCCGCTTAGGGGCCGACATTCTGCTGGATGATACCAGTGTAAATGAAGTTTCCGGTGCCTTGGTCGATGGCGGACGTTTACGACGGCTGGCCACTATCGTTCCGCACGGATTGGAATCGCCGCTGCTGGTCAGTCAACTCTTGCCTCCAGAGACCTTGGCTCCCAAGTTGTCCACCACCGCCCTGGAAGAGTACGATCAGGCCCTCTGTGACTTCACAGCGGGGCGTTGGGACAATGCCAGGCGGAGGCTTACCGCACTGGCGACTGCCGACAGCGCCGCCTCGTTTCTGTTGACGTATATGAGCGAAACAAACAACCAGCCGCTGCCGAACTTCGATGGCGCGATCCACATGACCACCAAGTAGGAAGGACTATGAACTACCGTTGGATTATTTTTCTTGGCGCGATTTTGGCGGCCCTGGGTGTGGCCAGCGGCGCGGCAGGGGCACATCAAATCGAGAATCGCGTGGAAAAAGGGCTCATGGCCCGTAAACAGCTTACGCAGTTTGAGACGGCCGTGCGCTATCAAATTTACCACGCCCTGGGTTTAATTCTCATTGGTTTGGTTGCCCAGACGCGGTCCTCGCGTTGGCTGGCGGTCGCGGCGGTGACGATGATCTGTGGCTGCCTGCTTTTTTGCGGTGGTTTGTACGCCTTTGTGGCAGTGAAATCGATGCAGTTGCCCTACGAGAATATTGTGCATGTCGTGCCAGTCGGCGGGGGCTTGTTCATCGTTAGCTGGTTGGTGTTGGCGATGGGAGTGCTAGGGAAAGGAAAATCGCCGACGTAGGGAAGGGTCGCACGCACTCTGATACTCCGCCGCATTTTTCAGCCGCATGTTTTCATAGGTGCGGCTCGTTGTACACCGACATGAAAGAAGGCAGAAGTCGGCCCAAGCCGACTTCTGCCTTTCAACTTGCAGTTCACTACCCCTTCAAGTCTTCAGCCTCATCTCCGGCAGCTTGTACACGGCTTGCCGGCCGGGGCCGCGTTGGCTTGCGGCTCGACGAATTCTTCTTCCGGCGGCGAGTTGGCTGTGGTCACATGGCTGGCCGGACGAACGCGTCGCTGCTGCTGCACGGGCTGCCGCGCCATGCTCGTGGCATTGTTGTAGCGCGGTCGCTGCGCGGATGCCTGCGAAGGCTTCACCCGGGTGGCCGTGGCCCGCGTCGGATTGGCCGGAGTGATCGGCGTCGGCGTCATCCGCGAAGGTGTCCGTCGCTGCACTGCGCCGGTTTCGTAGATGACATCTCCACCTTGGGGCGTTGGCACCATCGATCCCCCGTCCATGCCGCCGCCTCCTCCACTGCAACCGCAACCGGCCCCGCCGGAGTGACCACCCGCATAATCTCCACCCCAACCCGTGCCGCAACTATTGCCACACTTGTTGCCACATCCGCGGCAGGGATTGCCATCGAAATAGCGCCCCGCAAAGTTTCCGCAACGATCGCAAGGGTCACAGCAATCGGGCGGTTCGCTGTGCCAATCGCTCCAGTAGTATTCGCCGCAACCGCTGGCGCAACCGGCGGCTTGGAACAAGTGCTTGCCGGGATGCCAATTACACGGATCGCAGCAACCGGCGCCGCCACCACAGGGTCCGTCGCAGATGCGGAACGCGGATCCACAGCAGCCCGTCAGCAGACTCGTCGCAGCCAGGGCGGCAAACATCAAGTGTCGCATAGTGAAAGTCCTGATGAGGTAACAGGTGTCAGGAGCCAGGAGTCAGGTTTCAAGGGACAGGGTCAGTTTCTGGGCTGATGCCTGACCGCTGAAACCTGATGGCTAGTTCCGTTATCGACCCGAAAATCCGGCAGATTCGAAAAAACCGATACACGCGGCAAATCCTGGCTGACCCGCAAGGTTTCACCAATTTGCCAGCGCCCTGGCAAATTGCGAAAACTGAGGGGTTATTCTTAGCCCAGGCAGCGGCTATAGTGCGATGTTCAGGATTTTCAGAGATTTAATTAATGCCCCTAGCTACACTCCAGCCTTTGGCAATCCACCATATCGCGGTAACGACCGCGGATCCCATCCGCTGCGCGCAGTTCTATTGCGACGTGCTGGGTTTTCGCCAGCTTCCGCGCCCCCCGTTCAACTTTCGCGGGGCATGGCTCTATGATCCGGCGAGCCAGTTGCAGATTCACGTTATCGAGCATCCTCACCCTGCGCGGCTCGAAGGCCCAATCGACACCATCACGCATCATTTCGCTTTAGCCGTAGCCGATCTGGATGAGGCCGAGCGCCGGCTAGCAGCCCATGGCGTGGAGTATCTCCGCCAGGTCAATGCAGGTGGCTATCAACAAATTTTCTTTCGCGACCCGGATGGCAACCACATTGAGGTTGGCATCTATCCGCCCACGGTACTTCCCACATGAACGACGCACTTGCAGACGATATGCCCACGGATGACGCACCCTCGCTGGAGGGCGATACGCTTGCGGCGGCTCTTGCGCGTCACAGTATCGAACTGACGGAGGAGCAGGTTGCTCAATTAGATCGCTATCGTCTTGCTTTGTGGGACTGGAATGAAAAAATCAATCTCACACGGCATACCACGATGGAAAAGTTCGTGGGACGCGACGTGGTCGATTCGCTGGCGTTTTCTGAGTTCTTGGAAACCGGCGAGCGCGTGCTCGACGTTGGAACCGGCGGCGGAGTGCCGGGTGTGATCCTGGCCATCGCCCGGCCCGATCTGCGCATCGAACTGAGCGAATCGGTAGGCAAGCGGGCGAAAGTGGTCGAGGAGATCATCCAGCAGGCAGGGCTGAGTATTCCCGTGCATCACGCCCGGGCCGAGGCGCTGCTGGAGAACGAGGTTTTTGATGCGCTCCTGGTCCGGGCCGTTGCGCCGCTGCCGAAGCTGCTCACCTGGTTC
>JAIOPX010000383.1 GCA_021413705.1 Planctomycetota bacterium | reverse complement strand
TCCGATTCTTTACGAATCGGGACGGTTGGTGAACGCCCAGGCGACACGACCAACATGTACGTTGCAGGGAAGTCAGACGAACTCGTAGTACTGACGACGCAGGCGAACAAACGTGGGTGTGACCCCCGCGGGCGGAGTCTGTCGAGGGAAGGGGTTCGACCGAGGGAAACTGACCGTAAGCAAGCATAGCCGGACACAGTGCCGGGACTCATGCTAACGTGCAAGCGGCGCAGTGCGCGAGACGCAGTCTCGACGTTTGACCCAAGGTAGGAGCCGTATGAGGTAATGCTTCACGTACGGATCTGTGCGGGGGGCGGGCAGAAATGCCCGTCCCTACCGCGATCATTCACCGTTCCGAGGCGGGCACGCCCGGCATGCATTGACCTACGAGGAAGCAGAACAAACAGCCTGAATCCCGGCGTGCCGCAATCTAAGGGCATCCGAACCGCCAGTCCGGCTAAGGACTTACGGATGTGCGATTGTATTGTCCAGACGAGGTCGCGTCGGTTTACCCCTGCCCGCTGCGGCTTACTATTTGCTACAACAATCCTTGAACTGTGACACTTCACCCCCGGGCGGAGCCCGGGGCTATCGGGCCACGGGGCTATGGGGCCATACATCACTGGAACGTAAAACACTGCGGACCCCCGGGCAGAGCCCGGGGCTATTATGCCTATTCACTCGCATACTTACGAAAATGGCCTGGTTCTGGTGGCCGAACCGCTCGGTTCCCGGGAATCGGCGGCTTTTAACCTGCTGGTTCCCGTCGGGGCGGCTTATGACCCGGCCAAGCTGGGAGGCATAAGCACGCTTTGTTGCGAACTGACCCTCCGCGGCAGCGGGGAGCGGGATAGCCGACAGTTTGTCGAGGATCTGGAGCGGCTTGGCACCGATACCGGTGAGTCGGTGTCCGTCTCCCACACCACCTACGGCGGGGCCATGCTGGCTGAAAATCTCCTGCCAGTGTTGGGCATTTATGCCGACCTGATTCAGAGCCCCCATTTTCCAGAGGAGGAACTAGAAGCGGCCCGCCAGGGGGTCATTCAGGAACTCCGGGCGATCGAAGATGAGCCAGCCCACAAGACGATGCTCGAGTTGCGGCGCAACTACTACGGCGATCCTTGGGGGCGACCCAGCCAAGGAAGTGTGCCAGGGCTGGAGGCCGCGAAGATTGCGGATGTGAAAACTCACTATCAGCGCTACTTTCGACCTGAAGGGGCCGTGCTGGGAGTGGCAGGCAAAGTGGATTGGGACGAACTCCGCGATACGGTGGGAGAACTGCTGGGTTCGTGGGAGCGGGCAGCGTTGCCCGAGCCCGCGGAGGCTGGCTCCCAGGTGCAGCAACGCCACATTACTCATGAGTCTGCTCAGACGCAGGTCGGGATCGCTTGGCCCTGCACTCCTTACAGCGACCCCGAATATTTTCAGGCCTGGGGGGCGATCAACGTGCTCAGTGGCGGCATGAGTTCGCGATTGTTCACCGAGGTGCGCGAGAAGCGCGGGCTGTGTTATTCGGTCCACGCGTCGTGCCACACGCTCCGTGATCGTGGCAGCGTGCTCTGTCATGCCGGCACGACGGCCGAACGGGCGCAGGAAACGCTCGACGTAACGATGGCCGAGATTTTGCGATTGACCGACGGGATCGAGAGTTCCGAGTTGCAGCGGCTCAAGGCGCGGATGAAAAGCGCTTTGATCCTGCAAGAGGAATCGAGCTCGGCGCGGAGTTCGGCCATCGCGCGGGATTGGTATTATCTGGGCCGCTCGCGAACGCTCGATGAAGTGGGAGCCTTGGTGGATGGGCTCAGCCGCGAGAGCGTCAACGCCTGGCTGCGGGCAAACCCGCCGCGCGATTTCACGTTTGTTACGCTCGGGCCCAAGCCGTTGGAGGTGCCAAGTGCGGTTTCATGAGGTGAAGCTGGAGAACGGCTTGCAGATTGTCGCTGAATCGAATGAAGAGTCGCACGCCCTGGCGGTGGGCTTCTTCGTCCGCACCGGCTCGCGCGATGAGAGCGACGAAGTGGCGGGGGTCAGCCATTTTCTCGAGCACATGGTGTTCAAAGGGACGCCGACCCGTTCGGCGGACGATGTAAACCGGCAGTTCGACGAGATGGGGGCGCAATACAACGCTCAAACGAGCGAGGAAACGACGATCTATTATGCCGCGGTGCTGCCGGAATATCAGCACGACGTGGTGAGCCTGTGGGCCGACGTGCTGCGGCCATCGCTCCGCGAAGATGACTTCACGATGGAGAAGAAGGTCATCATCGAAGAGATTCGGATGTACGACGATCAGCCTCCGTTCGGGGCCGACGAACGCTGCCGAGCGCTGTTCTTCGGCAAACATCCGCTGAGCCGGAGCGTGCTGGGCACGGTCGAGAGCATTACGGACTTAAGCGCAGGGCAGATGCGTGGCTATTTTGAAGATCGCTACGCGCCGGAGAATATCACGCTGGTGGCGGCGGGGCGGGTTGATTTCCCTGCGCTGGTAGCCACGGCCAAGGAGGCATGCGGTGCATGGAAGGCTCGGTCCGCAAAGCGATTGACTCCGCTTGCCCTGCCGCAGTCGAGCTTCACCGCGGTCGAAAAACCGCAGGCCACGCAGCAGTATCTCTTGCACATGACTGCCGGCCCGGCGGCCGATGATCGGCGGCGTCACGCGGCGAAATTGCTCGGGACGATTCTGGGAGACGATTCCGGCAGCCGGATGTTTTGGGAGCTGGTACACCCTGGCCTGGCGGAGTTCGCCGGTGTGAGCCACTACGAATATGAAGGGGCCGGGGCGTTCTACACCTATATGAGTTGCGAGCCGGGGCAGATTCAAGACAACGTGCAACGGGTGCTGGACATCTATCGCACGGCGGAGAATGAGGGCATTTCCGCGGACGAGCTGGAGCAGGCCCGCAGCAAACTCACTTCGCGGGTAGTGCTGGGAAGCGAGCGGACACGGAGCCGAATGTTCAACGTGGGGGGCAACTGGATGTACCGGCACGAGTATCGAACGGTGCGCGAGCACCTCGATGATCTGGCTCGCGTCACCGTCAGCGATGTGAACCAACTGCTCGCCGATTTTCCGCTCAGCAGCGGGGCCACGATCGTCATCGGGCCGGAAGGGGACATCAAGCCGCCCAAGTAGGCTTTGTCGGAAAACGGCGCATTCGATCAGCCGCAGGGCGCTAGCCCCCGGTTTGGCGTCGGCTTCTCGCACAGAACCGGACGCTAGCGCGTGGCGGCTGATGTTTTCCGACAAAGCTTAGAAATCGTACCACAGCCCGAGGCCGACCTTCTGCTCGCTGACGCTGTAGAATTCGAATTGTTCTTCGTTGCCGTTGTAGTATTGAAGGCCGATTCGGATGCGATGCGCGGTTTCCGGCGAGGTCCACTGCCAGCCAACCTGCATCACAAAGTTGCCGCCGAAATTCACTTCCTCGCGCAAGTGCGTGTTGAAAGCGGCGAACGGAGCGCCAAAACGGCCATTGCAGATGGGGCTATATTCGACGCCAAACTGCGTGTCCCATGGCTCGTTGACGTCGCTGAAAAGCGCGTAGCCGAGTTCGAAGTAGAACCGCAGATCTTGAGTGGGATAGACCGAGTGGCCCCACACCAACGCGTCGCGGCTGTAGTTGACTCGGCCGGCCAGGCCGTTGCGGATGGCAAACTCATCACCCAGGTGGGAGCTGAGATGGGAATAGGCAAACTTCATCTGGTAGCAACCGTAGCCGTAGGTGAGCGGCACGCCGAACTTGTAGTCGGTGGCTTCCAGGTCCATGTTTTCTTCCGGGTCGAGCCGGGTGAAGGCGGCCCCTTCGACATCCAACTGCCACCCATCGGGTTCGAACACGTCGCGCGTTCCATAGCGGAGGATACCCACGCGGGCGCCGGCCGTGAGATCGAGAATGTCTCCGCGATTGTTCTCGCTATTGAACACCGCTGCCAGCCGAGGCTCTTTGACGCCAGCCAGATAGGTGTGATAGATCAGGCTCTTGGGGAGCATCTGCCAGCGCCACTCGTAGTCTTCCATGTTCACGTCGTCGGGGTCGACATTGGCCAACCCTTCGGCGACCAGCGACCGCGAGGTGACCGGCTCGGGAGCAACGCCGGTGTACTGGGCTTGAGCCAGTGGCTGCCCCGGAAGTCCGTAGCCGTTGTAGGGAATCACGGACGAATTGCCGGGGCGCGGCATGGCATCCGTTTCAGCGGGGGCGATCGAGCGATTGTTCGTGTCTGCCGCGCCGGGGTAGGCATAGCCCGCCACGGGAAGCGCGGCCATGCGTGGCCCTGGGGCAGCTTGCGGCGGCGATGTGTTGGGAGCGGAACGCTGAGGCGCTGCCGCGGTCTGTGGAGTGGCTTGCTGTGTATTGCGCATGACCGATTGCCCTGGCATGTTGCTCACGCTCCACAAGTCGCTTTCAAACCAGGGACGGGGCATGGATGCCGCCGGCGAAACGGGAGGGACTGTAGCGGCAACGGGTGGCGTTGGCCGGGGACCATTGTGAGGCTGAGGAGCGGGCGCAGCGCTGGCAACCTTTGGCGCGGGTGTAGGTTGCTGTTTGGCCGTCGAAGGATAGGGCCACAGCCAGGAGGTCCAACTGGAGTTTGCCGCAGGCGCGGGTGCGGCTTGCGGGAGATGTGAATAGCGGGGAGCGCCCCAGCCGGCTTGGGCCGCGGCTCCGCCATCGGGCTCCTGCCGCGGCAGGGAATCCCACTGCGCGGAGCTGATTTCTGGATACGCGCAGAGCGCTATAGCCAGCGCGGCGATCGGCAGGAACCAACGAACGGGAAGTACAGAATGTCCGGCAGAGGGGCCGTGGGGGAGCGTCATGGTGGGGTTCAGGAGGGGAAGAGGAGCGGGGAGGAGGGCGGTCGGTGGCCCCGCTATGGGGAGGGTCCGACCTCGCTGCTACCGGCAATATCGTCACAACCTGATTCACACTGCACCCTGCTCAAGTGCTGGCATTAACGTCAGCACACGTTGGGCAAATGAGGACGACCTTGCGGCGCAGTTGGACTTTGGAGACCAGTATTTCGACCCCAGGTTGAGGCATTTCCAATCTTGGGATACAATCCGCCCCACGATAGTATTCATCACGCTGAAGCGTGATGCCGTCTTCACGCGGAGCGTGAAGGATACTTTGCCCTCCTGCCCGAGAATCCCACCATGGAACGCACGCTCATTTTGCTCAAGCCCGACTGTGTCGAACGCCGGCTGATTGGCCGCATTTTGGCCCGCTTCGAAGACAAAGGCTTCAATATCGTCGCCATGAAGATGTTGCAGGTCACGCCGGAGTTGGCCAAAGAGCATTATGCCGAGCATGTAAGCAAGCCATTCTATCCGGCTCTGGAGAAGTTCATCACCGGAGCGCCTGTTGTGGCGGCGATTATCGAAGGACTGGAAGCAATCCGCGTGGTCCGCGATCTGCTGGGCGCCACCAGCGGCCTGAAGGCGGCGCCTGGCACCATTCGCGGTGATTACAGCAGCAGCCGGCAGATGAACCTGGTTCACGCCTCCGACGGCCCGGAAGCGTCCGCGAGAGAAATCGGTCTCTACTTCCGCAAGGAAGAGATCTGCAACTTCGCGCTCACAATCACGCCGTGGCTGCGAGCTTCGGACGAGGGTTGATAGGCGAGCGGTCGGTGTGAGCGACCAGCGGAAGCCGGCCGTTGATTCGGTGCTGGCTCGCAACACCAACAGCAAATGAAGCGCGAAGAAACAGGGGGCTTACGCCCCCCGCTCGCCAAGATACGCTGCTCGCTATGGCCTACGCCGCTTGCTCGTCAGCTTCGTTGCTGGCGGCAGTCTCTTCATCCCGAGTCCGTAAAATCTCACCGGTTTCGCTGACATCCTCGAAGCGGACGGAAACCCGCTTGGAGATGCCGGACTCCTGCATCGTGACGCCATAGAGCGTGCCGGCGCAGGTCATGGTCTTTTTGCTGTGCGTGACCACGATGAACTGCGTCCAGGCCAGGAACTCCTGAAGAACCGAAACAAAGCGCCCAATGTTGGCCTCGTCCAACGCGGCGTCCACTTCGTCGAGCACGCAGAACGGGCTCGGCTTGCTACGGAAAATGGCCAGCAACAGGGCCACGCAGGTGAGGGTCTTTTCGCCGCCGCTTAAGAGGGAAATGCTCCGTGGCTCCTTGCCCGGCGGACGGGCCACGATCTCCAGGCCGCTCTCCAGGGGATCGGTTTCGTCTTCGATGATGATGTCGGCCTGACCGCCGCCAAACAGCTTGCGAAACAAACCCTGGAAGTGCGTGCGGATGGTTTCCAGCGTCTCGCTGAACAGTCTGCGGCTGTCGGCGTTGATCTTCTCGATGATCTGCTCCAGCGAGTTCTTGGCCCCGGAAAGGTCGCGGAACTGCGTAGAGAGATCCGTGAACCGCGATTCCAGGTCGTCGAGTTCCGTGAGTGCTTCGAGATTCACGCTGCCGACGTTCGTAATCTTGCGGCGGAGCGAGGCGATTTCCTCTTCGACCTCGGCTCGCACATGCTGCTGCTCATCGGTCTCGGTGTGCTGAATCTCGGCCAGTTCGATGCCGTAGTCTTCGCGCAGCCGATCGGATAGCGCGCTCCTTTCGTGCCTCAGTTGCCCGGCGGACAGTTCCTGCTGGTGCGCCTCGGCCTCGGCCTTGCGGGCGCTGCCGCGAAGACGTTGCACTTCGGCGGCCAATTCACCACGAGTGAGCCGAAACGCCTCTCGCCGCTCTGTGGCCGCCACAATCTCGGCGGCCATGGCCTCCTTTTCCAAAAACAGGCTGGCAATGTCCGCCTCGGCCTGGAGGATCATTTGCTCCGCTTCCACCGCCCGCTTGGACGATTGAACCAGATGATCGCGGCTATCGGCGACCGCGCGCTGTCGCTCGTGCTGATCTTGCTCGATCTGCCGCAACCGGGCTCGCAAGTGATCCAGCCGCTGCTCGCTCTTGGCCAATTCCACTTTGGCCAATGTGGCGTCGCGCGTTCTTTGCTGTCGCGATTGGTCGAGCCGCTGGATTTCTGCTTCGTCCGTCGCCAGCCGGGATTGGGCGTCGATCAGCGCCGCTTCCACTTCACCGCGTTGCTGCTGGCAGACGGCCAGTCGCTCGGCTGTCGATTGTTGCTCAGCAAACGCGGCCGCCTCTTCCGCTTCGATCAAGGTCAACTGCTGACTCAATTGGCTGTGACGCTCTTCGTGGGCGCCGATGGCCAGCCGCTGATTGGCCAGTGCACCTTGCAGCCGTTCTCGTTCTGTCGCAAGCGAATCGACGCGGGCATTTTCCGCGTCGATCTGATCGGTCAGCCGCTGCACAGTTTGCTGCTGAGTTGCCAGAGACGAGGTGAGATTCTCAATGCGATCAGCTAACGCCCGTAATTCGCTCCGGCGAGAAATCAGCCCGCCACTCATTTGCGCCGTGCCGGCCAGGACGGTTCCGTCGGAAGTGACCACCTGCCCGGAGGGAGTCACGAACGTAAGTTCGGCATCGCTGCTGGCGGCCAGTTCCAAACCGCGCTGAAGCGATTCGACGAACCAGGTTCGGCCTAGCAGGCGTTGGCAGAGGGGGACGTACTGGGCATCGCATTCGACAAAGCTGTCCGCGCGCCCGAGAACACCCGCGGCATCTTTCAGGCTCGAGTCATTCGCTGAGCTTCGAGTACGATCCGCGCCGAGCGCAATGAGTCCCACACGGCCCGCCACCACGCCCTCGGGCGAATCCAGCACGTCGGCAATGGCGGCGGCCGATTCGACAATCAAATATCCCGCTTTGTCGCCCAGGGCCGCTTCGATCAAGGGCGCGGTATCAACCTGGGAGCGAAATGCATCGCACACCAGTCCGCGAACCCGGGTCAGCGGGCCAGCGTTGGCATCGGCAGCACGAGCGATCAATTCCTTCGCTCCAACGCTGAGCCCTTCCTGCCGTTGCTCCAGCTCTTTCAGCACGGCCTCCCGCTCGCGTGCGGCGGTAAGGCGATCGCGCGCCAGGGAAAGCTCCTCTTGGGAGCGAACCTCTTCCGCTTCCAGCTCCAAGAGTCGCTGCCGAGACTCATGCCATTGGGCCTGTCGAGTTTTTAACTCCTCGGCTTTTTGCTCAGCTCGATCTTTCAGATCGGTCAGTTCGGTGCTTACGGCGTCTCGATTGGCCGCCAATTGGACCATCCGTTGCCGGCATCGATCGCGCGTGGCCGCCGCGGCCACCTCAGCCGATTCCAGCCCGGTCGCTTCACTGGCCAATTGAGCACTGCGACGCAGCAGATCGGTATGGGCGTAACGATGGGCTTCTCCGTGCTGGCGCAATTGGTCGAACTGCTGACTTAATTCCGTCAACGCTCGTTCGGAGTCGGCAACCTTGACGCTGATTTTGCGATGTTCGGCATCAGCGACTTCAACCTCAGCTGCGGTTTCCGCTTGTTGGTTCGTCAGATCGCCCGCCCTGGTGCTGAGTGAAGCCACCTGACGCCGGGAGCGATCGATTTCCTGTTCCAGGTCTCGGCTGCGAGCACGTTGATGCTCAATGGCCGCTTCAACGGTGGCGATGCGCTCGCGCTGGTCCGACAGCCGGCGTTCACCGCCGCGGATCACTTCGTCGGCCTGCTCCGATTCCCGCTCCAATTCCAATGCCCGGACATCGGCTGTCTCCGCCTGGGCTGCCACACTCGCCGCCTCGATGCGAAGCTCATCCAGTCTCTTCTCCAATGCGGAGAGTTGTTCGCTGAGGCGTCGCCAATCGGCCAACCCCACTTGGGTGCGCAGTTCCTGCAAGCGATCGACATAGCTCTTATAGCGCTTCGCCTTGGCCGCCTGAAGTCGCACCACCTTCAAACGGTTTTCCACTTCCTCGACGATGTCCGACAGCCGCAATAGATTCTGATCGACGCGTTCCAGCCGCCGTTGAGCTTCGACCTTCTTGGCACGAAAGCGACTGATTCCGGCGGCCTCTTCAAAAATCAACCGCCGATCGCGGGCCGAGGATGAAAGCAGCACATCGACCTTGCCCTGCTCGATGATGCTGTAGGCTTGCGTACTGACGCCGGTTCCGGCGAACAGATCGCGAATATCACGCAACCGGCAAGGCTGGCCGTTGAGCAAGTATTCGCCTTCACCGCTGCGATAAACGCGGCGCGTGACATGAACCTCGGGCGAGTCGAGCGGCAGCAATCTGGATCGATTGTCGAACGTCAGGGTCGTTTCGGCGGAGTTCAGTGCCCGGCGGCTGCCGGAGCCGTTGAAGATGACGTCGGCCATCTCGTGGCCGCGCAGACTCTTGACGCTCTGCTCGCCGAGCACCCACTTGATGGCGTCGACGATGTTGGACTTGCCCGAGCCGTTCGGGCCAACCACCACCGTAATCCCTGGTGGGAATTCAAACCGCGTCTTGTCGGCAAAACTCTTGAAGCCGACGAGTTCCAGGGCTTTGAGCATACGGTGGGCGTAGGGGGCTAGGCGTCAAAATCCTCCCCAAACGTTACGGAGCCGAGGGGATTAACCGACCCATCATTTTACCAGCGCGACGGGTCAGGGGCCACTTTGGATCCTCCTCATCGGTCGGGGCCGCCGGAGCCTCCTCCGGCGTCTCAGCTGCCTGAGAAACGGGCTTTTCGGCACGGCCGAGGGGCTTATCCTGGGCGGGATAGAGATTCGGGGCCGGGCCATCGACCTGATATCCTTGCGAGGCGACCTCTTCACCGCGACCGACCTTGGGCGCGGAGCCGTCCGATCCGTCCTCCGACTCACTCTCCGAAGGCTGATACACGCGATCGGTTTTTGGCACGGCATCGACTTCGAGCCGCGAAACGAGCGAGCCGCTTTTCTTGGCCTGCAGGAGTGCTTGAACCACATCGGGGTAGCTACCACCCACGGCGGCCAAAGCTTGCACTAACTCCAAAGTCGAAGCGGCGATTTCTCGCTTTTGATCGGGTTCACCTGGAGCGAATCGACTGACACTTAAACGTCCGCTGTCCAAATCGCGAACCACGATGCCGCCGCCGACATTGAGAATGATGGGCGTACGCAGGGTGTGCTCGGAACCAAAGAAAACAATCTCGGGGCGATAGGCCCGAGTGACGTGGACCATGGCCGGACCCTTGCTGCGGACCACATGAACGGAAAACTGACCGGCAAGCACTTCGCCACGAATCGCGACATCGCGGGGGTTCATCGCCCATAACGCGCGAAACGCTCCATAACGAGTCTCCGCACTGGCAGAGTCCATCAATCCGACAAGTTGATCGTAGGCGGCCGGGTCGTCCATAGCGCTCAGTGCCGCCAGAGCGCGAGCCCGCAGTGCCGAATCGTCGCGGGCCGCCACGGCCAAGGTCGGTGCGGCGCTCGAATCGTCGAGATACGCCAGAGCTTCCGCGGCATAGAATCGCACTTCAGGATCACTGGACGCCACGCCCTTTTTCAGAGTTTCGATACTGTCCTTGCCTATGGCTTCCAGCCGGACTGCGGCGCTGGCCGAGGTGACACTGTCGAGCAACTGCCGCTCCAGCAACTGCAACCGCATCTGCTTTTGCGAGGCTGATTCCGTCAGCGCGATGCTGCGGATCACCTGAAAGTAGCGAGGCACATTGTCTTTATAGCGAGGGTGAATTGTCAGCTCGATGTAACGATCGGTCTTGGGAACCGCCACGCCGGTCTGGATCCCATGCCGGCGAAGGTGAAAACGCTGATTGATCGCGGTTCCCATTTCGGATGCCGTGCGAACCGAGCGTTCGTCGGGCTTAATCATCAACCCGAGTGGTCGAGGTTGGAGAGCGACGCCCCCTTCGACAATTCGGGCGGCCAGCTTTTCACTGGTATTTTTTTCATCGGCCAACGGATCGATCATCAGCGCCCCTTTGGCAAGTCCGAAGACATGCCCTTGATGTAACTCTTGACTGACCACGGCCATTTCTCGCATCCGAGCTTCCAGGAGATTGCCTCCGCGAAGACTGGTGGTTTCGCACCCCTGGGGAAGCGTTACCTCAACGTCAAACCGGTCCCCCTTTTCGAGGCCCGGCTTGAGACTGGCCCGCACTACAACGGCGGACGTGCTGGTGGACTGAAGCACCTGATTGGGATGCTCGACACCGCGGCGCTGCATTTCGCCAATGAGCATCGCCCGAGTGTTGGAGGGCGGCAGATCGCGCCCCGTGTTGGCCAGATTGGTCACTAATCCGACCGATTCGACCACCAGCGGGTGCATGCCAAAGGGGATGCTGACATCGCCCACGAGATGGACGTCGGCCAGCACTTGCTCAAATTCTTCGGGGCTCTGCGAGCGCATCGCAGGTTGCGAGCAGCCACAGCCCAGGGCCGCAATCCCCAGGCAGCAGCAGCGCGCAAGCCATTGGCGGCGCCCGATCAGGCGATGATTTATAGGCTCCATGCCGTGTTGCACTCCCTTGCCAACCCGACTTTCGCCCCCGGCCAAAACATTCCGGGCCGAACTATCGGCTCCTCTGGCAATCGTTTCCTACAATTGCAGCGGTCAAGCCTGACCCGCCCGGGTCAGATCCGCAAGAGGGCCAGTAGAGGGCGAGACAATAGCCAAGCGGTCGAAACAGGTCAAGGCTGACTGATTAGATCTAATGAAAAGGGGGGGATTTGGAGATGGGTTGGGGTGGAGCCGACCTGCCAGCGAAGTGAATCTCCGGCCGCTAAGAGTGCTGGCAACAAGCAAGCAGGGAAGTGGAAATGCGGTGAGGGGCCAGTTCATGCGAGTCGAGCAGTGGATTGGTTTCCGTTTTTGCCCGAAATCCCTGTCCCAGAGGCAGTGTGCTTGCTTTGCCTGTGTGAGCGCAGCGAGTATGATATTATTGATGGGATATTTTTATCGAAATAACTGGTCTGCGAATGCATGGCACATCATCCCAACAAGCACATTCGCGATGCGATCGGATATGCTGAGGAGCGAGGGTGGACATTTACCAAAGCAAGCGCCAGAGCGCATATTTTCGGTACGCTGTGGTGTCGCCTGAATGACCGCAATGGCTGTCGATTCAGGGTGTATTCAACACAGCGGAGTCCGGATGACCATGCTCGTCGCATACGCCGCGCGGTCGATGGATGCCCGCACTGAAGGAACTATCACATGAAATACGAATTCTCGCTGGTCCTGGCAGAAATTGAAGTGACGGACGAGGACGCGGACAATCTGTACCAGGCGGGCTGTGACGACGCAAGTATTCTGACCCGCGACGGCGTCACAAGACTGGAATTTGACCGCCATGCCGCTCATTTGGACGAGGCTCTTTCCACTGCCATTCAGAGCGTTGAGCGCGCGGGTTTGGCGGTGGCTCGCGTCGAAATTGAACGGCACGAAATTCACCAAATCGCCTGAATGGCTGTCTCCCAGCTTCCCCTCCAGCTCCCCCTTCATCCCTTCTCAGGCAACGACGCAAAATACGTAGCAGCCTTTCTACATTTCTCCAGTTCGGCCAGTTCACGCGCCGTACGGTTCTCAGCCCATCGAAGTTTGCAAGGAAGAGATCTATTCGCACCATTTTTAACCAATACCTTCAGCGCATCAACATGGTTTGCACAGGCAGCGATCATTAATGCAGTTTGGTCTGTACCGGGCGGCCCATCCACATCCGCCCCAGCATCTATCAACGCTTGAATCACGTCCGGTTTACAGTCGTGAACGGCGAATTTGAGTGCGGTCATTTCATCGGATTGGCGGACGTAAGAGACATTGGCATTGGCTTCGATCAATCTCAGGGCAACACGCGAGCCTTTTGCTTTCCCGCACGAACAAGTATGCATCAGCGGCGTCATGGCATTGGCCCCGGGAATCTCGATGTTTGCACCGTTGTCGAGCAAAAAGTTGACAGATCGGATTAGTCCGTAACCAGCAGCCGTCGCAAGTGCAGTTGATTTGGAATAAGACGCAACTCCATTGATGTCCACACCATCTTCGAGCAGGGATCGCATCTCCCTAAACAAGCTATTGGCGGCGGCGATCCCGAACGCGTCGATGCGCGAGCTTGCTCGGATACCATGGAATTTACGATCAACCATGTGCCTGGTTTTGGTGAATAAGTGAAGGGATGGGTCTGGGCTAATTCTCGCGCGTCAGGCAATGTCCTGATCTAGGACTACGACTCATCAGATTTTACGGCGGATCATACCCACCCGGATGAAACGGGTGACAGCGACACACTCGGCACACGCCGCGCCAAGTTCCCCGGATCGCGCCATATTTCTGCACCGCGCCAATAAAATACCGGCTGCACGAAGGCTGGAACCGGCAACAGGGCCCCAGCAGCGGACTGAGCGTGACCTGGTAAACCCGCACCAGGAGTATCAACAGGCGGCTCGGCAGCCCCACAAATTGGCGGCCCAGGGCTCTCATGGCGCTATCGGCCCCAGCTTTTTCACGACGCGATGGGCCAAGGCCGCGATCGAGACCGTGAGTGCCTGAAGTTTCGGAACTTCTTTCTGTCGCGGAATGACGACCAGATCGATACCATTGGGTAGGTCTGATCGCACCAGACGGAACGCCTCACGGAGCAACCGTTTCCAACGATTGCGCTGCACGGCTCGGCCGACCTTGCGCGATACCGACAGGCCCAGCCGGATATGAGCCTGATGGTTGTGCCGGCCATAGACGACTAACGAAGCATCCGCAGCGGAACAACGACGGGCATAGACCTCGGCGAAAAGGGCCGATTTGCGGAGACGATGCTCGCGGCGAAAGCTTCGATCAGCCATGACTTCACCACGCAAATTCCGCGGGCCCTCAAAAACGCGGGGCGTTGCCCACGCCGCTAAACATTCCTCACTCACCACTGCAAATGCCGCCGCGGATCTTCCGCCTGCTGAGCGGCCAGCTTTTCGATCAGTGCGCGGGTTTCGCCTTCTATCTTTTCAGGAAGCATAATCTGCACATCAGCCAGCAGATCGCCTTGGCCATTAGTGCTAT
>JAIOPX010000030.1 GCA_021413705.1 Planctomycetota bacterium | reverse complement strand
GTTCTGCGTGTTCAGATCCGTAGATCAGCGTTTCATCGAGATCGAGTACGAGCAGAATGCGATTGTCCACCGGAGAAGCTTAAGCTATTAGGAATTGAACGGGCAATCTACAATGACAGAATACTTGGACCGCAGGTTCGGTACATCCACGAATCGGCTTTGTCGGCAAGCGGCCATTTATGACGAATTAACTGGGCATGCGCAGCTCAATTCGCCAATATTGATGCATTATGAAACTCGATAAACAAGCCCCTGATGATGCCGTCCTCCATGAGTTGGGGGAGCGATTAGCCAAAGAACGACTGCAGCGAAACCTTACCCAGGCTGAGCTTGCCGAACAGGCGGGTATCTCCAAGCGCACGATCGAGCGGTTGGAAGCCGGTGGCTCTGTGCAGTTGTCGAGTTTGATCCGCTTGTTTCGCGCGCTCGATCTATTATCCCGATTCGAGGTGCTTATCCCCGAGCCCCACCCAAGCCCCATCGCCCAGTGGAAACTGCGCGGCAAGAATCGTCAGCGAGCATCGCGCAAGACAGCGTCGAGTCGCCCTTCGCCCAAGTGGATTGGGGTAATGAAAAGTGAATCTCTGCGCCCCGCCTACTGCACCAGCCGCACTTGCGGGTTGGTGATGATGTCCTTGAAGATCTCCGTCAGCTTCTTCTCATACTCGGCAGGGTTTCCGCTGCCGCGGGGGGATTGGCCGGCGCTGTCGGCCGTGCCACCCATCCGGGCCATGCGGTCCATGAAGCCGTAGTCCGTGCCCAGGCCGATGCCGACGGGGAAGACATCCCACTTCCGGGCGGCCATCCTGGCGGCCTGCATCAGGGGCGCGTCGTACCAATAGTACCCGCCGCCGTAGAAATCGCCGGTCGGATTCTGCGACATGTAGCTGTCGATGTCCCCATCGCCGCTGACGTAGACGTTCGGAACACCGTCTGTCAGTAGCACGACCACTTTGTTCGTGTTGGCGCGGCCTGAGCCACCTTCGCTGGTGGGCCGAATGTGGTTGTAGGCGGCGATCATGCCGGCTTCGGTGGCGGTTGAGGCACCCTTGTCGCCGACGGCCTGCAACTTGGTGCAGGCCTTCATCGACGCGTCGTAGTCGGAAGTCAGCGGCTGGTGGATCACGGCGTTGGAGCCGGAAAGTTTGTCGAACGTGATGATCGACACCCAATCGCGATTGGCGGCCGAAGGGACGCTGGAATTGCGCTCCTTCACGACCTGCATCGCGGCGATGAGCGACCTCCGACCGGCGTGCGTCGGCTGTTCGCGCGGCGGGAAGCTGAACGTGCCGCCGGCCGTGCTCTCGGAGTGCATCGGGCAGGCGGAACTACTGACCGACAGCGGCGTGTATTGGCTGCCGACTGGGGCCAGATCGCGACCATAGTCCATCATGAACTGCACGTAGGTCTGGTAGCCGATGTAGTTGCGCGATCCGCTGGGTGACTTCGCCTTGGGGAAAATCTGCGTGTTGGGATTGTTGAATCCGGTGATCCGGTCGCTCGACTGGCTCGGCGGCAGTGCGCCGCGGTTTGTCGGTGGCGTGCCTGGGGCAGTGGCCGAAAGGGCGAGCATCGGCATGACTGCCGCCGGCCAGCTTGCCGGCAGGATGCGGACCTTGGAATCCAGGTGGCCGATCTTCGGGGGACTCGGCGCTGTCGATCCACCACCACTTCCGCCGGTGCTTCCACCACCGCTTCCGCCCCCTCCGCCTCCGCCGCCAGTGCTGGGTGGCGCTGGCGGGACGATGGTCACGCTCTGCATGATGTAGTCCAGATACTTGGCCCAGTAGGCATAGTTGCTGGTACTGCTGGGAGCCGGCAGGGCCTTCGGCATAACCCGGGCGATCTGGTTGTCGATGATCCAGCTATAGGCCTTCTGCTTCCGCGCAGCTTCCGTGTCGGTCGTACTGATGCGATATGTGGCGGCAATGGTGGAGGCCGACAGCGGCCCGTTGTCCTTGGTCATCTCGGCGTAGGCATATTTGTCGGAAGTGACTCCCAGCGGTTTGCCCACATATTCCAGCGTGCCGGGAAACGAGCCAAAACCAAAATCCTGAAACAAGTCTTGCATCAGAGTGTTGCCGACATTGGGATAGCCTTGGGGGCCGAACTCCGTGTTGATGGCGGCGGTCGCCCAGGAGGGCTCGGTGTCGTCGTTCATCGAGCCGGACAGGTCGATTGCGAACGCGATATCGCGCGGGTTGGCCATGGCCACGGCCGACGCGGTCTGGGCAAACGACTGTCCCCCAAAAATCCGTCCAAAGAACAATGGTGCTTCCGTGCCGTGGGCGGCGTCGCGCTTGCAAGTTACCTGCACGGCATTGCCGATCGCGGTGGTGGGCGTGAACACTCGCCTGTCGGCATCCCAAACGCCGAACACAACGTCGGTGTCCAACAACTTAACACCTTCGCCGCCGCTTTGATGGAACTGGGAATATTGCCGCGCCGCGTCGATGGCAGCCGTTTTGGATTGGGCCATGTTTGCCGCGGCAGCCATGGCGGCCGAATCGGCGGCGGCTTGGAGCTGAGTGCGGACCAACACGACGTAGCCGATATCCACGGCGAAGGCCACCATCGCCACAAAGAGAACCATCAGCAAAGCGGCCAGCACGAGTGTTACCGCGCGTCGGCGCTGACGTTTGTTGCGAATAGGAGCGGACATAGTGATTCAAACTCCCCCAGGTTGGTTCGTTGCATGCGCACGATAGTGCCAAGAGGCCAGCGCGCAGCGCTGCCTAAGCAAATCTGGGATGCTTTCCGGGGTAGGTCAAAACGGCGTGGCCCCACGCCAGGGTGGAGAATCAGAGAATCCAGAGGGCCGCCGTGAAAGTCGGAACAATCGCTTTAACTGGATCAAAGCCCGAGCTACATACGCTCGACAACATCAATCCCCAGCAAAGCCAGACCCTGCTTCAAAATACACGCCGTGAGGTAGCAAAGGGCCAAACGGCTGTTGCGCACTGCCGCCGTTTCGGCCTTCAGCACGGGACACTCATCGTAGAAAGTGGAAAACCGATTGGCCAACTCAAACAGATAAGTGGTGAGATGATTAGGCCGGTAGTCGGCAATGGAAGACTCGATCGCTTCAGGAAACCGGGCCAACTCCAATGCCAAAGCCCGTTCACCCGGCTCGGTCAATTGAATGGAGCCCGCTAAATCAGGCAGCGTAGCCTCGTCCACGTCTCCCTTGGCGAAGATGCTTCGCACGCGGACATAGGCATTCTGCATATACGTGGCCGTGTTCCCTTGCAGAGCCAGCATCTTTTCATAACTAAACACGTAGTCGCTCTCGCGGTTCTGCGACAGGTCTGCATACTTGAGCGCGGCAATGCCGACGGCCTC
>JAIOPX010000300.1 GCA_021413705.1 Planctomycetota bacterium | reverse complement strand
CCGATGTCATCGATCGGGGGCGTGCCGATTGCGCTGTCGCCCGACGGCAAGCGGTTGGCGTGGCAGCAGTTCATGGGCGACCTGCTGATCGTGGACGCGGTCAGTGGCAAGGTGCAGCAAACGATTCCGCGGCGCAGCGCCTTGGCACAGAGAAATGATCCGCGAAATGCCCCGCAGGCGCAGCGGCAGCCGGGGCCGCCCGGGCAGGCTGGCGGGGCGCGGGCCCGGCTGGAAGCCATGAAAGCGCAGCGTGCGCAGCAGCAGGCCCAGGGTGGTGGACAAGGGGTAGGCGGGCAAGCCGGAGCAGGGCAAGGGGGCATTCCGATGAGTCGCACGATCTTGGGGCTGGTTTTCTCTCCCGACGGTTCGCAACTGGCCGCTCGCACGCAAGGGGCGGTCGCGATGTTCGACACGACGACAGGCAAGCGAGCCATTTTGAAATCGGAGTTTGCCTGGCCCAAGGACGAACTACCGCAGATCGTGAGCATCGGTTTTACCGGGCAGGCCTATTGCGTGGCCTGCTGCACCAGCGACGGCACCGTGCGGCGATACGACACAATCACGGGCACGGCGCTCGGCAGCGCGAAGATTGCCATCGACGGGATGGCGGCCGATGCCGGACAGCGGCGGACGCTCATCGGAGGGGCTCTGCGCGGCTCCGCGATTTTCTCGCCGGACGGCTCCACGATTGCGGCGCTCGACAAGGAAGGAATCGCCCTGTGGGACGTGGCCAGCGGCAAGAAGCTGCGCACCTTGCCCCAACCGCGAACGGAAGTGTTTGGAAAGCGGATGAGTGTTTCGGACATTCACAACACGTTCTCACCCACGGGTAGGCTGTTGGTTTCGCCCGTCGGCACCTCGACGATCCATGTTTGGGACACGCAAACCGGCGAACTGAAGCACAAGATCGAGCTGGAAGGAAATGCCAAGATCGTGTCCACGGCCGTGTCGTTCTACGGCAATCTCTTGGCGGCAGGGGACTCGACCGGCACCATACGCATCTGGAAGCTGGAGGCCAAGACGGCGGAGCCGGTTGCGGAGGATGAGAAGTAGAACGCCGCCGATAGATCGGGCCTGAAAGGGTTGCGGAATGGGGCGACGCATTTTGGCAAGACGGTGACACGACGCCGTATTCTTCCTGAAACTCTCAATCCTCTTCTCTGTTCCAGAGCTTGTTTCTCATTCGCGAGGTAAGCTGGGTTTCTGTTAACCCAGGAGTCAAACCTAAACCAACGTGCGGCGGCGGAGACGATTATGCGTCCGACATGGCTGATTGAAGCTGACGTCTACAAGCATGAGGCGGTCGCACTGATAGACGAGATCAAACGGCAGGGGATGGTGGCCGAACTCGTGCCGTATCAATCATTGCGGAAAGGTTCGACCCTGGTCGTAGGTAGCCGGCAACTCATATCTGACGAGTGTGTAATTGGATACGGCACATTTCCGTTTGCCCAGCAGATTCTGCTGCACCACCGTTGGCTTCCAGGTGCATGGTGTTCAGTCAAGAACTTGGACTGTGCCGCATACTTTGCCTACTTCGGCCAGTTCCTATTAAATCAGCACTACACCATTCTGCCAGGGGTCGAAGCAATACGACAGCGTGACTGGTTGTTCAACACCTTCGGACGCGACGATCAGGTATTTGCCCGTCCGACGAGTTGCCACAAGTTGTTCGTCGGCCGCTGCATCGACCGGCAGTCTTTCGCTACAGCGCTGGCCCCCACCCGATACGATCCCTCAACGCTGGTTGTTATATCCGCGCCCCAGCCGATTGCACGCGAGTGGCGGCTCGTCGTAATCGATAATCAAATCGTGTCAGGTAGCCAGTACGCGGTAAATGGCAATCGCGCAATCACGACGGATTGCCCGTCAGAAGTCTACGACTTCGCAGAGTCCATGCTGACGGAGATACAATGGCGCCCCGATCCCGCATTCATGCTGGACGTGTGCGAGTCAGCAGGGAGATTATGCCTCGTAGAGCTAAACAGCTTCAGCGGGTCTTGGATCTATCAGTGCGAGTTGCCGAAAGTAGTGTCAGCAGCAAGCGAGTTAGCTGAACGGACTTGGGATCAAAGACACGTCTAAGTCATTGATCGAGGGGCGATGTGACACCCGTCCTCGGAATGGTTGTCACTCGGCTGCCCGCATAAACCGAGTTTTTCTTTTCGCAACAAGCCGAGATGCCGTCCCGCCGGGACTTCGGACAATCATATCATCCTCGTTCCTGGGGCTCACGCCACCAGGCTACACTCTTTCGTCCCTCCCGGGACTGGAAGGGGGAACTCACTGTTTGCTAAGGAACCCAGCCGGGCAGCTTGGCGGCTTGTTTTACCCAGGTCGCCATTTGTGCTTCGTCGAGTTTGTCGGTTTCGCGGATGTCGATCCAGCGTGATTGCTTGCTCTTCGGCGTGCCACCGGAAGGAATGGGTCGTAGCGACGTGCCGGCGAAGAATGTCACCTTTACGTAGTGGGTTAAGACGTGGAACGACAGGAACCAACCCTGGCCTTCGATGCCGTAAAAGGGGGAGTTCCACTTTACGGCCTTGCGCACCTTGGGCGCGTTGCGCACGATGAGCGCGTCGAGGCGTTTTCCTAGCTCGCGCTTCCAGCCTGGCATCGCGGCGATGTACTCCTGCACCGGGGCGTCGCCGTCACCCTTGGCGATTTGCGGGTTGCCACCGGAGAGGAGTTTCACGGGTTTGGCATCCTGCGCGCTTGCCTTCGCCTTTGCGCCTGCCTTGGCTGAAGACTGGGACTTCGATTGCGACTTGGAAACACTGATTCGGAGATTTTCCGCAATCGCAGCTCGGATCAAGGCCTTCAACGCCTTGCCATCAATCTCTTCTCCCTCGCGGATATCGATAGCACGACGCATATTGCCTTCGAGGCTGGAGTTGAAGAGTCTCCGAGGGTCCGGCAAAGAGGCGCCTCTGGCGAAGGTTAGCTTGACGACCTGCTTGTAGGTCTCACCCGTGCATACGATCCCCGCGTGGGACCAAACCGGCACGCCCAATGGGTTCGTAGGCTTGACCCATTTGCGCTCCTCCACGATCTCCGGATCCGCATCGTGGATGATGCGGCGAACCTCGGCCAGGGTGTCGCCGCGCCAGTCACCCAGGGACCGAATCCGCTGGTCGATCAGCCGAGAGGCCGGCTTTCCGGCTGCGCGCTGAGTTTTCGCATCTGGCTTGGACTTTGCGCCTGATTTCGAAGAGGACTTGGACTTGATGACCGACTTGCGTGGCTTAATGTCGCGCGATGTGGCCTTAACCTTTAATCTCGACTTGTCCTTGGCCATCAGTCGTCCCATCTTTTAGAATTTCTAGACACCCGTTGAATCGCGATCACTTCCGTTGTTGGCGTCGGACATATTCGGCGAGGGCAGCCTTAGCATACAACGGTAGTGCCATGGCGTTCTTCGCGGCCATGGATTTGAGCCGGGCGTGATCCATGACCTCATCGGCACCAAGCCAAACGATCTCCAGGCGGCGGTGGTCCTTAAGTGCAATATGGGTGTAGTCCTCGGGCACGGCCCAGTAACACGTCTTACAGATCGCCGGTTGCCGTACCTCTCGCCAGTTTTCGCAGTGTTCGCACGACCACGACTTTGACCGCTGACACGAGCCGCAGAGCAGCATATATTCGTCGAGATCGCGCTGGCCCTCTGCTTCCTCGCCTGCGATCTGATACGGAACGCGATGATCGAGCTGAAGGTATCGGGGTTCGTAGGGCGTCGAACACAGTGCGCACTTGGCCCCACATTTCTCGATGAGTGTATTCTTAAAGCCTTTCGAGAACGCCTTACGGCCCTGAAAACGATCACCCCGAATCAGCGAGGGATCGCCGAAAGAGTAGATCGCCATTTGCCTGCCGTTCTTTCGCTTGCTGCGTATTGACGGCAGAGGGACACCGGCATCCTTCACGTCTCGGGCGGCGCTGGCAGCGTCAGTCAGCCCATAAATGGTTTCTAAATCCTCAGTTGACACGGAACCGTGCTTAAGGATGTGCTTGACGAGTATCTTCCCCCGCTTGGTCGTCACCTTTGCGACAGCGGCGAGCAACTCAGCGGAATAGCTTGGTTTGGCCATTCAAGTTCATTGAAAAAGGAGCCGTTCTTCCGAAGCTTTCGCGGGTTCAAGCAACAATCGAGGCAGGCGAGGGACGCGATCGAGAAGGGATTCAGAAACATAGAGCGATTCATAGGTCACGCCATCACGCCCCAGGAGAGTTTCCTGGGTCGATCTGCCGGCTTTGACCTCGAATAGCCTTAGCTTCAGAGAGGCGGGAAGACGCTGGCCATAGACTTTATCTCCGATCCGGCCGTCGTAAGAGATAATGAGCGATAGGTCTCGCATAACCAATTGATGCAACCCTTCGCAGAACTCGTCGAAGCTCAATCCTTTCACATAACGATTGTCACGATCGCCGCTCGTTCCTTGATAGGGCGGGTCGAGGTAAACAACGTCGTTGTCGCCAGCATCTTTGAGTGTGTCGAGGTAATGTGCGTTGTGGATTCGCGTCTTGCCGTCGAGAATCTTAGCGGCACGGACAATGTTCTCCCGCATGGTTTCGGGCCGGGCGCCACGTCGGCGATGGTCAGCGGTATTGTTAAATTCACCGTTACGGTTGTAACGGATCGCCGCCTTCACGCATCGGGCGAGCAAGTAGAGGAACAGCGCCGGTTTGGGGCTGGTGTTGAATGCGCTCCTGACTTCATTGAAGTGCGTGCGCCCAACCCGTTCTTGCTCATTCCAGAGCCGCTCGTAGTCATCCGCCAGATCGTGAGGCGCATCGATGATGGCCTTCCACAACGACGCAATGGGTTGATGGAGGTCGCCGATCACAAAATGGCGTGCAGACAAGCAGGTGGCAGCGCAAAGACTAACGGCCGCAGAGCCAGCGAAGGGCTCGTAAAACGTCCTAACATCCTTGGGGATGCACCCACAGATTGTGGACGCAAGCCATCGCTTGCTTCCTTGATAAGGAATCGGATGAGGTACGTTCCCAGCAGTTCGCATCTAATTCTCCGGCTAGTGTGTACTCACCCGCCGGTGGGCGCTGGCGGTTGCTCGGCGGATTGCGGCGAGTTGTCGGCTTCATCGCTATCCGGGGCCACTTTGCTTTCGTCGGTGCGGGGATCGCTCTGCTCCCGCTTGCGGAGATAGAGCTTGATCGGCACTTCGCCGTAGGGGAGATTGTCGCGGAACACGCCCAGCAGGAAGCGGCGGTAGGGTTCGGCGAAGGCGTGCGGATTGTTGCAGAACAGCACGATCGTCGGCGGCATTTCGCTGATCTGCGTGGCGTAGTAGATCTTGGCGGGGCGTTGCTTGTGCAACGGCGGCGGGTTGTGGGTCATGGCTCCCCGCACGATCCGGTTCAGCGCGGCCGTGCTGACGCGCTGCCGGGCGCACTTGTATAGATTTTGCGAGTGGTTCAACAGCGCCTTGACGTTCTTGCCGGTTTTGCCCGTGATGAAAGCGATCGGCACATATTGCATGGTGCGGAACGTATCGCGCAGATACTGGACCCACTTTTCCGTGGGCATACTGCCGGCCAACTCGTCCCACTTGTTGACCACGAACACGCATGGCTTATACTGCTCGGCCACATAGTCGCAAAGCTGCTTATCGACCTTGCTGATCCGCTGCGTGGCGTCGAAGAAGATCAACACCAGGTCGGCCCGGCGGATGCTCCGCTGAGCGCGATGCAGGCCATAAAAATCGACGTCCGTTTGCGTGCCGGTGGCGCGCTTCAGCCCTGGCGTGTCGATGGCGATGAAGGCCTTGCCGTCCAGTTCGAAGCGAACATCGACGCTGTCGCGCGTGGTGCCGGCCACTTCGCTCGTGATCATTCGCTCTGCGTGAGCCAGCGTGTTGACGAACGTGCTCTTGCCCGTGTTGCGGCGGCCAACGATGGCCACCTTCATTTCCGGCTCGGCCGTGTCCGCGGCTTCGTTGGCGTCTGCTTCCGGCAGCCGCGCGACGATCATGTCGAGCAGCTCCTCTTTATTGCGGTTCTCCCGGGTGCTGGTGCAAATCAGCTTGCCCCGCCCCAGTTTGTAGAACTCGTCTCCTTGCGAGTCGAGGGCCACATTGTCGGCCTTGTTGGCCACGCAGATGACGGGGACGTCGATGTAGCGAAGCCGGCGAGCCACTTCGTTGTCCAGCGGCACCAGCCCTTCGCGAACGTCCACCGCAAATAGCACGACGGCGGCCGAGTCGATGGCGGTCTGAATCTGGGTTTCAATCTCCTGCGTCAGGTTATCGACATCCTTGATACCCATTCCGCCCGTATCGACCAGTTCAAAATAGCGCCCGTCGTGGCACATCAAATAGGTCATGCGGTCGCGAGTGACGCCGGGCACGTTATCGACGATGGCCAACCGCTTGCCGGCGAGCCAATTGAATAGGCTCGATTTGCCGACGTTGGGGCGACCGACAATGACGATTTGAGGCAGGGCCATGGAGATTCGCGACAGAGTAGGGGGTACATCTCGGCGGAAAGCAGCCACGCCGGGACCATCCATCATACCCGGATTATTCGCCCGGACCTAGGCACTGGCCAGCACGGAGCCAGATTCCTATTCTGAAGCGGAGGAACTTGTCGCAAACTGGTTTCAATAGGGTTGTGTTCCATGAGCGAAGATACCACCAGCCCCACGCGCCTTCGAAAAGCCGTCCGCCAGAAACTGGAAAGCCTGGCCCGTTCGGGTGTGACTCACGTTCCGGCCCCGAAGTTGCTCAAGGCGGCTCGGGTGTCCGAGCCAGTCTCTGCCGCCAGAGCAAAGTCGCAACCGGCGCAAATCGGCGGTGCAACACGTCAATTCCCTGGGGCGGCGCAGGACTTGCCCCAGGCACCCGCAGCCCAGATACCCGCCGCCGGGACGGGCGCGGACTCGCTCGAAATCATCGCCAGCGAAGTGGCCGGCTGCACACTCTGCAAGGAATTGGCCGACACGCGGAACCGGACGGTGCCCGGGGTGGGGAATCCGCGGCCCCGCTTGATGTTTCTCGGCGAAGCGCCAGGAGCCGACGAAGACCGGCAAGGCGAACCCTTCGTTGGCCGGGCGGGGCAGCTTCTGACGCAGATGATCGAAAACGGAATGGGGATCAAACGCAAGGATGTGTTCATCGGCAACATTCTGAAATGTCGCCCGCCAGGCAATCGCACTCCGACCCCCGAGGAAGCCGCCAACTGCCGCTGCTTTCTCGACCGACAGTTAGCGATTCTGAAGCCGGAGTTTATTTGCTGTTTAGGGGCTGTAGCGGCACAAAACCTGTTGGCGTCCGATAAAGCGATCGGCAAATTGCGAGGGCAATTGCACAACTATCGGGGGATGACGGTGGTCTGCACCTATCATCCGGCATATCTGTTGCGAACCCCAGCCGCCAAGAAGGATACCTGGGCCGATCTTCAAGTTCTGATGAAGGCCATGGGGCTACCTCTGCCGACGAGCACCTAATTGCCGGATTGTTTGCAGTCCGGCCGGGCTCGAACTACGTTGTATACTTTTCAATGAA
Organism: Planctomycetota bacterium; assembly: GCA_021413705.1. GTDB lineage: Bacteria > Planctomycetota > Planctomycetia > Pirellulales > UBA7805 > JAIOPX01. The sequence goes on along the minus strand of JAIOPX010000300.1, from coordinate 4,469 downwards.
TCGGCAGGGGTACGCGCAGCGTACCATCTGATGTCTTGAGGCGTGGTACGCTGCGCGTACCCTACAGGGAACTTTCTAGCGTGGCGACGATCAAGCGGATTTTAGTGACCGGCGGGGCCGGCTTTCTCGGCTCGTATCTTTGCGAAAAGCTGGTCGAGGACGGCCACGACGTTGTCTGTCTCGACAATTTTTTCACCAGCCAGAAATCGAACGTGGCCCAGTTGCTGGGGCGGCCCAACTTTGAGTTGGTGCGGCACGACGTTACCCAGGCCATCTGGCTGGAGGTGGACGAGATTTACAACCTGGCCTGTCCCGCCGCGCCGGGGCATTATCAATACAACCCCATCAAGACGATCAAAACTTCCGTGCTCGGGGCCATCAATGTTCTGGGAATGGCCAAGCGGTGTCGCGCGAAGGTACTGCAGGCGTCGACCAGTGAGGTGTATGGCGACCCCGAAGTCCATCCGCAGCCGGAATCGTATCGTGGCTCGGTCAATACGCTCGGCCCGCGGGCTTGCTACGACGAAGGAAAGCGCGCGGCTGAGACCCTGTTCATGGACTATCACCGGATGAACCGGGTAAAGATCCGCATCGTGCGAATCTTCAACACGTATGGCCCGCGCATGCATCCGTTCGATGGTCGCGTGGTGTCGAACTTCATTCGGCAGGCTTTGGAAGGAAAAGACATCACCATCTTTGGCGATGGCGAGCAGACCCGGTCATTCTGCTATCGCGACGATTTGGTGGATGGCATGATGCGGATGATGAACGGGCCCGATGACTTTATCGGCCCGGTGAACCTGGGCAACCCCGACGAGTTCACCATTCGAGAATTGGCCGAACTGGTGATCGAGATGACGGAATCGAAGTCGAAGCTGGTGCAGAAGCCGCTGCCGGCCGACGATCCCACGCGGCGGCAGCCCGATATCTCGCTGGCGCGTGCGCGGCTGGGTTGGGAACCCAAAATCGAGTTGCGCGAAGGATTGCGCAAAACGATCGACTGGTTCCGCTCGATCAACGTGCAGGACTATCGCCCGCCAACGCCGAACTTCAGCTAGAAATCACCTACTTAGGATCGCTCGCCGCCGGCGTAAACTTGGAACGGTAGATCTTGTACGTGTCCGTATTGGTGTTGTCGATATAGTAGAACTCCACCTTGCCGTCCGCGTAGGCCATGTTCACACCTTCTTGGTGATAGCTCGAAGCGCGGGAATGCGGCACGTCGAGATTGTCGATGATGCCATCCTTGTTGCAATCGACCGGCGCGATCAGTGATGTCAGATCGTTCAGTGGGACCGTGACCGCGACGTCCACCCAAGTCTGGTTGGTTTCATCCCAGTTGCCGTAGAACGTGACCCCCTGCCCTCCTTCATTCACCTGGGTCCACTCTCCCAAGTCGATGTTTTCGGTGAAGAGCATCGTCTGCGACTTGCCGTCGGTGACGTCCTCTAGGCCAAGCGTTACCGGTCCGACTCCGTTGCTCAAGTTGTGAAACACAGCAAAGCGGGCATCATCACGCGGATCGGCGCCAGCGTCGGGCCGGCCGGCGTTGGCGGCATAGCTGAGCGGGTATTTCAATTTCGAAGCGTCTGTGGGAGCAGCGGCACCACATCCTCCACTGCCTGCCGCGGCATCCGACCAGAGAGGCGCGTCGAAGTCGGTCGGATCACTTGGGCAGATGACGATGTCGTAGTTGCGTTTATATTTCTTGACGCCCCCCGTCATGACGCCACCCCGCAACTGCGCCATTGCCTCTTTCATATCGAGGTAATCAAAGATCTGTGGGAACCAACCCACCGTGTCGGTCGTGGTGTTGTCGGTCAACGTGTAGGTTTCCGCCCAGCCTGGGAAGCGATCCTTCTTCATCGTGAAGGACAGTGTGGCAATCGCCAAATTGCGCATGTTGTTTTGGCATTTGGCCTGACGGGCATGTTCTTTGGCCGCTTGAACAGCCGGGAGCAGCAAAGCTACTAACAGGCCGATGATGCCAATGACCACCAGAAGCTCAACGAGTGTAAACCCGCGACGCGGTATGCGATTCATCATGTTTCTCCGTAGGGGTGCGAGCGCATCCCTCAAACCTTGAAAAGATCCCCTGCCTGCTCCAGAGCTATTGTTGCAGATTGCCGTTCCCAGTTCCAGCGGTTTTTTCAGACTTTTTAAGCATCGCGGGGAGCCGTGGCCCCTCCCATCGGCGGAAGGGCGGTTTCGCCCGAAAACTCAAATATCGGGTCACAACTTGACCCCCTGGCTGCCGTTGCATTAGACTAAAAAGGTCAGGGGATGCTCGTCGGGCCAGTAAGCGATTGTGTCGGCCGTTGCCGGATTTTGAAGTCCGGCCATTCTGCTATCCATTTCCCTGATCGAGGCCCAAACCATGTCCCGCCGCCGCGGATTTACGCTCATCGAATTGCTGATTACTGTCACGATCATCGGCATGTTGGCGTCGATGCTCCTGTTTGGACTGATGAAAGTCCAATCTCAGACTCAGGGGGCAAAGACCAAAACGACAATCACCAAACTCGACGCACTGTTCCGCCCCCGTTGGGATGCATTTGGCACTCGGAGGATGCCGGTCAGTTCGATCGGCGTCAGCCCCAAGGATGCGGCCGAATTGCGTCTGATCGCCCTGCGGCAAATTCAGAGGATGGAAATGCCCGACCACTGGGCCGAGGTTACGACCGCGCCGACGGAACTCAAGAAAATCAACGGTTCAAACTCAGGCGTCACCTTGACTCGCACGGCGCTAGCGGAGGCTTACCTCCGCTACTACAACACGGTCGGTGTCAACAAGCCGGGAGCCGTTCCTCCGAACGACGCCAACGGCAAGCCTTCGAAGCAGTATCAGGCGGCGGAGTGTCTGTACATGATCCTTACGATTGGTGCGATGGACGATCGCAACGGTCGAGAACTGTTCCTCGATTCTGAGATCGCCGATACAGACGGTGACGGGGCGTTTGAATTTGTGGACGCCTGGGGCATGCCGATCCGCATGATCCGCTGGCCTGTGGGGTTCATCGACGATCCGAGACAGGATTCATCTGCCCAAACCCGCTTTGGCCATCTCTCCGACATCATGCCACCCAAAAGCGCTTCGGGTGCGGCGGCTCCCTTGGTGGCATGTAAGCCAGACGCCATCAACTATCACGATGCCTTTGATCCGAGACGAGTGGACACGGAAGCGTTCCTTGTCTACCCGCTGATCTTTTCTAACGGGCCTGATCGGATTGAGGATATTTACACCGGCGTTGACGACCAGGTGTGCGACGACCCCTACACCGATCTTCGCGCTGATTCGACTCCTTGCGGGGCATACGACCCGCTAGCCGCCTTTACCGCGGGATCCCCTTCGGTGGGCCTTCCCAAGTTGTTGGGCATTCCGCACGACCTGAAAGCCTATCGCAATCAGACGGAACTCAACACCAATGGCAAGCTCAACCATTACGACAACGTCCACAATCACGCGATGGATGCTTCGTTTAGATAGGCTGGAGAGCCCTCGATCGTAGTCGGATCCGTGAGAATTCGGGAACTCGTGAAATCTGAAGTTTCACGACTTCCGCACCTCGTTCACCGCGTCATAAACCGCCCTTGAAGATTCAAGAGCGACGTGGAATGGCCTGTGGGAGGCATCGTGCGCGATGCGCCCGTGATCGGATCGGCGCCAGGTTGGGTGCGCGGATCCATGGTTAAACTTTTCTGCTGCTGTTGTAACAGGCGATTTTCCTGGGCCAGTCGATCTTGTTCGGCCTGCTGCCGCGTTAAAGCGTCGCGCATCTGAATTTCCGGGCGAACGATGGAATAGTAGTTCAGGCCCATGGTCGATCCGCGCCGCAGTAGCCCCAGATAGGGACTCGTCGTCGGTTGCTGGAGGTTGGGCTGCGGCCGGTAGACGAAATTATTTTGCTGCTGCGGCAATTGGGGACGAACGAAGTTGGAACTATTGAAGCCATTTCCCGCCGGGGGCAGTGGGGAAGCAAAGGGATTACTGTTGGGAGCTTGGGCTCTGGCATGATCCGCCCCCTCCAGGATGATCATGCAGGTCAAAATCGCCATCAGCGGTATAAAAACTCTCACGGTCGTTTCCTCCTCTAGGAACTTTAGCGAACAGCGCCACGGGGGTCAAATTTCCGCGGCACTCGCTATTCGGGCACTGTATTGCCTAAAACCCTTGGTTGTTGTTGAAGTCCCTGCTAAACGAGCCGTTGAGATTGCGAATAGCATTGGTTCCCAACAGGATCACGCCGGAGAGCCGTTCCACCGGAGCGACCAGCTTGCCTACGGCCGTGTCGATGGCCGTGGCCTTGTTGGCCGCTACATAGAGCCGATCCCCCGGCAGAAGCTGGTAGTTGGTGGCCTGGATCCCCTGTTGGGTAATCTCGTTCCAGTTGACCGGCAACCGCTGCTGGTAGCCGAGTTGGTCGGGCACCGGCCGGGCAATCCACAACTGCTGGCTCGAAAGCTGCGTC
>JAIOPX010000299.1 GCA_021413705.1 Planctomycetota bacterium | reverse complement strand
TGCCATTCGGGAGGAATTGCTGCCGAAACAGCAGGAAGACGGATCGTGGCCCGATCCCAGCGTCAGCCCGCATTTTGGGACGGCCGTGGCCTGCATTATCTTGCAGATGCCCAACAATTCGCTGCCGATCTTTGCGGAGTAAGTTCACTCGAGCCCGCTCCTCGCCCTTGATGGTGGGCGCGTGTTCACTATACTGCTGGAGGGATTGTCGCAATCGGGTGACAATCATATCAGGGATGCTCGACGTGTGGGGTATGTCCTGAAGAAACTAAACTCCGATTCCCTCCGCGGCCTTTGCGCCTCTGCGTGAGCTACTTTACCATCTATCGACAGGAGGTTTAAAGCGATGAGTGAGACGAAAAGCTGCGACAAGATGACATCTATTGCAGTCTCTCGGCACGAAAATCAGATCACGGGTGAGATTATTGGAGCGGCGATGGACATCCATCGTCGGCTCGGTCCCGGCCTGCTTGAGTCGGTCTACCGAGCCGTCTTGGGCTACGAGCTTTCTAAGAGAGGGTTTCGTGTTGAAGTCGAAGTCCCGATTCCAGTCCTGTGGGAGACCGTCCAATTGGAGGTTGGATTCCGCGCGGACCTGATTGTCGACGATGCCGTGATCGTCGAATTGAAACCTGTCGAAGCTGTAGCTCGCGTACATAAAAAACAGTTGCTCACGTACTTGCGCGTGGCAGACAAACGTGCGGGGTTGCTGATTAATTTCGGAATGGAATTGCTCAAGGATGGAATTCATCGAGTGGTGAACAACCTGCCCGATGAGACTCCCGCCGCGATGGAATGAAAGTCTCACGCAGAGGCGCAGAGGCCGCAGAGGTGAATATTTGTGATGCTTGTGAAAGTTGATTTACGATAGTTTTCTCTGCTATCCGTCCCCTCAGGCTGGATTCTCCTGGCTATGCATGGTAGCGTTAGACCCACTTATGGATATTGCTGCCCTGCTCAATGATCTTTCGAGCTTACTTTCCCCGCAGCGGCTGCTGACTGGGCCGGCGGAGTTGGCGCCCTATGAATCTGATGGGCTGACGGCGTTCCACGCCACGCCTGGGGCGATCGTGCTTCCCGAGACGGCGGAGGAAGTCATTCAGATCGTGCGGCTGTGCCATCGCCATCAGGTGCCGTTCATGGCCCGTGGCAGTGGAACAAGTCTCAGCGGTGGCTCCGTTCCGATCCCGGGTGGATTGGTAATCGGGCTGAACCGGCTCAACCGCGTGTTGCGCTACGATCCCCAGCAGCGGATTGCCGTGGTCGAGCCGGGAACAATCAATCAAAAGGTATCGCAGATCGCGGCGGCGGACGGGCTCTACTATGCTCCCGATCCTTCCAGCGGGCCGGTCTGCACGATCGGTGGTAATGTGGCCTTCAACTCCGGCGGCGCCCATTGCTTGAAATATGGCATGACGGCCAATCATGTGTTGGGCATCAAAGCGGTCCTTCCCAATGGCGAAGTCGTCGAGCTTGGGGGCGATAGCCTGGAGCAAGTCGGGGCTGATATGGTTGGGATGTTTTGCGGGTCGGAAGGACTTTTTGGAATCGCGCTGGAGATTACATTGCGGCTGTTGCCGAAACCCGAGACGTATTTCATCGTGCAGGCCGCCTACGACTCGTTGGCCAAGGCCGGGGCCGCCGTGTCGATGGTGATCGCGGCCGGCCTGCTCCCAGGCGCGATGGAGATCATGGATCGGTTGGCGATGGATGCCGCCGACGCAGCCGTCGGAGCTTGCTACCCACCGGGCGCCAAGGCGGTCATGCTGGTTGAACTCGAAGGCCCTCGCGAAGAGGTGGAGGCGGAGCGGCCCCTGCTGTTGGAGGTGATTGCCGCCAGCGGCGCTTATGAAACTCGGATCGCCAAGGACGAAGCGGAGCGGCTCAAAATCTGGAAGGGACGCAAAAGCGCCTTTTCAGCAGTGGGGCGGCTCAGTTCCGATTTCATCGTGCAAGACGGTGTCGTCCCTCGTTCTCGGCTGGGGGAGGCGCTGGCTGAGATCGACCGTCTCTCGCAGCATTACAACATCCGCGTGGCCAACGTCTTTCACGCCGGGGACGGCAATCTCCATCCGCTGATCATGTACGACGGCCACACGCCCGGGGCGCTGGAGCGGGCCGAGGAACTGGCCGGCGAGATCCTGCGGATGTGCATCCGCATGGGTGGCTCGATCACGGGCGAGCATGGAGTGGGCCTGGAAAAACGAGCCTACCTTGCCGAAATGTTTGGCGAGGCGGATACCGAGTTCATGCGCAACATCCGCCGCGCGATCGACCCGCTGGAACTGGGCAATCGCGGCAAGATGTTTCCCGATGCCGAAGCTCCGGCGCTGACAACCCATGGATTGCACCCGCTGGAAAAGGCGGGAGTCATTTTCCGGGAGTAACTTCGGCATGCTCACACCGACAACACAGGATGAAGTACGCGAGGCGGTCATGGCACTGCCAAACATTCGCGTTCGCGGAGGCGGAACGAAGACGGCGTTGTCGGCGGGGGCAACGTTGTCGATGGCAGGGCTTTGTGGCATTTTGGAGTACGAGCCGGGCGAGTTCACGTTTACCGCCTTGGGCGGCACACCGCTGGCCACAGTCCGGGACGTATTGGCCGCGAATGGACAGTATCTGCCGTTCGATCCGCTTTGGACCGAATCCGGAGCAACGCTCGGCGGTACGGTGTCTGCGGGGCTCTCGGGACCAGGGAGGTTCCAATATGGCGGTGTGAGAGATTTTCTATTGGGTGTTCGAATCGTAACAGGGGAGGGACGCGCCGTCCGTGGCGGGGGTAAAGTGGTCAAGAACGCCGCTGGATTCGACATCCCCAAGCTGCTGGTCGGCAGCTTAGGTCGCCTGGGTGTCATCACCGAAGTAACTTTCAAAGTGTTTCCTGCGCCCGTGGCAACTGCGACGATCGGGGCCAAGTTTGCCAAGCTGGAGGAAGCGGTAGCGATGCTTCAGCGGCTGTCCAGCTCGCGGTTGGCATTGGCTGCCTTGGAACTGGAGCCGCAATCTGCACGCACCGAATCACGGCGAGCGGGGGGCGTAAGCCCCCCGTTAATGGAACCGACACGACTCTGGCTTCGTTTGGGCGGGTTGCGTGATGCATTGCCTGGGCGTATGCAGCGAGTGCGAGAGTTTCTGGGAGCAACACCCGGCATCGAAGTGATGGAGGACGACGCATCCCTGTGGCGATCGGCTACCGAGTTTGCCTGGGCGCCGCCGGATCACGCCCTGGTCAAGGTGCCACTGATTCCAGGTGAGATTGCCAAATTGGAATCGCTCTTGGGAGTACATGAGGTTACGGTTCCACGGCGTTATAGCGTCGGCGGCAACGTGGCTTGGATCGCTTGGCCGCCGTCGCTGGACAGAAAGCTGCTGAAAGATGTCCCCGCGCATCTCAAGCGTCCCTTGCAGGTTGTATGCGATACGGCTTCGGTAGCTCCGCCCGCCGCCGTCAGCGATCATCCGATGCTGCTAAAATTGCAAAGCGTGTTCGATCCCCAGCACAAGTTGTCGTAACGTCATGCTCCATAACATTCCCGTCAACACGCTCGGCCCTCTTGGCGAACCGATGGCCAAGGCTGTGTCCACCTGCGTCCATTGCGGGTTTTGTCTGCCGGCTTGTCCCACCTACATTGCGTTGGGTGAGGAGATGGACTCGCCGCGGGGCAGGATTGTGCTGATGAAGGAGACGCTCGAGGGGCGCGTGCCGATCGAGGCGGCCATGCCCTACCTCGACCGCTGCCTGGGTTGTCTCGGCTGCGTGACGGCTTGTCCCTCGGGCGTTGAGTATGGCGAACTTGTCACACCGTTTCGTGCCTGGGCCGACGAGCGGCGGCAACGGAGTCTGACGGATCGGCTGCTGCGTTGCATGGTGCTTTCCACACTGCCGTATCCCGGCCGGTTTCGGATGGCTGCCCGCATGGGGCGGCTTGCCATGCCATTGAAGCGACTCCTGCCGCGCCGGTTGCAGAATATGCTCGATCTGTTGCCCGCCAGCCTCCCCGCGGCCGATCCGCTGCCAGAGGTTGTACCGGCTCGAGGTGCCAGGCGAGCCCGCGTGGCCTTGTTGGCTGGCTGCGCCCAACAGGTGCTTGCGCCTCAGATCAATCGGGCCACGGTGGAGGTTCTGGCTCACAACGGCGTGGAGGTGTTGATCCCACGCTCGCAGGGCTGCTGCGGAGCCCTAGCGGCGCATACCGGGGCGCTCGCCCAGGCCAAGGCCCAGGCGAGGCACAACATCCGGGCCTTTCCCGCCGATGTTGACGCCATCGTGACCAACGCAGCCGGTTGCGGATCGGGGATGCACGAATATGCTCTCTGGCTGCGCGGCGAGCCCGAGGAGAGTGCGGCGCGTGAGTTCGCCTCTCGCGTCTGTGATGTGAGCGTTTTCTTAAGCCGCCTTGGCACGCTTCCAGCCGGTGCCTTATCCGAGCCGCTGGTCGTGGCCTATCACGACGCATGTCACCTGGCTCATGCTCAGCGTGTGACATCGGAGCCCCGCAAGCTGCTGGCGGCGATACCCTATCTGCGACTTGTCGAAGTGCCCGACGGCGAAATCTGCTGTGGCTCCGCCGGCACGTACAATCTCGAGCAGCCGGAGATTGCCGCCGACCTGGGTCGTCGCAAGGCGGACGCGATCCGCAGCACGGGGGCCGCGGCCGTGGCAACCGGCAATATTGGATGCATGACTCAGATCGCTACGCACTTGGGCGCCGGCCCTAACCCGATCCCCGTCTATCACACGATGGAGTTGCTGGCGATGGCGTATGGTTCACGCTTAGGCAAGCGGGGTGCGTAAGCCCCCGTTGTTTCTGGTCGCGGAACAACCTCCGTGACTAAAGCGAGCCATGATTGCATCCCCTCGCCGTTCCCGACCTGTGAGGAAACAGGGGGCTTACGCCCCCCGCTCGCCGCAGGTGGCCCGCACTACACCACTGCGGCATCCAGCGCCGGCGCGTGGGGTTGGAAGAAGCTGTCCAGATAATCCACCTGAGCGGCGAAATTGATATGCACTCGGCTGCCGATGGTTTGATGGCGGCCGACAAAGTCCAGATCTCGTTGCGGCTCGGCGGCGTAGCGGGAGAGAGGTCCGCAGGGCCAGAGTTCCCAGCGGGAGCTGAGATAACCCCGAATGCGCGACCAGCCTTCTCCAAGCCAGATATTCCGGTTGAAGGTCAGCTCCACCGGCTGGGGCGGCGGCGCGTCGGGACGGAAGCGGGCCACGGCAGGCAGGGCTCCGATCATCGGATAGCGGCTTCCATCAGCTAACTCGATCTGCTGGCAGAGGTAGGCCATTCCGCCTCCTTCGCCATAGATCCGCCGACCACTACAGACGTGTTCTTGCAGGGCCAACATCAGGCAGGAGTTTTCGGCCAGCGCCGCGGCATGACGCTCGGGATAGCCGCAGCCGAAGTAGACCACGTCGGTTTCCGGCGGCAGCGCTTCGTCTCGCAGGGGCGAAAAAACTTCCAGCCTCGCGCCGCGCAGTTCCAAAACATCCAGTGTCTCTTGAAAATATCCGCCAAACACTTCGTCGTGAGCCACCGCGATTCTTAGCGGCGGAGCATCCTCACGAGGACAAAACAATCTCGGTTCCGGCGACTCCCAAGGTTGGTTCGCCAGTTTCATCAGCTCGCCTAAACGCAACGAGGCATGAAGTTCGCTGGCCAGCGCTGACCGCGCTTCGGTGGGCGGAACGGACCCAGGAGCCAGATTCGCCATCGCACTGCGAAGCCGCGAGGATCGCCCCAGAGTTCCCAGCACGGGTATACCCCACAACGAGAACAACATAGTTTCCAGTTTGGCCGCCTCAAGGTCGTCGCGCACGCCGTCGAGCAATAATCCCGCGGCATGGGCCGGCAGCTTTGGCAAGACGCAACCGCGGAGCTTGGCGACATCCAATACCACGAGCTTGGGAAGTTCCAGCCAATCGCACAATGTTTCCAAATTGCCACCCCAGGCACGACAGCAGGGTATCAGACCGCCTGCCAACGATCCTGCGGCAGACACTTCGCACTGGGAGTACTCGGCCCCCGCCAAAGCGATCCCACAGTCATAAGCCCCTTCCACAAGCCCCAGGCTGCCGCCGGGTGTGCCATGCGCGAACACCTCACGAC
>JAIOPX010000029.1 GCA_021413705.1 Planctomycetota bacterium | reverse complement strand
GCTCGGCTCGGGAACGGCTTCGGCGACAAACGTCCCTCGGATTTGCAGGCCGACCCACTCCATATTGGTCCCTGGTCTGTTGACGTGTCCCGTGATCGTGCTGCCCAAGGACGAGACGCTCAGGAATTCAGCTGTATCATTTGTATAAATTGTCTCGCCCGTATCATCCGCCAGGTTGTGATTCTCATCAACAGTAAAGTACCCGTACCCGCTGGGAGTGTTGTCGCCATAGAATCGAAGGTCGTAATTGCCGGCAGGGAGCCCAGTGATCGTCCAATTCAAGTTGGACGGCGTGTCCGTGCCCCCGGTAATGAGAACGCCGTAGTCACGACGGAGGTCATCCGGGGTGCTGCTGCCGTTGTCGATTGGAACCCAGGAAGGTCCGGACGTAAGTGTGAACACAACGCTGGTGGAAGCGCCACCTGATTGGAGGAGTGGCCCCGAGGTCGTACCCCCTGGGGCGACAAGCCCGTTGCCAAGGTAGAGGGGGTTCCACGCCTCTGTTGGCCCCATACCCCCGAACGTGTAACTCGGGTTGCCGACCACCGTCGGAGTCGATCCTGCTGGTAGGTTTTTTGTAGTGCTCTGATTGAAATCAATGCTGATCACTGCGGCACTCGATGCCGAGGCAAAAGACAAAACGGAAATCATGGTCACGAACAGAGCGATCATTTTTCGGGAAAACATTGGCTCACCTTATTGGGTTGGAGCGTGTGTCCTTCGCTTCGCGGCTGGGAACACCCCGGCGTAGGCGGAGAACGAAGACATTTCAGATTTCAGATTGCAACTTTGAGCTTGCGAGACGAGGTTGGCGATAAGCGTTGCTCCAGAGATAAGGGGAATCACTTCTCCGCCATCACCTCGATGCGGATGTTGTCGATGTTGTAGGGGGTCGCGGGCGTCTGCGGTGTCACGGTCGGATAGCCGAAAATTACAAACTTGGGGGGCGTGGTCCAGTCGACCGTGGGGACCGGAGTCCGGAAGTCGGCGTCGCGAACCCAGCCTGCGGAACCGCTCCATTGCGAGCGCTCGACGCGCGCGCCGCGCAGCTTGCCCTCCGCGACATCCATCAGCACGCGAACCCGATAGACCAGATTCGGTTTCCAGGAAATGGACGGCGCGGCCGGATCGGCATTGCGCCAGAACTCAATACCCGGCGCGATGCCTGCCTCAGCGGCAAATGCGAAGGAAGGTTCTATATTCCCAGCGGGAAAAATCACGAACTCCATCAACACCCGGCAGGTGTGGGCCAACTGGGGGGCCTCGATCGGCCGGGCTACTCTGGGAAACTCGCTCCGCGGATTTGGTTCCGAAGGTGCAAATACCAGCAACCGCGAAATCGACGGAGGAGGAGGGTTCAGGCTCGGGTCGGCCAGTCCGTGCTGGGCCGTAGAATCGGCTTGAGCTTTGTCGTAGTCGCCGATGCCGACGGCCTGCCCCTTGCGGCTGCTCCCCTGAATCAACCACGCCCCCATCGCATCGCGCTTGACACCGACGTCATACGACTCGAAATCCTCGGCGAGCAGCACCTGCCGCGGCTTGCCTTGGAGCTTGTCGAGCGCGAACTTGAACGGATCGGCGGCCGGCAGCGGCTGGACTTTGTTGTCACTGATCGTGACGGCTTCGCCAGCTTGAAGAATGGTGGATGGAGGATGGGGGATGGTGGATGGATCGGAGGGATTCGCTGGCGCCGGTGCCTGAGCCAATTGGTCGCGCGGCGCCACGTCTACCTTGCCCTTAAAGACATGCACTTCCGTGATCGGCAGCTGTTTGCCGTCGAACTGCGGGCCGCCACCCGGCTGCTGCTCTTCTTCTCCTGCTTCCTCAACCCTGCCTCCTCCGGTCTCACTCCACACATACACGCCAAAGTCTGTCCCCAAATCGGTCACGGTGCCGTCCGGCGTATGCACCTTGAATCCCTTGGCGAAGTCCGGCACATGCGCCGTCAGTCTGCCCGTTGCGAGCCGGCAACCCGTCGCATCGACAACGACAAACTCGGCCGGGCCTTGCAATATCACCCTGGCCTGATCGTTGAACGTGATTTCCGCTGAGCCGCTCTGAAGCAGCAAACGCTGGCCGGAAGTGAGCGTATCGCCCGTCTGGGAAGATACTCCTGCCCACTTGGCATCCGTCAAACCAACAATTTTCGCAGCCGGGGTCTGCTTAGCCACAGGCTGCTCGGTTGGACGAGACCAGAACGTGTAGGCCAAGATTCCGATGGCCAGGACTACTGAGGCGGCGAGTGCCAGACGGGAAAGGTGGAATGAGGACTGTCCCAATTTTGCCCCAGCAAAATGGGACTGTCCCCTTAGCGTCACTAGCTCTCTCAAATCACCGGCGGCTAGCGCCGTGCCGCTCGTGGCGCTTCGGGCTAGGGTGGCTGGATCGAGTTGCAAGGCGCCGTGCAGTTCCATGTAGCAGAGATACTGCCAGCGGGCCTCGGCGTCTTTCTGGAGGATCGTGTCCAGCCGCGCTGCCGAATCGGGCGTGAGCTGGCCTTCGCACCAGGCGTCCAGCAGATCGAACAGTTCTTTTTCCCGCTGCTGATCCATCATGAATGCTCCGTGCGCGCGAGCCGGCCATCGACGCAGCGTTTCAATTGCCTGCGGATGCGGGAGAGAGAGTGGCGGACGGAATCGACGGTGCGTTGGATACGGGCGGCGATCGTTTCCGTCGGTTCTCCCTGCTGGTAGCGGGCGGTTATCAGAGTGGAGTCGGCTGCAGCCAGTCGCTCCATGCACCAGGAAAGTGCCTGGCGGCGAGACTCCAACAGGTCGGAGTTTTCGATCGACTGGGTGGCCAGTTGCTCCAACGTCTCATCGCTGAGTTGGACCTGGCGACGGCCGCGGCGCTGACGCTCCTTCAGGATCTCGAAATGGGCTACGCGGCAGGCCCAGGCGACGAAGTTGGTGTCCCGTTTGAACTCGGCCGCTTTCTGCCAGAGTACGACGTTCGTGTTCTGGCGGATTTCCTCCGCCTCCGTCCGATCGGCCACCAGAGAGACGATGAACTGGAAGAGCCGCAACTGATGGCGGGTCAGAAGTTCTACGAACTCGGCCAGTTCCTGGGGCTGATCTGGGGACACGGACATTGGCTGCCAGGGAGAAAAAGGGAGGATCCACGGGCGGAATGTCCGCGCCGCTGGTCATCCTATTACTCAACCCAGGCTCGGGCGGAGGCATGAACCGGAAATTGAGAAAATTCTAGAAATAGGCGAGCGGTCGGTGTGAGCCACCGGCGGAAGCCGGCCGTTGGCGATAGGTGCGGGAGTGATTGTGGCTCGACGTTCCGCGCTCCGCAAAGAAACAGGGGGCTTACGCCCCCCGCTCGCCGTGTGTTGTGGAGGTTTTCAGTTCCACCACCAAGAGGCGCCGGCAGGGGGGAGGGCGTCTTCCTGGACGGGAGCGATCTTGTCGCTCTTTTCCTCCTTCGAGGCGGCACGCCAAGGGTCGATCGACACGCCGCCGGAAGCGCTGATCAGCCAGCGTTTCCCCTTCTCCACAGCATTGGCCAGCGTCGGCAGTTCGCGGGCTTCTTCGTACTTGTCAGGCATCAACATCGGGCTGCTCAGCGCCGGGCTTAGATCCAGCCCTGCCTTGCCTGCCAGGTCATGGGATGTGATCAGGGCAGCCACGACGGCCAAGTCCATACAGTTGCGCAACTGGCCGAAAACAGGTTCTTGAGCCGACAATTCGTTGTATTTGTCGGTCATTGTCTTGGCCCATTTGCTGGCCACGGGATCAGCCTTGCCCGTGCCACGACGGCTGCCGTCTGCGCCAATCACTTCGTCTTCTGTCTTGCACTGAACCCCCTGGCCCCGGAGCTCCCAGGCCAAGCCCTTGTCGTCGGTCAGCAGAGGTTGGTAGTCGTCTTCCAGCCACCACCGCGGCATGAGATTCTGCTGCCGATCGGTGGAGGCCAACTGCATATAGCTGGGCATTCCTTTGATCGGCGCCGGATCAAAACCCATCGCCAGCCGCTTCATCCGATAGTCGGCCGCCACCAAAATACGGGCGAACCGGGTCGTGGGATCCACGCCAGTGAGAATCACTTTTTGCATTCCCAATTCATCTTCGGCCCGAGTGAGGATCCGCTGCTTGCTACGCGCTGTCATCACCGGCTGAGTCTGCAAGAAGGAATGGAGCTTCTTGATTCCTTCCTGCGTGGGATCAATGGAACAGGAGATCGGCTCCCGCTTCGCTCCAGCGGCAGTGCGCAATGCAACCACGAGATCGTCGAATTGCATCACTGGGTGGCCAGTCGTGATTCCTACCGGCTCACCGGTCTCGGCGATCTTCCAGCCTTCGGCCGGGCCCACCAGCACAATATCTTTAAGTTCGGGATAGACCAGAATGTACTTGACGCGCTGCAAGCCACCCATGAAGCGGACGTCGTCGGGTAGTACGCCACCTTTCTCTTTCATGGCCGTCAGAGCGGCCTGTTGCAGTTGTTTGATAGAAACCTTGCGAAGCTTCACTTCCTCCCGCAGATCGGCCGGAATCTCTTTCAAAAATTCCTGACGGACTTGCTGGAGTTCTTTGAGCGCTCCTCGGGCAGGGTTGCGGACCACGCCTTGGGCATCGACCATCACCCCGCCGACGTTATTGCGAGCGGCACCGCCGAGGAATACTCCGGCTTGGGTCCGAAGAGCGGTGGCGACCAATGCCCCACCGATGCCAATGGCTGCCAAGAGTGCCACGGGACGCCGCAATTTGGAAAATAAACCTGTCATATTTGGTGTTCCCAGCTGCTCTCGATCCACGCCAATCAACGCCCCTGCAAGTTCTTTTAGATTAGTTAGTTCTGCACGCAAAAGCAACGACAGATATGATTTGAAGTAGGCCTCGCTTGCCGAGCGTGGCCTGGGGACTGGGAAGGCGCAAAGCTGCAATTCATGCTTGAGAGTGCAGGTTTGGCGCTAACCTTCGTACCTGGGCACCTTCCCCGGCGCGCCGGAACTTGCAGCCTGCAGAAGGAGCCTACCTTCCCCGGCGACTTGCCGAAGGCGGGGTTGGCCAACTAGATTGAAGTGTATCGTTTTCGTACAGGTCGTGTGAAGGCGTTTACCGTGGCCAGACCTGGCTGCGGGCCGGCAGGGGAACCCGGTTCTTATCCTGGTCGTGGACGGCTCTTGGCCGACGGTCGATTCATGCTGGCATATCTCGTCATTCGGGAAGGAACGAAGTGGACCGACGTCTTTCGGTTGTTACCGGGACAGGCAGTGACCATCGGCCGGGCGCCGACAAACCATATCGTCATCAAGGATGAGCGTTGCAGCCGCCACCATGCCGAGGTGTTTCTGGCTCAAGATCGCTGGACCCTGCGAGACCTCGATAGCCGCAACGGAACCAGCGTAGGGGGCAACGGAGTCAAAGGAGACTACCTGCTCCAGCGTGACGATGTGATTCGCATCGGTCATTCTCAATTGAAGTTCGTCCACGACGTTTCGACGGCTTTTCCAGATTCCAGTTCGATTATCAAACGGGCCAGCCTCGCGGGAGACGAAGCCTGGGCGACGGACGAAGCGAGCATATTCGGCGGGGACGAACCGACCCATATTACCCACCGCACAGTGCAGACCAAATTCCTGGCGCCGCCCGAAGACGATCAGGCTTCCTTGGTTCCCAAAGTAGGTCGAGCCGCGGCGGTTCTCTGCAGGCTGGCTTTCGATCTCGCTCAGGCCACCGACGTTAATCAATTAGCAAATTTGGCATTGGCTGGTTTGTTTGAGGAGACCCGCGTGGATGCAGGAAGCTTGTTGCTCTTGCCGCGCACATTCAAGGGAGAGCCGACTGGAACGGACTTGGAAGTTCTGGCATGGCGAAGCGACAAAGAGGACCGCTACCACCGGGTGTCGAACTTTCTGGCCACGATGGTTCTCCGCGAAGGAGAAGCCGTATTGGCCCGCAACGTAATCGATGACAGCGTTCTGGGAGGCCGTGACAGTCAGGGCGAGATTCATGCCACGAGTGTCATATGTGCCCCCGTGCGACAAGGATCACGAGCTTTTGGCCTCTTGCACTTGTACTCTACTCAGACGGATGTAATTCCGGATCCCGACGATCTGGAGTTTACGCTGGCCGTGGCCGAAACCGTGGCCGTGGCACTGAACAATCTCAATCGGCGTCAGGAGTTGACCGAAGATTTGAGTCAAATTCGGGGCGAAAACCTCCAACTGCGCGAACGGCTCGGGGTTCAAAGTGAAATTGTCGGCAGCAGCGCGGCAATGGGAATGGTCGCCCAGGAAATAGATCGAGCGGCTCCCAGCCGAGCAACGGTGTTGATTCGCGGTGAGAGCGGTGTCGGAAAGGAACTGGTCGCACGGGCGGTTCACTACGCCAGCGCCCGTAGGAAGGGGCCGTTCGTCTGTCTCAATTGTGCGGCGCTGAGCGAATCGCTCTTGGAAAGCGAATTATTCGGCCACGAGCGCGGGGCCTTCACGGGCGCTACAGAACGGAAAATGGGAAAATTCGAGGCGGCCGACACCGGCACGCTCATGTTGGACGAAATCGGAGAGATGAGTCCGACCATTCAGGCTAAATTTTTACGTGTGTTGGAAGGGCATCCCTTTGAGCGAGTCGGAGGGAGCGAAGCGATCAAGGTTGACGTGCGAGTGATCGCGGCCACCAACCGAGACTTGGAACGTGACGTGGCGGAAGGAAAGTTTCGTCGCGATCTTTATTTCCGGCTGCATGTGGTTGAGATTCTGGTTCCAGCACTGCGCAAACGGGTGGAGGACATACCCGAGTTGGCCAGCCATTTTCTCAAGAAATTCAATGACGAAACGGGACGCCGCATCCGAGGATATACGCCGGCCGCCGTTGAGGCGATGCAGGCCTATCGCTGGCCCGGCAATGTGCGGGAATTGAAAAATGTCATCGAACGCGCGGTGCTCCTTTCCCGAACGGACTTTGTCGATTCGGTCGATCTAACGCTGTCCAGTTTGTCCACGGCCGGTGATTCCATGGACATCGGCGCGCTGGCGAGGCGCTATGAACCCATGTCCCTGGAGGATTTAGAAAAGCGGCACATTTTGGCTACGCTTCAGGCAACCGGATGGAACAAGAGCCGCACCGCCAGCATCTTGGGGATTGAACGCTCGACGCTCGATCGGAAAATCCGCCGCTATGACCTGACGGAAGAGATTCCGCATCGGATGGGATAGGCAGGATCGCGATGCTGGCGAGACGCCGGGCGTCAGCCCGCGGAGGAAATGTTCCGCTACCAAGGCTCACAATGCCAACCGGAGTTTCAATATCCAACGGATCCCCAGACGCCTCCAGGGGCTGACGCCCCCGACTCGCCAAGCCTCAGCGCTTGCTGACGGTCGTTGTGGACGCCGTCTTCTCTTCCGGCAGCCCGTTGCGGATGAACTGTTCCACCGACTCAGGGCTTTGTCCTCCAGTCACTTCCCATTTTTTCCAGCCCGTTTCTGTCTTGCGGAACAGAATCAGTTGGGGAATGACTCCGGCATTGGAAAGCTCACCTGCCGTGGCTCGTTGGCGATCAATGTCAACCTGGGCAAACTGAACTCCCTTGAGAGATCCGCGCCGCTGCAACTCGGGAACGACCGATGATTTCATATTGATGCAGGCCGGACACCAAGTGGCTCCGACTAGCACCAGAATGGGTTCGCCCGTCTTCATCGATGCCTTATGGGCCTCGGCGTAGGATTGCGGAGTGGCCGAAACGATCGACATGTGGATAAGCAGTGTTGCAGTCAGCGCGGTCACGGCGATATTCCTTTCTACTTAGAAGCTATTGGCATCCGGGCAGTTTGACCTAATTCTGGCGTCGAGGACTGAGAGGCTGACCACGTTTTAGTTGGACTCGGACGTGGAAGGCTTGTGCGTTTAAGGCGACTCAGCCTTGGGGTGGGCGTCACGCAGCGATTGATGTGTTCTGCTCTCAGTCAGGCAGATCCGCGTGACGGTCGCCTCTGTGATCAGATTCCCTTCTCTCGCCAATTTGCCTCAGTTGCGGTGGCATCACAGTACACGACGAAGACAATAGTGTAATTAGGGTAAGATATATGTGAAGTGGCTGAATGCAAAGTTTTTTAGGAAAAACATGTTTGGGAAGTAATTTCATCACATAAATGGCCATTGACACGTTGTCAAAATCAAACATCGGATTACATTTATCTATTATATTGATGTCACAGATCTTTGAATTTCATAGTGATTCTAAGATTTCAGTCCAAAACCCCAGAACAATTGGTGCTGGCTTATTGAGACTTGCATCGCCTCTGGCTTATAATCTCCCACCGACACATGTTTATTCGTTTTCATGATTTAGCCCTCTGAAGCCGCCCGATTTGTTGAGAGTTCAATGAAGATTCGGGTCGGTCTGGTCGGACTTGGCAACGCCTGGGAGACCCGGCACGCTCCTGCGCTGCGGGCGATGAGTGATCGGTTTGAGGTCAAGGCAGTCTGCGAGCAAGTAGCTCATCGAGCGGAGCGGGCTGCGCGGGAATTTGGGGCTGTCAGCGTCGATGGGTACCGCGCGTTGGCCGAGCGCGAAGATGTTGACGCCATCTTGATGCTTTCACCTCAGTGGTACGGACCATTGCCGATTCTGGCGGCGTGCGAAGCAGGCAAAGCGGTCTACTGCGCGGCGGCATTGGATGTCGGACTAGAACAGGCACGGGAGTTGAAACAGCGAGTGCAGGAATCGGGCGTCGCCTTTATGGCGGAATTCCCTCGCCGGCATGCTCCCGCAACGTTGCGTCTCAAAGAATTGATCGCCACGCAATTGGGACGTCCCCGGTTGATGTTCTGTCATCAGCGAACGCCCATCGAAACCAAAGATCAACAGCGGTTGCACCGCGTACCCGGCACGCCGCCGCCGGGGCCGATTCAGTATCTGATCGATCTGGTTGATTGGTGCCGCTATGTCGCCGGCGAAGAACCATCCTCGGTCGTCGGCATCGCTCACGACACGGATTCCGGCCAGTTTGAGAACGACTATGAGATGATGAGCCTCGATTTTTCCGGCAGCGGAAATCCTGGCTCTGGCATCATCGCGCAGATCAGTTGCGGGCACTACATGCCCGGCATTTGGCACGAGGCAATCAGCTTTCGCCCGCCGGCAGCGCTCCAAGTTGCCTGCGAGCGTGGCATCGCATTCATTGATCTGCCGAACAACCTCACTTGGTTCGATACGGCCGGCCGCCATCAGGAACCTCTGGAGAGCGAAAGGCCCGTCGGAGAGCAAATGCTGGGGCTCTTCTTTCGGGCTGTGACAAGCCTCGTTCGCAAAACGTCGGACCTGGAAGATGCCTACCGGGCTATGTCGATCGTATTGGCCGGACGAAAAAGCCGGCGAGATGGACAGCGGGTGAACATTCAATACGTCTGAATTGGCGTAATATTACCCCCCCGGGATCCAGGCCGAAGGTGGTTTGCCGTCACCCTGTGTCCAGATTAGGCTGGTCCTGTCGGAATTGCCGCACTTTCTTCGTCACCATTTTCGGATCAAGCTCGATGATGCATTCTGCCAGAGGGATTCGGACATTTGCTTTCATATTCGGGTCGCTCTTCGCGTTTTTGCGGCTTGGCATTGATTCAGCAGTGGCTGCTGATGCCTCGATGCAGGAATCTCCGGCGGTCAAGGCCGCGATTGAGGCTTTGCAAAAGGCCGGTGCAAAAATCGGCCGTAAACCCACCGGCGAGATTCTGGAAGTTGATTTGATAGGAGCCACCGAGGGGGATCCGCTGCTTAGTCAAGTAGCGAAAATCCCAGGTGTTCAGCGGCTCAAGATGTGGGGCGCCAAGTTCACCGATGCGGCTCTGAAACCCGTTGGCGGCATGGACTCGCTGGTGTTGTTGGATCTGGAGAATACGGACGTGACGGATGCCGGCCTGGCGTCCCTCAAAGGTCTCAGTCGACTGAAAGTTCTCAATATGCGGCGCACGGCCAATGTCACGGACGCCGGCATGGTCCATCTGAAGAACCTCGTCACGTTGGAGCAACTGTTGCTGCTGTACAACAACATTGGAGACGAAGGGCTGGCTAATCTCAGCGGATTAAAGAAGCTGCGGGTGCTCGACCTGCGGGGCTGTGTTCAGGTGACCGATGCCGGACTCAAGCATCTTGCCGGCCTTAATAAACTGGAGCGGCTGAAATTGCGCTGCCCACGCATCACGGATGAGGGACTGAAGACGATTGCAACCATGCCGCAACTCAAAGGCCTGTGGCTCGATGATTCGGAGGCCAGTGACGCGGGGCTGGCTCATTTGACCGGTTTGACAGCGTTGGACGAACTGTATCTATTCCGTACTCAGGTGACGGATGCCGGACTAGCGCACCTGGCAGGTATGACGCGATTGGGGCAAGTGTCATTACGCGATACTGGTGTCGATGGCACAGGTTTGAAGCACTTGGCCGGGGCCGCTGCGTCATTGAAGAACCTCGATCTGAGCGAATCGCCGGTCAGCGACGAGGGAGTGGCCTCCCTTGCGGCTCTGACAGCGCTGGAGCAACTGGATCTCTGGAACACGCAGGTCAGCGGCGCCGGGATGCCTCACCTTGCTGGGCTGACCAAGCTCAAATCGCTACGCCTGGAGGGAACTCGAATCGACGATGCTTCACTTAAGCATCTGGCCGGCTTGAAGCAGTTGACAGAATTGAATCTCAAATCGACGCAGATCAGCGATGCAGGATTAACACACCTCGAGGGGCTGACGGGATTGCAGGATCTCGATCTTGGGTTTACCCAAGTGACGGACGAGGGAGTTGCCAAACTGCAGCGGGCCTTGCCGAAGGTAAAGATCGCACGATAACCCTGGCCCGACGCGCAAGCGAGGGAAGTATCAGATGGAACGGGCTCATTGTTCGAAAGCAGCGCCCTAGGTTTGCCAATTTCGCTCAAGACGGAAACTGTGCCTGCCCCCTTCCGGGCACTCCTTCTGTATACTTCCAAAGTGATCCGCTGCACCGATTTCATTCCTCAAAACGGTGAGGCTCCCTTGTTTTAACGCAACTCCACCAACCCCACACAAGAGGGGGTGTCCCAAGTAAGTTGCGTTTTAGGTTGGATTCTGTCAATTATATATACGTGTGGACGGAGCCGGGTAAACATTTTCCAATGCCCAACGATTTAAGTGCGGCCGGTCCGGCCCGTCCATTCAGGCAAGGCTCATGATGCGTACTGCAATCTGCTCAATAACCGCATTGCTATTGCGAGCTGAATTGTCTCACAAGCGACCGGGAACGCTTCTCGGTTCGCTTTTTTGTTTCTGGAAACCGAATGCGGGCTCGTTGCCGATCTTCACGGTTTCCAGGTTAGTCCAATCCTGCTCTGTTTTGAAATCACGTTCCATTTCATTTTTCATGTGAGGTGTTCTAATGACCCGTCGCAAAAGTCTTTTCTCCGCCGCCGCGCTTGCAGCTACATTGATTCTCGTCCATTCCGCCAGCGCGGTATCGGTCCCCGTGCCCAATTTCAGTTTCGAGGATGGCGCGCTAGGCGATGGTGTTGCAGTCCCTTCTTGGACCGCAAACCATATTGTCGGTAACCATTCCATTCGCAACAGCGCCGGTGTCGGTGGTTTCCAGGCCACCGACGGTACGAAGTTGCTGACATTCCGCACCGGCGGCGGTAGTCCAGACGGGACTCGGAGTTATTCGAGCCTTCGTCAGACGCTGGGTGAATCAATTGATACATCGCAAATCTACACGCTCACGGTGGATGTTGGCCACTACGACCCCGCCTTCTTCGGCGGCCCAGCCGGCCTGGAACTGTATTGGAACAATGCCGGAACGCCCACCAGAATTGCCGCCACGGCATCCGTTCCAGGTTCCTTCGGGAATAAGACGTACAATCTCCAGGTGTCGGGAACCGAGCTGGCGGGTTTAAGCGGGCAGGCACTGGGCATCCGCCTCTTCACCTCGCAGGAGGGAACCAACTTCCATGTGGCCTACGACAATGTGAGATTGAACAAGGTGACTGCCCCTACTCCCAGCGGCAATCCGACTGCGATCACAGTGCCCGATTTCAGCTTTGAAATCAGCGGTGGGAACGATAACAGTTGGACAATCAACCCGCAGGTCTGGGGCGGAGGGGGCTGGCCGATCAGCGGCACAGGGTATGGCCAGGCGGCGACTGATGGTGTGGACAAGGGTGTCAATACGGCCTACCAACTGTTGACCGACACGTTTGTCGAAGGTGCAACCTACACGCTCACCCTCGACCACTCGCTGCGCGGCGATGCCGGCCAGGAATTCGACACCGGCTCGATTATGTTCTTCCGCCAGGATCAGAACCCCGGCGGCCCAACCACCGCTTTCGCCGGCCCGACCATTGCCATGCTCGATGGCTCGCTCTCGAATGGGAACAACCCTGCTGGGCTCAACGGTGCGGGCGACTGGGTCACGCAAACGCTGACTTACGTCGCGACCTCGGCCGACGACGGCCAGAGGATCGGGATCATGGTGGCGAGGGTCACCGGTTATCAACCAGTATGGGACAACGTGCGACTGACGGTGGACCTCGCCGAGGCCGAGGCCGTCCCCGAGCCGAGTACCTACGCGCTAGGTTTGCTGGGTCTGGGCGGGTTGGGACTGGCTGTCTGGAAGAAGCGGAAGAGCAAGTAGTTCTTCAGTCCGAGATTTCGGCGGACAGCAATGTTTAACCTCACGAATCTTCAGCCGCCCGGCGCATTCCTGCACCGGGCGGCTGTTTTTACTGAGACCGAGCTATGACTAGCTCTCAGGGCAATGGTCTTATGCTCGCCCTACAAACTAACGAAATGGTGATAGGGAACAATCGGGATTTCGGCACGAGGGGATGAGTCAACAACACCGGCCCTACTCCAACTCTTCCAGCCAGACACGGATTTCGTTGTCGTATTCGCTTGCCAGATTGCTGTGGATCAACTGACGGTGGAAGCTGGCGGCGCCTGCCTCCTGCAGGTCGGCGGCCTCGGCGCTCGGAAAGCGGCGGGCAGGATCGGGAGCCACCAAACCTCGGCAGAAGTTCATAAGCAATTCATTACAGACCACTTCGTGCGGTAGGATCTTCGGTAGCCGCTGCGCCAACAAACGCTTGGCCTCCAGCAGGTCGCGATAGTGCGTCAGGCCGGCGAACGGAGGCGCACCTGAGAGAATTTCCACCAGCACGTAGCCCAGGCTGGCCAAGTCGCTGCGCGGCGTGATGTCGCCACCGTCGAGTACCTCCGGGGCCGAGTAGGTGGGAGTGCAAGTGCGAACTTGAGGAATGTCTTCCAACTCAAATGCCGAGCCGATATCGACCACTTTGGTCGTGCCGGTCCGCTTGAGCATGATGTTCGAGGGCTTGATATCGCCATGCACGATCCCCTCGCGATGGATCGCGGCCAGCGCCGCCAGCACGTCGCGCACCACGGCGATGGCCACACCCGGCTTCAGTCGTGGCTGCATCCGGCCTTCCGTGACGATCACATTGTTCATGTGTTCCCAGCGCTTGTTGCTCACACGCAGCCGCGCCCGCTCCAGCATGGCGGGGGTCAGCAGGCAACTGAGGTCGTAGCCGTCGATCCATTCCATTTCCATCATGCGGATCCGGCTCCGCTCGACGAAATTGTGGACGTCGAGCAGGTTGTCTTGCTGAATCTGGGCCACGCGAGCGGCTACCCGGGCTATCCGGGCCATCGACTCGTCATAGCTCCGGGCGTCTTCATAGCGTTCGGGCGAAAAAATCTTCAGCGCCACCGGCAGCGTGAAATTATCGGTCCCCTTGCGCTCGGTAAGGTAGACCACGCCCTGGCCGCCGGAGCCGAGTTGCTTCAGCAGCCGATGATGCTGTGTCCAGCCAAATCGCTGGCGACCGACGATGTCGCGGTAGCCGGCCAGCAGTTCCTCCGGACAGCGTGTTGAAGGCTGGCCCCCGAAGGTAAGGGTAGGGTTTTCACGCAGAATAGTTGTGGTTGTCATGATGTTTCCGCACGACTCGGCCGCCTAGATAAATGGGCGCAAATGATACCGCGCCAGATGCAATCATTTT
>JAIOPX010000298.1 GCA_021413705.1 Planctomycetota bacterium | reverse complement strand
GGAGATTTCACCGGCCGGTTGGCGATGCTGGAGGAGCAAAAGACGTTGCCATTCGGCGCCGTGTGGGACTATCACTGCCTGAAGTCCGGCGTGCCGGTGGGTGGCGCATGGCTGCAGGATGTGCGGCGATACGAGAAGGAGGTGCAATCGTTGCGAACGAGCGAATGACTTCGGGCGTTACCGCTACGCCGGCACTGGCATCAGTTGGGGACTGTCCCTTCTTCCGCAGGAAGAACAGGGACTGTCCCCCTGCGTCGGCTTGCACATCATCCCCTCGCACGCTCGTTCCAAGTTTTCAAAACGGCCGGCAGTAGTTCGTGTCGAGTTGGTTGGTGGTGCTGGCACTGGCAGAGCCAGTGGCACACGAAAGGAGCAAGGCAGGGACGAGGGTGTTGGTGCTGCGGCGTGGCATTGGCTCACTCGGCGGGGCGGTCAGTTTTTGGCTGCTCGTCGTCCTTCTTCACCGCCAATTGCTTGTCCAGATATTGGCCGATCTTGTCCGCCCACAGTTTGCCGTGGGCATCCAGTCCTTTGGCGTTGAAATGCACGCCGGCGCGGAATTCGGCTCGTAAGGAATCAGAGTCGGGCCCTTCCAGCACGTCTTTCGATTTCCACATGGCTCGTTGAGCCTTGCGAAACTCTTCGTCCGCCGCGTCCTTTTCGCTGTGGTAGCTCACCTGCGCGACGAACCAGGGAACGTCCCAGCCCGCCCGCTTGCGCGAAGCATTAATGAGCGTCGTCAGATAGCGCTGATAGTCGTCTCCTGTGATCTGGCGGTCGGCCGGATATCCACCGCGGGCCTGGCCGGCGTCGGACTCTCCCTGATGCCACAGAATCGCGCGGCAGCCGTGCGGGCCGAGTTTCTCGACGCGCTTCATCAGGCCCTCAAACAATTGGCCCGTGGATTCCCACTGCCCTGGGCCGGCCGGCTTGATCAACGACGAGATCGTTGGCTGGCGATTCATCTTCTCTCCCTTGGGGAGCCACTGCCGCACGCTGGTCGCACCCGCGCCGGTGGACGCCACGCCGATGGGAACGTGATAACGAGCAAACAGCGCGTCCCCCATCGCCGGCAGGAAGCTCCCGCCCTTGCTCCCATCCTGCACGCCCAACTGCGGGTCGTTCGCAACTCGCCAAGTCTGGCCGTCAAACGAAGCCACCATGCCGCTTTTCGGTTGCTGCTTGACGGCCCCAAAGTTCGACGAGTTCGACTGCCCCGCCACGACAAATACTTCGCCGACACCGACGTGATCGATCGTCTTCTCCGCGACACGCACCTTTTCTTTGGTGGCCCGCAGATTCATCCGATACCAGCCGCCGGCCGGAATCGACAACTGGTGGTGAAACTCTCCCGTCGTCGGATCGATACTTACGGTAACTCGCTCCCCGTCGACAGGGAGCTGCCCCGCCAACGGCCGGCCGGTGATCGTCACCAACAGGAGATTTCCGGCTACTCCTTTGAGCTGGCCACTCAGTTCAATCGTTCCCTGCTCGCGACTGCTGCGCTGGAAGACCTGATAGTCGAGCGGCGACGTCAGCACGATGCCCGCCTTTTCCGCGACCTTGGCCGGCGGCACCGCGGACACGCGCCCTGGCGGTGCTGCCAGCAACGACATCGCCATGAACAACAAAAGACTAAATCGCATGCGACCTCCTCACGATGCTCACGGCCAAAGCCCGCCCGACAATTTGAGACGCTACTACTCCCCTTTCCTTACCTCCGTCCCCTCCGTTTCCTCCTGTTCACAAAAATCCGACTCGAACACGGTAAATCGCTTGAACAAAAGATTTTGAACAGGAGGTAACAGAGTTAACGGAGGTAGGTTAGAGCCGCCGTCACTTCTGTGCCATCATTTCTGTCAACAGTGGGTTCATCGCTTCCACCCAGATCTCGTACCCCTTGTGCGTCAGATGGACTGCGTCGGCAAGCATGCCGGCCTGGATCTTGCCGTCTTTGTCGAGCAGCTTCGGCCCGAAATCGAGGTAGCGGACCATCTTGCCGTCGTCCAGTTTGGCGATGATCTCGTTGGCGGCGGCCACCTTCTCGACCTTGGCGTCCTTCTTGGGCAGGATCCCGAGCAGCAGAATCTTGGTGGTCGGGAATTTCGTCTGGAGATTCTTCACGACGGTGGTCACGCCCAACGCCACTTCCTCGGCCGTGTTGAAGCCCATGTTGTTCGTGCCGATCATCAGCACGATCACCTTGGGGGACGTTCCCTTGAGTTCTCCATTTTCCAATCGCCACAAAACATTCTCCGCCCGATCGCCACCGACGCCGAAGTTCACCACCTGATATTTGCCAAAGTTCTTGTTGAACAAGTCTCCGGGCCACATCGCGGTGATCGAATCCCCCAGAAAGCACAGATCGATCTTCTTGCTCTTGGTCTGGGGGATTTTACGACTTTCGGCGCGGCTGGCTTTGGATCCTCGGCTGAGGCTTTGCCGTAGTTACTCAGGCATGCAACACACGCGAGCAGCAATAGAGTCAGTCGGGACAATGAGTTTACTTTTGACATTTGAATGATCCTTTGGGGGAATGTGTTTTGGACTGTGTGATTTGTCACGCTGGTGAAACTCGTTGTGTTGCCTGGGTTGGTTGTGCCGGCACTGGCAAAGCCAGTGGCACACTGACGAAGGCGAAAACCAGGGACGAGGTTGCTGGTTCTGCCAACGCAGTTCAAGCCTACAAGCTTCTTCACGGCTTCCACCACTCGTCCAGTAGCGTTTGCAATTGCTTGACCCGCTCCGGCTGGTCCATTGCCAGGTCCTTCATCTCAAACGGGTCGTCCTTGAGATTGTAGAGCGACGCTCGCACCTTGCCGCCGGCCGGCGTGCGGTCGATCAGCTTCCAGTCTCCCTCGCGTACCCAGCGGGCGAGCAGATTGGCCGCGGGGTTCT
>JAIOPX010000379.1 GCA_021413705.1 Planctomycetota bacterium | reverse complement strand
GCAACAGCAGCCTGCGGCGCAGCCAACTCTGAGGACGTCAACACTGCTGGAATGATGGCAACGGTTGCAGCATCGGGCGGTTGGACGATATCAGGCGGGGCAACCGCATGACGCTCGCAACAGCATGCTCCGTGTGGGCATTGCGGCGCGGGTTGCTGGTGCGAAGAACCGGCCGTCTTCTGACAGCAGGATTTTGGCGACGTCGCTTTCGTTGCTTCTCCCCCAGGGAAACAACAAAAACTTGGCGGCAACGCCAGAACGACGGCAGCAATCAGCGCAGGAATGTAGCTCAAGAATGCATGCATATAGGCATTCTACGCAGACCGCCCTCCGTTGGCTCGCTCAATTCTTTGTGCTTTTTTAAGCTGAACCAGCCCTTGAGCATGGTTAGAAGCCCTCCCGGCCGCGATTCCTGGCTGAACGCTGATCGCTGACAAGCTGACCGCTCGCCCCCAGCCGCAATTGCCCTGGTTTTCCAGGGCATCTATATTATGTCCTTGCGCCCACCCCTCCGGCCCTCTCCCTACCCATGTCCGAAACTCGTCCCACGATCTCTCGCGATCAGGCCGTTGCCCCCCTGTTTGCCGGGATCGACCTGGGTGGGACCAACACTAAGGTCGGATTGGTGGACGACCAGGGGCATTTGCTCGGATACCGGAGCATGCCCACCAAGGTGGAACTAGGCCCGGAAGCCGGGGCGCGGCGGATGGCGGAAACGGTGCGGGAGATTGCCGACTCGGTCGAAGTGGGGATGGCCGATGTTGCTCAGGTAGGACTGGCCACACCCGGCACGATGGACATCCCGGCCGGCCGCTTGCTCCTGCCGGTCAATTTTCCCTCCTGGCACGACTTTCCGATCCGCGACCGAGTGAGCCACCACTGCGGCCGGGCAGTGACCTACGAAAACGACGCCAACGCCGCCGCCTATGGGGAGTTCTGGCTGGGTGCAGGACGCCACCTGCCGAGCCTGATTATGCTGACGCTGGGGACTGGCGTGGGGGGTGGGATCATCATCGGCGACCTTACGATCGACGGCCAGCACAGCCACGGCGGCGAGTGTGGGCATATAATAATCGACAGCCGCTACGACGCCCGGATGTGCAACTGCGGCCAGCGCGGGCATCTGGAAGCATACTGCAGTGCGACGGCCGTGGTGCGGCGAACGGAAGAAGCCATCAAGGCAGGCCGCCAGGGCTCGCTGGCGCAAGCGGTTGCCGACGGTGAAGAACTGACGGCCCTGCTGATCGACAAGCACGCGGATCGCGACGACGCGCTGGCCTGGGAGATTGTGCTGGAGACGGCCCGCCTGCTGGGAATCGGCATTGTCACGCTGGCGCACACGATCGATCCGGCCGGCGTGCTCCTCGGCGGGGCAATGACATTTGGACGATCGGAGTCGAAGGTCGGCCGCCGCTTTTTGGAGCGAGTCCGCGAAGAAGTCCGCAGCCGAGCCTTGCCGGTGGTGGGAGAGAAACTACAAATCGATTTTGCCGCCTTAGGTTCCGACGCCGGCTTTTACGGCGCCGCGGGTCTGGCGCGAGTTGAATACCATAGAACGAAAACAAAATAGAAAAGGAAATTGAACCACAGAGACACAGAGGCACAGAGACCAGAAAAGAGCAAAAAAATGAATTTTTGGAACACTCATAACCGCTAATCTCCGCTAATCGGATTAGCGGTTATGAGTGTTCCCTAACTCCTTGCTTTCTCTGTGTCTCTGTGCCTCTGTGGTTCAAAAATAAAACAGCAACACCATGCCAGACTGCAAACATATCCGAAATTTTTCGATCATCGCCCACATCGACCACGGCAAGAGTACGTTGGCCGATCGGTTCTTGGAACACACCGGCACGGTGCAGCGGCGCGAGATGGAAGAGCAGATGCTCGACGACATGGCGCTGGAGCGCCAGCGCGGCATCACCATCAAGGCCCGCGCCGTGGCCATGAAGTACACCTATCAAGGTCAGGAGTACGAACTGAATCTGGTGGACACGCCGGGGCACGTCGATTTTCACTACGAGGTTTCGCGCTCGCTGGCCTGCTGCGAAGGGGCCGTGCTGCTGGTGGACGCCTTCCAGGGTGTCGAGGCCCAGACGGTGGCCAACTACTACGCGGCCATGCAGCACGATCTCGCGATCGTGCCGGTGCTCAACAAAGTTGATATGACCCATGCCCGGCCGGATGAAGTCATCCACGAAATGGAGCAGAGCCTGGCGATCGACGGCACGGAAGTGTTGCGGTGCAGCGGCAAGACAGGCCTGGGTATCGGAGAACTCATTGCGGCGATCATCGAGCGGGTGCCACCCCCTACTGGCGATCCCGATGCCAAGCTCCAGGCGATGGTGTTCGACTCGCATTACGACGACTACCGTGGAGCTATCACGTATATCCGGATCATGAACGGCACCTTGCGCAAGGGGCAGAAGGTGCGATTCCTTCGCGCTGGCACCACGCACGAGGCGCTGGAGATTGGTCAATTCGTTCCTCAACGTCGGGCCTGCGACGTGCTAACCGCCGGCGAGGTGGGATACCTGATCTGCAACATCAAGGAATTGGGGCAGGTGCATGTGGGTGACACGGTGAGCGTGCCCAACGAGCCTGCCGAGGCGCTGCCCGGCTACCAGGCGCCGAAGCGGATGGTCTATTGCGGGCTGTATCCTTCCGACGGCCAGAACTTCGACGAGCTGCGCGACTCCCTAACCAAGCTTTCGATCAACGACCCCAGTTTTGAGTTTGAGCCCGAGTCGAGCGACGCCCTGGGTTTTGGCTTTCGCTGCGGCTTCCTCGGCCTGTTGCATATGGAGATCGTCCAGCAGCGGCTGGAGGGAGAGTCGAACCTCGACTTGGTGCAGACTGCGCCGAACGTGACTTATCAGATCAAGACCACCGCTGGCGAGATGCTCGAGATCCACAGCCCCAAGATGGTCCCCGACGCTGGCAGCATCGAAGAATTCTTTCAGCCGGTGGTTCGAGTCAACTTTGTCCTACCCTCCGAATCGATCGGCCCAGTGATGAAGCTCTGCACCGATCGCCGCGGTGTTTATGTGCGGACGGAGTATCTCTCGCCAACCCGGGCGATGCTGGTCTACGACCTGGCCCTGGCGGAAGTCATTTACGACATGCACGACAAGCTCAAGAGTGTGACGCGCGGCTACGGCACGATGGATTACGAGCTGTTGGGCTATTTTCCGGCCGACCTGGTGCGGATGGACATCATGGTCGGCGGCCAGAAAGTCGATGCCCTGAGCATCATCTGCGACCGTCGCGACGCTGAGTTCCGCGGTCGCGCGGTGGTCAAGAAGCTCAAGCAGGAGATCGACCGCCACATGTTCGAGGTGGCGCTGCAGGCGGCCATCGGAACCCGGGTGATCGCCCGCGAGACGATTTCCGCGATGCGAAAAAACGTGACCGCCAAGTGCTATGGCGGCGATATTACCCGGGAGCGCAAGCTGTGGGCCAAGCAGCGCGAAGGCAAGAAGCGGATGAAGTCGATCGGCAGCGTGGACATTCCGCAAAAGGCGTTCTTGGCAGTGCTGGACACGGGGACGGAGAATAAGTGAGTGAGGGCAGCTTGTGGGTAGCAGGGTGCCATGCCCACGCGAACGTATCAGTCAGGTTTTTCCATAACTCTGTACGCCCCTGAACTCGCACTGGCTCTGGCGTGGGCATGGCACCCAACTCACCGTCCACGGCACCCATAGCATGTTGCGACGCAGCGCTCAATTTTTCGTGCTGATACTCATTGCAGCACTTAGCTTGCTAGCGTGGAGTCCGTCGGCAGACACGCGGCAGATCCGCGTCATCGGGCCATCCATGGCCCCGACCCTCTTGGGCGATCACGACGCTTGGTTGTGTGCCGAGTGTCGGTTTCCATTTGCAACGGGTGCTGAATCCGTTGAAATTGGCGAGCATCCGGCCGTTTGCCCCAATTGCGGTCGGTTTCAGCCAGAGGAGGCTCAGCCGCAGCGCAAGCCGGGTGATCAGTTGTTGATCGACATGCTCGAAGCACGGGCTGGGAAGCCCATGCTACGGTGGGAGACGATTGTCTTTCGTTGTCCAGAGAGTGCAGAGCAGCATAAGGCAGAACCGCATTGCATCAAGCGGGTAGTGGGACTGCCGGGGGAAACCGTGGAGTTGCGCGGCGGCGATGTTTGGATCAACGGTGCGTTGGCACGCAAGACGCTTGCTCAGCAGCAGACGATGGCCATGGTTGTGCATGACAGCCGGTTCGTACCGAACGCAATGCGCGGAACACCATTACGGTGGAAAGGGGCGGAGGCGAATACCGGGTGGCTGGCGGGTGAAGCTGGATCGTTCACTTTCTCCGGGACTTCGCCTCGCCGGAGGCTCGGCTCCAGTCCTGGCCACCCGTTGGAAGTTGACTGGCTGGAGTACACCCACTGGCGGCGATCGCCGGAGGATCCCACGCGTTTCGAGCCCGCGGCGATCATGGACGACTATGCTTACAACCGCGGTGAAAGCCGGCGGCTCCATCGTTTGAATGATCTCATGCTCCGGGGAAGCATCAAGGCTTTCGGCCCGGGCATGCTCGCTTTTCGAGGCAGCGTTGATGGCCATACCTATGATGTACTGCTTGAGCCACAGCACGGAAGAGGCCGGATGTTGTGCGATGGCGTACCGGTGGATGGTGTCAACTTCGACATGAAAAGGCCCTTGCTGGCTAGCTCCTCGCAGGTGGAATTCTCACTGGTGGACCATCAGGTTCTTTTGGTGATCGACGGTCGTCTGCTGGTGAGTCACGCCTGTCCTGCGGAGAAGATTTCGGAAAAATCGGTCGCGGCAGACATCGCCCCCCCCTTCGCGATCGGTGCTTCAGACCTCAGCGTGACAATCACATCGCTGACCCTGTTGCGGGACGTGTACTACATCGCACCTGCGGAGGCGAAAGCCGTAACCCTGGGCCAGGAGGAGTATTACGTGCTGGGGGATAACAGCCCCCTCTCGGCCGACAGCCGCACCGGCTGGCCCGGGCCAGGACTAGCGGCACGCCAGATCCTGGGCACACTTCAGGGACCCTGAACGTAGCATGGGCTTCCAGCCCGTGTTCAGCACTATCGCCGCCCAACCGGGACACGGGCTAGGAAGCCCATGCTACTAGTATTCCCGGCCCGCTGGCCAGAGTATAATCACTCCACTGAATCCAACGCGATTCGGACAGTGATCCCGCCTTGGCAAGCCCCCCGCCAGCCCGCAGTTGATGTTCCCACCCTTTGATAGGAGTCTGGCAAATGTCTCGAACTCTATACCATGTATCACTGTTTATTGCGTTGTCTTGCGCGCTTATAGTCCACGCGGCCCCCGCCTTGGCGACTCCGCTTTTGGTCGCCAATGTGTTCACCAGCAGCGTTGATCTCTACGACACGGATGGCACGCTACTTCAGGCCAATTTTATTCCCAGCTTCGGCGGCGGCATGGTCCTGCCGGCGAACATCATCACCGGTCCAGACGGCAACATCTACGTCAGCAGTAATCTGACCGGCCACGTTCTGAAGTACAACCGAACCGACGGAGCGCCCTTGGGCATCGTTGCAGACCTGGGGAGCAGCTCCGCACCCTCCGGGCTGGCGTTCGACCCCAGCGGCCGGCTCTTCGTGGCCGACCATGGCAGCAATGCGGTGCGAGTATTCGACAATTCCTCCACCACGGTCCCCGTGCAAACGATCCTGATTCCTACAGCGGCCCCGCTACAGCAAGGAGGGGGCATTGCTTTTGACGATTCTTTCCAGCGCCTCTATATCAGCAGTTTCGGCACCAGCGAAGTCTTTGTCTACAACAATCAAGGCACTCCCACGCTGGTTGATGACACCATGAGTGTATTTGCCGACGCTTTTGAGGGAGGGCTGATGATTCCGGCGGGAGTGGAAGTCGGGCCGGACGGCAGCGTGTATGTCGCGAATATCTTTGGCAATTCCGTCTCCAAATTTCTTGCGAATGGGACGCCCGTTGATGGGGCCGGTGGACCAGGCACGCCATTCATCACGATTCCAAACCCGCCGTTTGAACAACCCATCGGGATTGCATTTCCGGGCTTTGCTCCGGGCGACGTGATCTTTGACACCAACGGCGATCTGTTGATTTCCCTGCTGGGGCCAACGAATCCCACGGAAACACCGTATCCTCTAGGGGGCCTAGTGCGATTTTCGGCATCAACGGGGGAGTTGCTTGACGTGCTGGCCCATCCGATCAATTCGACAAGTTCTTTGGCCCTCTTGGAGGATGTGGAAGCTGTGCCGGAGCCGTCTACTTACGCTTTGGGACTCATGGGTATAATGCTTTTCAGCTTTGCGTGTTGGAAACGCCGTCGATAACATAAGTCACATGGAAATCAGCCACATCCCAGGACCATCGACGGAAGAGATGAAGACTCTTCGTTTGCGATCGAGGTACTTGGCGAAGAAGATTTCCAGAGCCTTTACGCTGGTTGAAATGTTGGTCGTGATCGCGGTAGTCGGCGTCTTGATTGCGCTCCTACTGCCTGCGATCCAGTCGGCGCGAGAATCTGCCAGGCGGATTGCCTGCGCGAACAATTTGCGCCAATTGGGAATTGCGTCGCACAACCATCACTCGGCGCACAATTCCTTTGCTGCCGGAGCCGTATCCAAGGCGGATCCGGCCGTTCCGGCGGCGCCGTGGACTTTTTACCGATGGTCCAGTCTTGCTACTCTGTCGCCTTATCTGGAGAACACGGCCGCCTACAATGCCCTGAATCTCAAAGTGCCTCTCTACAATGCCAGCTTGCAGATCAGTCCGGTCAATCAAGCCGGCGTGAAAATTGCCGTATCGCTATTCCTTTGCCCCAGCGATGACGGGCGCCGGCTGCGCGATACCTTTGGGCCCACGAACTATGCGGCCTGCACGGGCACCGGCGTGGGAGGAGGAACGCCGAACCAAACCGACGGGATATCCTTTGTCAATTCCAAAACGGCGATCGAACGGATTAGCGATGGCACGACCCAAACGGCACTCATGTCGGAAAGCACCCTGGGAGTCATTGGTTCTTCCATCCATGATGTGCAGCGTGAATACAAATCGCTCTTGACCTCGCCCCTGAGCGAAGCGGCGTGCAACAGTTCCACCATTTGGAACCTGAGCGATCCGCGGGGCTTTGCCTGGGTCAACGGCGAATACCGCTCGGCGCTTTATAACCATTACTATCCGCCAAACTCCCGTACGCCGGACTGTATTGGAGTCATGATTGCGGGACCTCCCGAAACGCGCTACACCCCCTACGGCTGGCGGACCGCCCGCAGCTTGCACCCTGGCGGAGTGAACCTTTTGTTGGCCGACGGCGGCATCCGGTTTATCGGCAATGATATCGAGCCCGCCACCTGGCAAGCCCTGGCCACGATTCGGGGGGGAGAATCGGTATCCGGGGGATACTGAGCCCGGGTAAGACTCGCGTTTTGCCAATGCGTAGAATGCGGTATACTGCCGAGTCTTGTTTTTTAGATAAGCCGCAGGGCGCTAGCCCCCGGTCTACATGGCAACGGACACGAACAGGCGACCGGACGCGGGCACCGTCGCGCAGCGATGGTCGGCGTGCCGGCTGATGTATAGAAATAACCCGTCGGATTGATGAACATGCACCAGGATCAACCGCGGCGAGGCCGACGCGACGCTCCCCCCATTCCCGAACCCTCGGGCATCAGCGAGACGATCCTCTCGTTCTTCCGCTCCCGCGTGGTTCGCGAGATCGCTGAATCGGTGGTCATCGCCTTCGCGCTGGCGTTTTTGTTTCGCACGTTCGAGGCGGAGGCTTTTGTCATTCCCACCGGCTCGATGGCGCCGACGCTCGTCGGCCGGCATCGCGACGTCAACTGCCCGGAGTGCAAGTTTCATTTTCGGGTCAGCGCCTCGCTGGAAGTGGACCAAAGCACGGAACAGGAAGTAGGCGCGGTGTTCGCCGCCACCTGTCCCCAGTGCGGACTGACGGCTTGCATCAATCCCCAGGTCGGACAAGCGGTCGCGGCGCAAGTCCGCAAGGAGAACCCTCCGTTCTCAGTGTTCAACTCCGGGCCAGGCCAGTCGTGCCAGGACACCTCTTGGCGCAACGGCAACCGGATCCTGGTTTCCAAGTTCGCCTACGAGTTTCGCGAGCCACGGCGGTGGGACGTGTTCGTGTTTCGCCCGCCGCGGGATGCGTCGAAGAACTACATTAAGCGCCTAGTGGGGCTGCCGGGTGAAACGCTGCGCATCTACCGGGGAGATCTCTACAAGGGAGACTACGATCCGGCCGCTTTGTTCAACCCCTCCACCGTCAAATATGAGATCGAGCGCAAGCCGGCGGACAAAGTTCTGTCGATGAAGCAGTTGGTCTACGACAACGACTATGTCCAAGACGACATGACGCGCAAAGGCTGGCCGACGCGTTGGTCGGCTTGGCCAAGACGCCAAGATGCGCCATCAACGGCCGGCGCTTGGCAAAGCAACGACGGCACGCGCTCGTTTGTCTCCGACGGCTCAGCCCCCGACCCCACCTGGGTTCGCTATCAACACTTCATGCCGTCGTTCGCCGACTGGGAGGAACTGCTCAATGGCAATGCTCTGGATCCCGCCTATCGGCAGAAGATTCGTCCGCAACTGATTACCGACACCTACGCCTATAACTCCAGCGTGGGGCTGGTCTACCGAAGACAAACGGGCGAAAGGGATCTCGACTTCTCCGATTCCACGTTTCTGGGGCTCAACTGGGTTCGCGACTTGGTTTTGGAATGCGAGTTGACGGTGGAAAAGCCGCAGGGGGCGGCGCTGTTGGAACTCGTGGCCGGCGGCGTGCCGCTGCGCTGCCAGATCGATCTGGCCACCGGCATGGCCACTCTCTCGATCAACGCCAAGGGTCCGCAGTATGTATTCATTGACAAAACAAAGGCCACACATCCTACGATTGCCGCGCAGACGCCCATGCGGACTGCCGGAACCTATCGCCTGCGTCTGGCGAACGTGGATCACCAGTTGCACCTGTGGGTCAATGAAAAGTTGGTGGAATTGCCTATCCCAGCCTGTTACGGTCAATTACGCAATTTCATCCCCAAGTCCGATGCGGAGGGAGGGCTCGACTTGGCGCCGGCAGGAGTCGGTTCGCAGGGCGCTGCGCTGCGCGTCTCGCACATGCGTCTGTACCGCGACGTCTATTACATTGCCAAGT
The DNA here is from genome assembly GCA_021413705.1 of Planctomycetota bacterium. GTDB lineage: Bacteria > Planctomycetota > Planctomycetia > Pirellulales > UBA7805 > JAIOPX01. The sequence continues at coordinate 7,576 of JAIOPX010000379.1, read as the reverse complement.
CAGATCAGCATGGTCCTGGGGCGATGGACTTTCAGGAAGAAAACGTCCCCGAACTGATGAGAGCCTTTCCGCGCAGAAGCGACGGTATCGGTCCAGACTTTCAAAAGGAACGCGCCAAGCTTTTCTCCACGCCGTCGCTCTGGCCCGCGGCATTTGCCAACCTCAACGAAGTCGCTTTCCCGCTGGCCAAAACGGCCGATCCGAGGGAAGATCAGTTTCTGGCTCTGGGAGACAACAGCCCGCAAAGCCTCGATAGTCGCCTCTGGCCCTGGTCGCCAAGCATGAAGCGCGACAGAATCGGCGGCCCAGGGCAACCCGGGCGGGAATACTACGTCGAACGCGATCTACTGATTGGCAAAGCCCTGCTGATCTACTGGCCCGTAACTCAATGGAGATTTGTGAGGTGAGGGATTAGGGGCGAGGGGTTAGGGATGAGGGGCGAGGGGCCAGTGAAACGGAATTCTTTCTCAACTCAATACACGGACGGTTTTTTCCCTAACCCCTAACCCCTCATCCCTAGCCCCTAACCAATGCCCCTCCTCACCGCTCAAGGACTGGTCAAAACCTACGGACGCCGCCGCGTGGTGGACGGGGTCGATTTTGAAGTTGATCGGGGGGAGATTGTCGGCCTGTTGGGGCCCAACGGCGCCGGCAAGACCACCAGCTTCCGCATCACCTGCGGCATGATCGAACCCGACGCCGGGCAGATCACGCTGGCCGGAGTGGACGTCACCCGCTGGCCCATGTATCGCCGCGCCCGCGACGGAGGCATGGGTTATCTGGCCCAGGAGCAGAGCGTGTTCCGCAAACTGACGGTGGAGCAGAACCTTACCGCCGTCATGGAACTGCTGGGTGTGGACGGCCGCACGCGGCGTCGCCGGGCTGAAGAACTGATGGAGCAATTCGACATCACGCGGATTCGCAAGTCGCAGGCGATGGTCATTTCCGGCGGCGAGAAGCGGCGGCTGGAGATCGCCCGCTGCCTGATCTCCCATCCCAAGATCATTCTGCTGGACGAACCGTTCACCGGCATCGACCCGGTGACGATCAACAGCATCCAGGACATCATTCGCAAACTGCGTGACGACGACGGCATCGCCATTCTGATCACCGATCACCGCGAGCGCGAGACGCTGGCCATCACCGACCGCAGCTACGTGATCCGCAACGGCAAAGTCCTCTGCAGCGGCACGGCCGACGAAGTGCTCAACAATCCCGAGGCGAGAAAATACTACTTCGGCGATGCGCCCGGTATGCCCATCCCCCCACCGCAATCCCAGCGCCGCCGCTTCCGCCGCGCCGATCGCACGCGCGGGGATGTGTGAGGCCGGGCGAGCGGGGGGCGTAAGCCCCCTGTTGATCCGTACGGCAGATAGTCACGGTATATTTCTCCCGCATAGTTCCCAAGCGACGCTCGAATTCGCAGGACAGATTCCCATGCCCGTTTTTGTCGCCTTGTATCGGGGAATCAACGTGGGTGGCAAGCATCTTGTGCGGATGGAGGCCTTGCGCGCCATGCACGAGCGGCTGGGGCACCAGGACGTGCAAAGCTACATCCAAAGCGGAAATCTGGTTTTCAAGACTCCCGGCTCGGCGGCGGCCATCACTCGCAAAGTGGCGACGGAGTTTGCCGCGGAGTTTGGCTTTGGGGCGAAGGTGATCGTAGTGGATGCGAAACGCTGGAAGACGATCGTGGCGGACAATCCCTACGCCAAGTTTACCGCCGCCAAGCCGCCGACGGTTCATGTGGGAATCTGCGAAGGGGAGGCCAGCGCCAAAGAACTGAAGGCTCTGCTGACGAAGACGGGCGGCAGCGAAAGCTTCGTGATTGCAACGAACGTGGTCTATCTGCACACCCCGGCCGGGTTAGGAACATCCAAGTTCGCCGCCGGGATGGAGAAGGCGAGCGGCGTGCCGATGACCATGCGCAATTGGCGAACTGTGGAAGCGCTCTGGAAGATGGCTGATGCGGTTAAATAGGCTCGCATGAATCCAGCGCCCAATCACTTCTTTTTTGGTTTCCGCCGGGATTTTTTCGCCGCTGCCTTGCGGTCCTGGGTCTTTTCGATCTCGCTGGCGACCGCTTGAAGCTGTTCGAGCGTTCGACCGCAGGTCTTCGTCGCCCATCGGGGGGTGGGGCTCGAGTTTTGAAACTCGGCCAATATCTTCGAACGCACGGACGTTTCCGAAGTTTCCAGCAACCGCTCCAACCAGGAGTCTTTGGTGGCCGCGGGTTGATTGCGTATCCATTGCTTGAGTCGAGGCTGCGTTTTCGATTGCGATGCCAAGGGAGGACTCTCTCGGCCCGCCGCATCCATAAGCGGCTTGCCCAGGCCATAGAATTCCGCCAACGCGGATTGCGCATCGGTCAGTTTCTGCAATCCAGCCGGGACTGGGGCTTCGACAGCCTCTTCGGGATCGCATTGATAGCTGGCAAGCATGGCCAAGTGGGCCAGATACAACGGCCTTAAATCACCCTTCAATAGCTCGGCCCGCAGAGGGACAAGCCGATCGACCCATTCACCGATGTCCCACAATTCTTCCAATGCGTCTGGTTCATTGTCAGGATTGATTTCCAAAATGCAGCCGGGGCCGGTTTTGTCCTTCACAAAACGGATTGAATCGCGCAGCAAATAAGGCTTGGCGGCGGCGGCGTGGGGATATCCGTTCGGGAAGCGGATCAGCAGCGTGCGAACGCCGAAGTTGGCGTAATGGAGGTGCAGGGCATAGCCACGCCGGAGCATTTCCTTGGCATTGCCGTGAAAATCTCCGAAATTGTACTCGTTGTCGAACGACCAGGGCGTGATCTCCGCCCGCGTCGACTGCCGGTGCATGTATTGAAGGTTTTTTTCGCTCACAGGCTCGTCAATTGCCCGCAGCGCCACTACCTGATATTCGCTCATGCCGGAGTCCTTTCAGCGAATTCGTGTCCATTGGCAGCCAGTTTAAGATGCTGGGATTCACCTGACAACATACACTGTCGAAAAGAACGGACGGCAGCGGATTTCTTCCTTGGCATCGGTAAACTCCCTGGGGTACGCCCATTTTAAGGAGTTGACCTGTCCGTGGAATCGGCACCACCTCACGCACCAACCGGTCCCACCCAGGCTACGCGCACTGGAAAGTCACGCCGCGCTCCTCGAAGGCGCTAATAAAGGAGCGATGCACATGGAATCAGGCAACAAAACGAGCAGCACAGGGACGGCAGCACAGGGACGGGCATCCGAGCTTGCTGGCATCCGAAACTCATTACTATAGATTGATGTCTTTGGTTGGCAACGCTCTCTGGCGTGTTATCCGAATACGCTCGGTTGCCTGTCCCCCGCGAGTCTGTGTCCCCCGCGAGTCTGTGAAACGTGGTTGTCCCCTGGTCACCCCTGGTCACCCCCCCATCGTAGACTTGATTGCAATCATTAGAACTTAGGTTTGGATTCGTTTGGTTTTGTCTCCGACTCGATCAAATCCGATACCCATTTCGGCGATTCTGTGACTCGCACCCACTTCACTAATGGGCGATGTGCATTTGTTGACAATGGTTTGAGTACGAGTTGATTTGGGTCCGCAAATGTTAGCATCGATTCCTCGACTTGGCCCCCTTCACCGGCTGTCAAGACCAGAATGCCGTTTTTCTCAGCGAGGCGCCAACGAGTCCGCTGAACTTGCGGGAAACCAGGAACGGGTACTATTTTTATGACGCGCAAGAACATTCCATCGGCATTGAAACGAAAAAAAGTCGTGTCGGGTGCTTCCTTGTAGCGTTTCACAACGCCGGGAACTCTTTCTGGAATCTTTTCTATATACCCTCGCCGTTGTGCTTCTGTCGGATCTTGGACAAGTTCGCCATCAATGTCCAGGAATTTGCTGTTCCGCGCCGTGTTTTCCAGATCCTGTCGGACACACTCTTCGTCAAAGTAGGGCTTCCAATCACCACTCAGTTTGACCCGTGCTTCGTCAATCGTTGGCTTGGCTTGGGGCGGCGACGGTGAATCAGCTAGCCCAAACGAGGAGCGGAAAATGATCGCCATGGCAGTCATTGCCAAATAGATCGGTCGCATGAAGTAACTCCTTACAGCAGGTATAGAACATATTAGCAAAAGACTGATAGGACTTTTTAATTCACCGCTCCGCTGATTCTCCCGTCGGCACGAGTTGATTTCAAGCATTTTTCGTGTCGAATCATCGCGAGGTACGCTGGTTTTATGCACATAAATTGTGGTTTGCGGGTGTAAGCGAACACGGGGGCGAACACGGGGACAGTCATCTTTCAGTCTTCTCACAGATAATTCTTCCGAACAGGATTCAACACCTCCAACTCCTCGATCGGCGCCTCGAACTTTTCGAGCAAGGCGTCCAGGCCGTGCTTGAGCTTGAAATCTACTTCCTCCTGATAGAGCGGCACCAGACCGTAGAAGTGAATGGACTTCTCCGGACTGACTTCGAGCTGGCGAAACTCCTCTGGAAACAGCAGGCCCGGGCCGATCATCCAGCAGCACAGCCGGGTGGACTCGGCAAACGGCTCGGGCGGATCGCCGTTGGGAATCGTATGGCCGATCGATAGCCAGGTATCGTACTCATGGGGCAGCCGGGCGAGTGTCTTGAGCCAACGGATCGGCCAATAATGGTTCTCGTCCTGAAACGCCTCTTGGCTGAGCGGCCAGGAGCGTGGGAGGCAGATCGCCAATTCGGCGAAGCGAAATTCCTCCGCACCTTGCGGCACGGTCATTGGCGCTTCGCTCATTCCACTGGTCACCAGAACATGATAATCGCGCTCCTCCGTGGCGGGAATAAAGTGGACATCGATATGCACGAGATCGGAAATGATCTCATGAAATACGGTCTCAACTTCGCCGACGTGCCGCTCAATATGATCGGTAATGCCTTCGATCAGGTCTCCGTCGCCGATGGTGTGCTGAAACGGAATCGTACGCGGCTTGTGCCGATAAATGGGGGATCCGGACTCAGACAGTTCAGGAGCGTCGGTTGCAACATGGGGTCCGCGACGAAGCCCCCAGATCGCCATGGCTATGACGGCCACACCCGCGAGGCCAGCTAGCGCGGCCGAGGCGATGCTTCGGCCTGTCACAGCAAAGTAAAGCACGGCCCCCAGGCCGACGATTGCCACGGCGAGCAACGGCACGGCGGCGCGTTTCAGTGGGGTCATACGACTGCTCCTCCTCACTATACCATGTCTTGAAGGAACGCACGGGGAAACACATCCGCTCACAGCGCCGCAGTTGGTTTCCCCAGACATGCGGACACAAACGACCGTATCCTCTCTCGCTGGCGCTTTGAGCTAGTGTAGAGAAGCTGGCTGGCTCCTTGCAAATCCTGCATCAACGATGTAATTGACATGGTTTTTTGGGGGGGTGGCTTTTTTGCCTCCTTGATTTTGGCAGCGAATCTGATAAAGTGATTTATGTGTCAAACGGCGGTATTCATCCCTCGAAGGATAAAACGCCTGACATGTGCGAGGTATCCTATCAGAGCTTGGGCTGAAGCCTAAAAAACTTCAGGATCAGGTATCAGAAGAGCCCGCCCCAAAACGCCTAAACCGCGTCGTGGGGCGGGCTCTTTGCGTTTGAGTAGTTGATATTCGACGCAAGAGTGCGAAGGGGCAAAGACCCCGGCGCGCCGGGACATGCTGCGCGCAAAGAAGGAAGAAGAAAGGCGATCACGAATAAACGAAAAACGGGAAAACATGAAAAGGAAATAATGAGATAGCGCGGAAACGGCGCTGAGGGTGCGCGCCGGCTGAGGGAGCTAAAGCTAGAGGCTTCTGGAAAAAGAGGGATTGGCGGTGCGAAAAAACCGGGAGAACATCGGGAGAACAGACCGGAGAACACGCGGAGAACAAGCGGAGAACAGAAACTGCAACCTGTTGCCGAGCAACAAGTTGCGCCGGAGAACACGAAGATCGCTCAAAGTGCTGCGAAGCGGCCCGGCAGCAGCGGCGGATCGGCGGCGATCATCGGTGGTGCTGCTGCTGATTTTTGTTGGCATGTTGTGGAATGGTCTCCGACCATATCACTGCCACGACCGTAGGTCTCCCTGCGTTGCCTGAAAAACAATGTCTAGGGAGACCTACGGTCGTGGGGATGGGACGGTCGGGAGACCGTCCCATAACTGAGAGGTCGGAAGACTGTCCCATAACTGAGAGGTCGGAAGACCGTCCCATAACTGGAGGTCTCCCGGCGCGTTGGGACCGGACTGGACCTTTCGGGTTTGGCACAAGCTCAGTGGCGGGGCTGGAACATGGGTTGGCGCGTTCATGGATCGTTGCGCGTTTGCAAAAGGTTCCCGGCGCGCCGGCACAAGGCGGACCCACTGCGGGCGACGTTCAAGGACTTCCCAAAACTGCCTCCCGACTGCAGCCTCCCCCCGCACTACTTGGCGGACGCATGGCGGGACATAGTTTCTTAGAGCGGAAATTGGCGTCCTGCAAGCAGTGGCACGACGGGCACCCTCTACCGCCAGACGAGTCTCGAAGAGGACGGCGTGGGTGCAAGCACCCACCCAAAAAGAATCCAGCCTCATGCTTTGCACTAGGCCGCGGGTGGGTTGCGACCGTATGATTCTCTATCCTCTCCGGCGACTTTTTAGTCAGGATTGATCCGCATGTTGCAGACTCTGTTTCACATTCCGCACGAGATCGGCGGCGTGCCGATGTTTGGGATTGGCATCTTGCTGGGGGTGCTTGTCGTGGGGTCGCTGGCGGCGCTGGGATGGCTTTGGCATTCCCGCAAATCGCTTGCCGACGCTCGTGGCTTTTTGCCGGTGGTGCTCATGATTGGCGCGGCCATTGTGTTTCTCCTGCCCATTCTTGAGGAAGCTCGCCAGGGGCTGCCGATTCGCGGCTATGGAGTGATGATGCTCCTAGGTGTGGTCTGCGGCGTTGGCCTGGCGGCGTGGCGGGCGCCTGCGGCGCGGTTTGATCCGGAAGTCATCTACGCCCTGGCGTTCTGGATGTTCGTCAGCGGCATCGTCGGCGCGCGGCTGTTTCATGTGATCGAATACTGGGAGCAGTCCTATCGGCAGCCGACGGTGGGGGCCACGCTGGCGGCTATCGTCAATGTTCCGCGCGGCGGATTGGTGGTGTACGGTTCGCTGATTGCCGTGATGATCATGCTGCCGTGGTTTGTGTGGAGACATAAGCTGCCCGGGTTGGCGCTGTGCGACCTGGTGGCTCCCAGCATGGTGCTGGGCTTGGCATTGGGTCGGATCGGCTGTCTGCTGAACGGTTGTTGCTATGGCGGAGTCAGCGACATCCCGTGGGCGATCACCTTTCCGGCCAACAGTTTGCCGTATCGCGATCAGCGACAAGAGGGGCGGCTCGATGATGTGAAACTGGCGCTGGATGCTAAGGGCCAAGTTGTGGTCGAGAGCGTGCTGGGGGATGCGGCTCGGAAGACAGGGCTAAAGGATGGAGACGCGATCTCCGCCATCGAAGGAAAAATCGACGACGTGCCGATCCGGCTGGAGTTGGGTGCGAAGCCTAAGATCGGCGTTGTGCCAGCGTCCACGGAGGGGAAGAGCAGAGCCGAACCGCTTGTCTTGGCTCCCGACGTTGCGCCGTGGT
>JAIOPX010000378.1 GCA_021413705.1 Planctomycetota bacterium | reverse complement strand
GCCACGCTCGGCAAGCGAGGCCCACTTTGCCAGCATTGCCAGCCCCGTTCGATCTTGGAGGGGCGACCGCTTTTTGATACAAACCGCCGCTCGTTGCACCCCACCCTGGCTGGACGATGCTGGCATGCAAAATTTCAAGCGCTCGATCAAGCTCTGCCTACGCTACCGTTGGACCGTCGTCGGAGGCGTGCTATCGGCGCTGGCGGTGGCCATTCTTTGGGGGGCCAACATTGGCACGGTCTATCCATTTGTCGAAGTGGTGTTCAAAGGACAGTCGCTCCGAGACTGGGTGGACGTCGAGATCACGAAAACGCAGCAACTGATCACCGACCAACATGCTGAGGTTGCCAAACTCAACAACCAACAAAAAACGGCCCCCTCCGAGGCACGCTCGGCGCTGGCGCGTCAAGTCGAGCTGATCGAAATCCGTTGTCTGGCGGATCAAAAAGCTCTGGAAGGTCTCCAGCGCATGCGGCCCTGGATTCATACCTATCTACCCGCCACGCCGTTCGCGACGCTGGTCTGGGTGGTGGCCGTATTGATGGTGGGGACGGTCGTCAAATCGGGTTTCCTGATCATCAGCACCATCTTCCAGGAGCGACTGCGGCAACATGGCACGCTCGACCTCCGCAAGCAATTTTTCCGCCGCACGCTGCGGATGGACATGGGCACATTCAACGAGCGCGGCACCCACGAGTTGATGAGCCGATTTACTTATGACATGGACCAACTCGGCAACGGACTTGGCATCCTCTTCGGCAAGGCGCTGCGCGAGCCGCTGAAGATGGCGGCCTGTCTGATCGGGGCCGGATTCATCTGCTGGCGACTGCTCCTGCTCTCGCTGGTAGTGGCCCCGCTGGCCGGATTTTTGATCAATCGGCTGGCCGGCAGCATCAAGCGGGCCAACCGCCGGGCGATGGAAGAAATGTCGCAGATCTATCAGGTGCTCTCCGAGGCATTCGGTGGCATCAAGGTGGTCAAGGCATTTACCGGCGAGCGCTACGAGCGCTGGCGGTTCTCCAACAAGAATCGCGAGTTCTTCCGCAAAGCTATGAAGATCGCCCGCTACGACAGCCTGATTCGCCCCCTGACCGAAGTGATGGGCATGATTACCATCAGCGTCGCCATCCTGGCCGGCGCCTACCTGGTGCTTAACCAGCAGACGCATCTGCTGGGTCTGAAAATGTGCGACCGGCCGCTCTCCATCAGCGCGCTGCTGTTGTTCTACGGCTTGCTGGCGGGCGTCAGCGATCCTGCCCGGCGGATGTCGGACGTGTTCGGCCATCTGCAACGGGCCGCCGCCGCGGCCGACCGGATCTATCAGATGATGGACCGCGAGCCGACGATTCAGAACCCAGTTCGCGCCGTGAAGCTGGGTCGCCACCGCAAGGCGCTCACGCTCAGCGGCATTCGCTTCGCCTATCCGGAGGGAGACGAGGTGTTGCGCGGCATCGACTTGGAGATTCCGTTTGGCCAAGCACTGGCCATCGTCGGCTCCAACGGTTGCGGAAAGAGCACCTTGGCCAACCTGATTCCGCGGTTCTACGACCCCACGCACGGCAAAGTGCTGATCGACGGCGTTGACGTTCGCGATATGAGGCTGGGGGAGCTACGCGGCCAGATCGGCATTGTCACCCAGGAGACGGTATTATTTAACGACACCGTCATCAACAACATTCGCTACGGCACTCGCCGGGCGACGCGGGAGCAGGTGATCGAAGCCGCCAAGCGGGCTCACGCCGATCGCTTCATCGAGTCGCAGCTTGACGACGGCTATGAAACCAACTGCGGCCCCCAGGGCAGCCGGCTCAGCGGCGGTCAGCGGCAGCGGATTTCGCTGGCCCGCGCCGTGCTGCGCGACCCGTCGATCCTGATTATGGACGAAGCCACCAGCCAGGTGGATCCCGAGAGTGAGCAGGTGATTCACCGCGTCTTGTCGGAGTTCATCCGCAACCGGACGACGATCTTGATTACACACCGCCGCTCGACGCTAGAGCTGGCCGACCGGATTTTGGTGATGGACGCCGGCCAGATCGTGGACATCGGTACGCATGAAGAACTGATCCGCAGTTCCGCCCACTATGCACGCCTGTTCCAGCAACACGCGGCGGCGTGAGTGTGGGTTGCCCTACCTGGCCAATTTCAGCCGATAAACCAACTCAGGAACGCCGTCCGCACCTGTCGCTGTCAGCACCGCCACGTCTCCTTCCAGCCGATATTCAAATGGTTTGCCGGTAAACGGATTCAGCGGCAACGGCACCTCCTTGATGTCGGCCAGTTGCGCCGGCAGTTTCCCCTCGTGGGCCGCGGCGTACATGCGGATGGCTTCGATGTGGCATACGCCGGCCAAGCGACGCGGCAGTTTCAACGAAGACCGTGCTATAGATCCCCAATCGTTAACCATAGAATTTAATAAGGGATATATCAGGCTATCTTTCGCAGGCGTCTGCAATCTTGAGCGTCGCCGGAGCGCCTCGCCATGAGGAAGCAAAAGCAGGCTTTCCATTTCATCGCAAGCTCGTTCCAGCGTCTCTCCTTCATACACGAGGACGACCTGGGGCTTGGCCATGGCCTCCACCTTGGCCTTGTCATAGCCGAAGTTCAACAGACCCGCGCGTGCTGTTGGATATAGCCTAACCAGCAGTTCGCCCGACTTGGAGTCGGCGTTCTTTTCTGGGGGCGGGGGAATAGATCCCAATTCATTGATTCGGGTGTAATAGCGGCTGTGAGCAACAGCGCTCTCCCATCGCTGTTGCCATTGCTCGGCGGTCAATTGTGCAGTACGCACATCCCGCAATTCTGGAATGGACATCAATACCGTGCCTCGCTCGTTTTGCCATGCACCGCGTAAATCGACAAACGGGGTCGGAAAGTCCCTGACTGCCCAATAAAGATTCGGAGCCCCTTTCGTCGCGACCAACTGCTCCAGGACGCGTGTGAATGTCTCTGCTTTTGCGCCGGCGTATATCTTGTGACCCAGGAACCGACCCTGGCCGATGTCTTGCATCATCTGAAAACTGATCTGGAGCGTATCGAGGGCCTCTTGAAAATCGCCCTTGGCAATCTGAAGCTTCGCCATGAGGCCCAAGACCCTCACCGTCGCTTGGGCCTTATCGACTTCCGGGAAAACTACATTAAATGGGTCCTCGACGTCACGCTCGGCCAAATCCCAACGGCAATATTCGCGCCGGGCCGCCATCCGAAACATGTCTGGGTGCAGTCCGACTGAAGACTGAATAAATTTCTCTACCTCTTTGACCGGCAACTTCTCTGGCGGCATTTTCTCCCATGCGTCCACCTCTTTGACCGGCCAGTCATTGCGCGGCCCACGCTGCTGCATCAGCCATGCCCGATAATACAGCGGCGCCGCATTGCCTGGCCTGCGTTCCCAGTTGGGAGGTAGCAGGCGGTAATTCAGCTTGGGCTCGGCCTCCGCGGCGGGGTGGATCGTCAGTTCGACGACCTCCGGCCGCGCAGGCTTGGCTGCCGCCGGCTTCGGTTCATCATCCGCCGCCGCTGCGGTCACGACTTGCCACGACATGGTGACGAGCAGCCATGAAATTACGTGAATTCCTGACAGTGGAATAAATCGAAGCGAGTGCCTGGTGTTCATCAGTTGCCTCCTCAGAGAGTGATTCAATCTGGAAATTTCCGGATGGATGACCAGGGATAGTCCGCCTGCGGATGCTGGGCCGCTTCCCGAGCTGAACCAGCTTGGGGACGGTCCAGCACCTCAGGACCGTCGGCTAACACACGATTTCGCAGAGCAACGAGGCCGTGCGTGATGTCAACGGGCGGCTCCGTTCGTTTCACCGGATCGACTGCTGGCGGATAAACAATGGGCAGATTTGTCGCGGGAGATGTCTGGACGAACTTAGGTGACGCGGGCGGGCGCTGCGCGGCTAGCAGAACGCCGAGGGTAAGCGACAATACGGCCATTGCTGTGGTGGCCAGCGGCCAGAACCACGGTGCCGCCGGTTGGTGACTGGTGGCAGCCCGGCCCGCGTCGAACATCAGGCGATCTCGGTCCAGCCGCGCCTCGGCGGGTGCTAGTCCCGCCAAGGCTCGTTCGAAGTCACTCAGGTTTTCATCGGGGGCGTCTGTTGAGGACATGACCATCCCAACCTTTCTCGCAAAGACTGAATTGCCGCAGCGTAACGCCGCTGCGCCGTGCTGTCGGAGCTGCCTGTGAGTTCCGCGATCTGCTCGAACGTCATGCGGTTCCACAGCCGCAGGACCACCACTTCGCGCTCCGCCTCCGGCAGGGCCGCCAGCGCCGCGGTCGCCTCCGCCGCGTCGATCGCGTCGTCCGCGGCCGCGGTAAACCACGCCTGACGATGGGCGCCCGCCTCCTCCTCATGCCGTCGCCGTCGCCGCGCCCCGCGTGCCGCGTTAAGCGCCGCATTGCGCACCGCCCGATACAGCCACGCTTTGGCATCCGCCGGCGGCGCCGGCTCCGCGGCCAGCGCAATCAGCGCCTCCTGGACCACGTCTTCCGGGCTGGCACACAGCGCGCGGGCATACAGCACCAGCCGCGGGGCATAGGCGTCTACCAGTCGCGCAAGCTCCTCGGTTGACAGACCCATTGCGGATGTACCCTAGCCACCGACACAGATAAGACACCGCCGCGATGCCGGCATCCCGGGAAAGTTTTGTGCGATTGAGTCGGCACGCTTTCGCGGGCCGCATACGACTGCTCACCGCACATCCAGCGGCGTCGGAGAATCAGCCACGCGGCTGCCGGCTTCGAGCGAGAGCAGGTTCACGGCCGTCACAAAGATGCGCCCCCCCGTGGCGCCCCATTTGTCTGGAACGCGCCCCTCAGGATCCCAGCTTCCCGCCAGCGGGCCTTTGCGGACTTGAGTTTCCTCCAATTCCGCCGACAATCGCTTCTGCCATTTTTGCCAGCGCGGCCCTTGCACATGGTACAGCACCTGCGTGGCATAGTACCAATAATAGGTGTTGCGTCCTTCTGCTGTATGCTCGGGCAGGTTCTTCATCAAATAGTCGGCTCCCTCCTGGATGCGCGGGTCGGTGGGGCTCCACCCTCGCGTCAGCCGGACGTAGAGGCCGACCGCCGTATTAACCGGCGAAGCCCGCCGCTGTGCCGCCCGATCGTAGGTCACTCCTTTGACGGGCACCAGTTCATCAACCGCTTCGGGATTGTAAACGTAGAGCGCGCCGCGGCTCCTGGGCGCGGTGGCCAGTTCCAGCCAACGATCCACTCCCTCAAATGCTGTGCGCGGCACATCGAGTTGCGCCCGCTTGCCGGCGTCCAATGCGGCAAACATCCAACCGGTAACGGATGTATCACACGTTTTCTGAGGCAGATAGCGCCAGCCTCCCAGTTTTTTGTGCTGCGTGCTGATGGCAAAATCCACTGCGCGTTGCGCCGGCTCGCGCACTTTGGGATCACCCGTCATGCCAAACGCTTCACACAGCGCCAGTGTGGCGATTGCGTGACTGTAGGTTCGTGAGGTGTAATTGGATTTTGCGTCTGCTTCGACGAACACCTCGCCAGTGGGCTTCTGGTGCTTGATCAGATACTGGATGGCGTTATGAATGGTGGCGTTATATTCCCCTTGCGTTTCCAGATGGTGATGGCGATCTCCGAGGAACGCCAACAGCGCCAGCCCGGTGGCCGCTACGTCGGAATGGATTTCACTCGGATCATTGGGCCGGTTAGTATCTGTGCCATGGAGGCTCCAGCTTCCGTCCGGGCGCTGATGGCGCTGGAGAAAATCGAGGGCCAGGGCAATCTTCACATCAATCTGCTCCGGCTGCGTTGCCCGTCCCCGGCCATTGCCCGGTCCTTCCGTCCGTTTAATGAACGAGCCGCGCGCTTCCACTGGCGCCACGCCTGCGGTCACTCGCGGTCCGCCAATATCTCGGCGCAGGAATCGCTCATCCGTCGAGGCCACAACAACGTCGCTCTGAGGCTGGGCACGCGGGCTGATGTTGCCCGAGAAACTCGCTACGGCGTTTCCCAATCCTCCGGGACCGGACTCCGCCGGGACCAGCACAGTGGGGCCGATCGCATCTGTCCCTGTTCCTCCTCGCTCTCCGGCAACCGATTGCACGGGTCCCAAGCGCTCTGCGCCGTTGGAACTGCCTGCGCCTCCCGATCCACCGTCACCCGGCCCGCCAAGCCCGGGTTCTCCATCGCCTGCGACCGCGGCGCTGCGGAGACTCGATCCGCCCGCTCGGACGGGTCCCACGGTGCGTCCCGAACCTCCCACTTTCCCATCTGCGGCCCAGGTGGCGGCCTTTACGTCGGAACCGTTGGGCAAGCCATATTCGGCGCGCGCGATTCGACCAAGCGTGGGCGAGCCTCCCGGCCCCGTTCCACTACCATCTCCGCCCTCTCCTGTACCCGTGCCGATGGCTCCTGTCCCGCGAACCAGTGACGGACCGGATCCGCCGCCGGCGAAGGACGAACCACCACCGCCTGAACCACCGAGCCCAGATCCATCCGCGGGCCCCGTTCCCACGGACGCTGTCGATCGAGTGGAGGCAGGATCGCCGGGCAACTGAGGCGCATCGGAATTTGCCGCGGCCGAGAACTGACCGCTCGATCTGCGCACGGGTCCTGCTCCCGTTCCGCTGGATACAACTTCGACACCCGAGCCAGAGCCGGCAGCACTCGAGCCACCCGCTCGCAATCCCTCGCGCGAGGATGTCCCTCCGAAACCGTTGCCGGGCTCAAGTGCGGCGATGGCAATTCCCGAGGGAGGTCCATTACCGCCACCGATACCCACCGGCCCTGGTGCGGCAACGGCCGTTGCTCCCGCCTCTGGACCTGTGCCTGCTCCTCCCGAACCTTTTTCGCTTGTGCCTCCGCCTCCCGTGCCCTGACGATTGGTCGCCGGCGCAGCCACGATGTCGCCGACGGGCTGACCCGCCGTAGGCAATCCTCCCGCCACACCACGGTGTCCGAGGACTAAAGGTTCGGTTTGCGTTCCGCTCGGTGCGACTCCAGGTTGGCCAACCGCCACGGCACGTCCGACGGAAGTTGCCGCGGCAATTCGATGACTCCCGCTGCCCGCTTCACCCGATCCGAGTCCCGCCGCGCTGGAAGAAATGGTCGGGCCTGAAAGCGCGCCTTGAGAATCGCGCCGTAGACCGAGGGATGATCCGGGGGCGGCTTCAGCGGGGCCAGGTCGGTTTTCGGTCTTCAGAGTTCCAGCCACCAGTTCAATTTGCGGAGCGCCGACGGCCACTTGAGGTATCGAAGCCATCCGGGGTCCGGCGGCGGGCAGATCGGCGCGGGCCGTCAAGCTTTCATCAGTGCCCGAGCCGATCGGACCAACTTGTCGGGCCGTTGCTACGCCACCCGGGATCGGCCGCAGGTCGGCGACTCGCGCATCAGCGATGTGCGAAGCGGAGGCTTGTTGCGACAGGGGAGAGCTGGCCGCTTGCCGCTGCGCCATGTGCATTGCTTCCGTAGGAACCGCGCCGGGTGGACCGCCGGCGATGGTGGCCAGCGGCACATCCACAGGCGCTGATATCGAAGCGGCAGATGCGCCGAGAGCCCGGCCCCGCGCCGGCTGCTCCGCTGAGGCGATCATTTGTGGCGCAGCTTCCAAGCGACGAATATCCGAGCCCTTCGGCGGGGCGGCCGGTGTGGGTGAAGACGCTTCCAACGCCGGACCCGGGTTCAACGGCTTTTCAATGCCCGAAGACAGGCGAGGAGCATCCAAGGTGGCCGCTTGTGCATCGAGCGGCTTGTCTGAAGTCGAAACGCCGACGACCTGCGGGGCCGCCGGTTCGCCTGCTTGCGGCTTGGCGGGAGTGAGTTGGCGGCTGAGTTGCGATTCGCTCAAGCTTTGGCGGGGGGCCGTTTGTTCCGTTCGCTCGCGCTCGACGGGCAGAGGCGCCAACCGCGGCAACGGGGTGGCGCTGGCCAGTTGTTCCTCGGGTTTGGGTTGCTGCTGCGGAGCCTCGATTTCCTTCTTCGGCTGCGGGATCGGCTCTGCTTGCGCGATCGCTTCGGGCGCTACCTCGACGGGCACGATTTTCTCGAACTCAAGTTGTGGCTTGGGCTCGTCGGGAGCGGAAACAATCGCCGGGATTGGGGGCTGCTCCTCAGGCTCCTCTGCGGCCAGCGGATCGTTAGTACGCTGTTGTTGCGCTAGGTCGAGCCACAAGACTTCCCGATCGCCGAAATAGGTCAAGAGAAACAGGATCAGCAAGATGGCCAGCACGGCCGAGAGCTGCAATCGTCTGGCGGCGCGGTCTCCCAGACGCCAGGCGCCCAGAGTCACCAAGCCGACGATCAGCCACACGATTGCCAGCCAAGTCCAGCCACTACCCAGGAGGCGCGGGGTGAAGAAATCCGCGCGGACCGCAATCGCGCCACTGACGACGGCGCCAAGCACCAACAGCAGCAGATTGACGGGCCAGAATTGCTCGTCGATCGGCAGCCTCTCGGGAGTGGGCCGACGAGTTGTTGGCGTGCGATCTGTCGTGGACACGTAAAGCTCCCTGCCGGTTCCGCTACTGCTTTCTCAACGCTTCATTTTGGGATTAGCCGCCGGGCGCTAGCCCCCGGTCTTTTTGCCGTACGAACCACCAACATCAACGACGGCCGATGCGAATTTCGAATTGCCAAAGAGCTCAGCGAATAAGGCTAGAGGTTAGAGGCTGTAGACTGTAGGTCACGCCAATTATGGAACGTCTCCCTCCCCCAGTTATGGGGTGGTCTCCTGACCGTCCCACCCCACTGATCGCCTCTTATCCATCGCCTCTGTCGGGGCACTTCGCCAAACATTCAGCATTCTTCGTGTTCGCCCGCGCAACTCGTTGCTCGGTAACACGTTGCTGATCTTGTTCTCCGCTTGTTCTCCGCTCTGTTCTCCGCTCTGTTCTCCGCTTGTTCTCCGCTTGTTCTCCGCTTGTTCTCCGCTCTGCCGCAGGTTCCGGCGCGCCGGGGTTCTCCGGTTGTTCTCCCGATTTTTTCGCACCGCAAATAGCCTCGTTTTCCAGAATCCTCTAGCTCCAGTTATCTCAATCGGCGCGCACTCTCAGCGCCGTTTCTAAGCTATCTCATTTTTTCCTTTCGTGATTTCCCGTTTTTCGATTTTTCGTGATCCCGTTTCTTCTTTGCGTCTTAGCGCCTTTGCGTCAAAAATCCCTCCCGCTCCACGCAACGCAGCCTGAAGGCTGTACTCCAACACGCGCGCACCGCAGGCCAGTTGTGAAGTATGCTTGCAGCCCCGGACCGTTTAAGCTCGAGAACTACCCCGGTGCGATCCATCGCGATCCGACAGAGCAACGCTCCATATCAACAGAGCAGAACTCCATGCCGGCGCCCTCATTTGCAACCTTCACCATACAGCCAACCCTGGCAAATGCAATACTTAAAAAAAGCCACAAGCCAGATTTGATGCGTCCACAATACTAGCCCGAAGCGCGAGCGAGGGAAGTATCTCCCTCCCCATAGCATGGACTTCCAGCCCGTCCTCTCGAGCAGGATGGCACTAACCACCGGCCCGTTTCGTCAGCACGCAAAGCTGTGTGTCCCCGTTCAGACTTCCGTTCAGACTTTTTGAGCGTTGACTGAGCGCTTAGTATCCGGGATCTTTATGCGAATATCAGCGGTCAGTGTAATGTCTGCGTCACTTTCATTTTGATTGATGGGCTTTTAGTATTGTTCTCTCTGTCCCTGATGTTCACGTTTGCGTTGTCGGGCGGGGGTGTAGCCAGGCGGTTGGTTTCCGAGCATCCACCTAGGGCGCTGAGTAAGCAACGCTGGCGAATACAGGACTTTCCTGAATGAACCCCCTGATGGGTTAGCTGCACTTTTGGGCCGCTTTGTACTGACTTGACTTAGCCAACTCTATCGCTGGCAGCGGGTGCTGGGTGTGCCGCTTACTGAATTGCTGCTAGACCAAGGCGTCGTGGTCCTGAGTTGTGAAACCGAACGACGTTAGGTGTAGCAATCTGCCTCCATCGGACTTGACTGGCACAGTGTTTGCTTCGAAAACCTGACGAGAAGTGATTTCTCTCTGAAGTGAGCACTCGGTGTTGCGATGGCCGTGGCAACAATCCAAACCTGTCTGCATTGCGAGGTGCCGATCTCTAAGCCTCAGGCCCGGGGCTCCGAGCGCGTACTTGCCGCCTGGGGCAAAGCTCATGGCATCAAGGATCCTGAACAGTGGGCAGAAGATCACGGCCCATTATGTCGCGAGTGCCTCCGCGACACGCTGTACAAGGTGTTTCTCTAACCCTCCGGGAGGGGTGATACTATGCGGGCTACATACGGCCGCCGCCGATTTCTTGCAGGAATCAAGAATGGTGATAACACGCCGCTCCCATGGCTGGCGTCCCTGAGAATCAATTTGCGACGTGGCACAGGATTTGCAAATCGCCTTTAGGCTTAGTCTGTTTGCGGAGATCACCAAGCACACTTTCGAGGAGGCCGATGCGATGTCGCAATTCATGTTTCCAATCCAGCGTTTGGTTTTTGGGGTTTCGACTGCATGGCTGATCGCGGCCTCCGCGTCAGGGGTTTTTGCACAAGTGCCTGGGGGTGCAGGAGCTGGAGGCTTAGGAGGAAGCGGCCGGGCAGGAGGAACGGCTGGAGCGGCCGGTTCTGGAACGACTCCAGGCGCTGCGAACAATGCCCGGGTGCAAAGTGGCGTGCCCAACACGCCCGGCTCGGGAGCCGATATGTCGAGATTGAATCAAGCGGGCTCTCAATCTCAAACCAGGCAATCCGGCGTTCAATCTCCTCCTGGCACGGGTGTTCAAGCCCAACAACAACCAGGGACTGAGGCGTATGATAGAAGCCGTTCCGTACCGGGTTTAGGCGACCCGCGGGACACTCAGCGGTTGCCCCAAACTCGCAGCGGAGAGCTCCCTTCAACCATCGGAGACAATGGCTACGGAGGAGGAGCGAATGCGGTGGGAGCCGTAACGGGTTCACAACAGCCCTTGAGGCCGGGGCGGGGCGCGGTTGGAGTTACCCTTGCCATGGGTGATGGTGGTTTGATGATCGAATCCGTAACGCCCAACAGCCCTGCATTTATCGCAGGGGTTCGCGCAGGCGACCTGATCCTGGGGATCGATCAAAAAGCCATTCGCACGCCCGACGATGTCACCAGTTACATATCGAAGCTTGAGCCCGGTAAGGACGTAAGATGGATCCTACAGCGAGATGGTCGGCCTCTGCGTGTGGTGACTCGCGTTCGCGCGTGGTCAGATTTGCATGGTACTGGGGACCAGCGCCGCATGGTCTATTCGCCCCCTAACGAAAGTTCCGGTGATGCCCAAATGGCAATCTCTGAAATTCGCGCCGAATTGCTATCACTACGGGATGAGGTGCGCCGATTGCGGGACGCAATAAAAAGCGTACCACCCCAAGAAAAAACTAAATCTAAGGGAACACAAGTAGAACCGAGCGGCAATCAGGCGTCTGAGCTTCCACCGTTGCCATGAGATTGAAGTGGATCGGTTTATGGTCTTCTCCGTTCACTTTTCCTACTGAAGGTCAATCTTGTCTGCATGGTCCATGCCGCCTGTGTCGAATCTGTCAGCAGCCGCTAAGCGATGAGGCGATAAAAAACTCCACGAATGTGCTGCGGGCATCCCTTGCTACCCCCGTTCGCAACACTAGCCCGAAGCGCGCGGAGCCGAGGGAGCCGAGGGACACCCAGCCAGGTTCTGCGACGCATCAATTTGGCTTTAGGCTTATTTTCCTGATTCCATTCGGACCCAAGCTGACTGAGGTGATGCCGATTCCACGGCTAGGTTTTCCCCGTAGGACTCTCGAATTCCCTACTTCAATCCGGTTTACACCGGTGCTTCCCCTGTCCCTCGGTTTGCCTTGCGCTTGTCAATTGCGCTGCTGCGCCTGGCGGCGAATGGCTTCGTGCGCCGCTCGGAGCCGCGCCGGCCAGTGAAACTCGGGGGCTCGTTTCGGGTCGTAGCCGGCGAGGTGGCCGGTCAGCCGCGTCGTGGGTTTCGTGTAGACGAGTTTCGTTTCGCCGAAGACTTCCGCGCAGAGCCTGGCCAAACGCGGATCGTATTCGATCAGTTCCTTCCGCGTGTCAACGTGGTTGTGATCGTGGTCGGGCGGCCGATTGTTGTCGAACCACGACTGCACTCCCTCGGCCCAATACTCGTGGTGATTGACCGCCGCATACTTCCCTTTCCACAGTCCAGCGGCCATCGCCGCCTGGTAGGCTTGTTGCAAACGCTCGTCGAAGGTCTTGTCGATATTCACCACGCCGCGCAAGTGGATATTGTGCGCGAACTCGTGAATGAAGATCGACTCGGCCGCGTAGGGATCGCCCGCATAGGCCAGCACGTTTTCTTCCGCGACGCTGCACACGGGATCGGTGGCCGACCCACCCATGCCGCGCGCCCGGGCATCCCAATAGTCTTTGGGCTTCAGGTGCGCATACTCGGGGATGTCGGTCGAAAATTCGTCGTGCGCCATCACGATCATCCGCGAGCCGCTGGCAATCATGGCCTGGCGCACGTCCGGCCGCTCGGCGAGCATCACGTTGACCCAGTAGGCCGCCTCCTTGAGCGCGTAGTCGCTCACGCGCTGCGAAGCCACAATCGGGTACCCGCCGGCGCTGGTGTATTTTTTGTAAAACGGGTCGAGCTTCAGCTCGGCCGGCGGCGCGGAGACGATGAAATCCGCCGTCGCGGGCTTGTCGGCCGCCAGCGCGAAGCCGCTGGCCAGCGCGATTGCCGCCAGTGACGCAATTGAAAAACAGACTCGGAACCTTGGCATTTCACATTTCATGCGCGGCGGTTTTTGGGGGTGCGGGATTCAGGAATGCTAGGATGGGCTTCCCAGCCCGTCCCATATCCTATTTTCCACGGTGACGGGCTGGGAAGCCCATCCTACTTGGGAAGCGGCTTGGTGACGTGCTGGGAAGCGCGGAATTTCTTTTCGGCGGTCAGTCCGCCCAATTCCCGTTCGATATCTTCGGCGCCCAGCGCCCGTGTGCCCCCAGGCAGAGCCCGGGGCTATGGAGGTCACGGGCTTGGAAGCCCATGCTACATTTATTTGTCCGCCTTACCCGGCGTTGTATCGCCAGCCTCATTTCGCTTGCGCGGCTTTTTTGTCTTCTTCTGACCATCTTTTTGTGGAGCGCTGAGCAATTTGTTTAGTCGCGTTTCGACGAGCTTCTCTCGATCCTCTTGAATGTTTTCGATCTGCCGGTCGTACCAGGCCATGGACCTTTCCCGTCGGTAAGCCAGTTCATCGGCCTTCACTTTAAGCTCCTTATGGATCGCCTCGCGCAGCTTTGCTTCCTGCCCCTCTTTTTTGCCGGCCATGGATTGAGCGGCGAGCAATTGCACCCTGGTCTTCGCCTGCCAGGCACGCAACTGCAAATCATACAAACGACCATCCTTGGCTTTGGCGTTCGTCAGGAAGGTAACCGTGCGGGCGAGCTCTCGCACCGCTTCGTCATACTGCTGCGGCTTGTGTTTCTTGAGATGGGCCAGCAGCTTGGCCAACTCTGGATTCTGTTGCTGAACGAAAGCGACGACACGTTTCTCCCGGGCTTCCTTATTATCCGGGGCATCGGCCTTCTTGTGTTTCCCGGCCTTGTGCTGTGGCGGCTCCACTTCCGTGGGCGGCTCCGCTTCCGCAGACGGCTGGGCGGCAGGCATGGGGTGCGGCGCAGCTTCTGCTTGTGCAGAGATCGCCCGAGACCCGCAGATCGCGAGCATGAGAACTAGCAAGGTTATCGCGCTGGATAAACTGCGTACCATTTATTCTTCGTCCGGGTTGGATTTGTCGATCGCCAGATCCGCCATCGCCGCGATCATCCAGGAAGGAGGTGCGACGGAATCCGCCTCGGGTTCAGGCTCCACCAACTCTGGCTCACTCCCACCGTCCATCGCGGAAAAAGACGGATCAGGAAGTGCAGCATCCGCGGACGCTGGCTCTTCGATCAACGGCTCTTCCTGGAGTTGCAACCAATTTTCCGACAGCCGGTTCAGCTCAGCGACTGCCTCGGCATGGGCAACTTGCTGCTGCTGGGGTGCTTGAATCATCCACTGGCTCAGGAGTACCGCCACGAGCAAACTTGCGGCGGCAGCCAGCCACGCGACCCGATCCCAGCGGGGACGCGATTGATTTGGCAACGAAGAGGGAGAAGGTTGCTCGACCTCGGGTGGAGTTTGTTCATCCGGCACATCCAGCGGCTCCTCCGCAGAGGGCTGGCCCAACTGCGAAACGGAAGCCAGCTTGATCGCCCCCCCTTCCAGGCGCAAATAGCGGGCAAATGTCTGTCGAGCCTCGGCCGAAGCTGCCAACAGTTCGGCCAGCCGCTGTTGCCCAGCGGCGTCGAGATGGCCGTCGAAATGCCGCGCGATCAGGTCTTCCAGTTCGCCGTTCATGGTGTCATCTCGTCGGACGTTGATAACTTGGATGGGGCAAACTTGGGTTGGGCCAGCCTGGATTGTACACAATCGTGCAGCGCCTTTCGCGATCGCGAGAGGGCCCGCTGAATGGCGCCAGCCGTCTTGCCCAGCGCCGCGCCGATTTCTTCAAACGATATGCGACGCTGATAGCGCATCGTCACCATCGTTCGCTGGGGTTCGGGTAGCTTGCCCGAGCATTCCCGCAGCGCGTCGAGCTCGCGCTCCCTTTGGATGGCGTCGGTCGTGTCCTCGTCAAAGGAGCGGTCGATCTGCTGAAGCAGGTCTGGCTCCAAGGGAGACATGTGCCTGGCCGTCCGTCCCTTCTCACGAAGATAAGTCAGGGCCTGACGGCGCATGATTTCTTTGCCCCAAGCGCGAAAGTCCCGAATTTCCTCTGGCTGGGGATACTCAATCACCACGACGGCCGCGTTCTGGAAAATGTCCTCTGCGGCGTGCAGGTCGCGGACCATCGCCATCAGGTAGGCCATGAAGTCCCCTTGGTGTTGCAGCAACTGCTTGATCAGCGAAGAACTGCTCATTTCGTCCGTTCCCGAGCGCCACGGGGACAGTCCCCTTCAGTGCCGCAACGGGGACTCCCGCCCTGGGAGTCCCCGAGCGGCACTCATTGTACACTTGGGATCAGCCGCCGGGCGCTAGCCCCCGGTTTGGCGCCGGCTACCCGCACAGAACCAGACGCGGGCACCGTCGCGCAGCGATGGTCGGCGTGCCGGCTGATGTTTTCCGACTAGGCATTCTTCTTCTGGCCGCCGGCGTGTTTCTTTCCCTTCGTCTTTTCACCCTTGGCCTTTTTGTGCGGGGCGCTGAACTCCTCGAGGCTGATCGCCTTGTCGCTATTGGCGTCCAGGGCGGCAAACTTTTTTGCGTTGAACTCCTCGATACTGACGGAATTGTCGCTATTGGCGTCCAACTTGGCAAATTGCTTCGCCTGTCGGGCCTTCGCCTTCTCTGCTTTCTGCTCGGCCGTCAACGGTTGCTTGTCGTTCTTCGCCTTCTTCGTTTCGGCAGCGTCGGCCTTCTTCGGCTTGCCCTTGCCTTCTTTGGCCCAAGCCGGACCCGCCAATATGCCCACGATCGCCAGAGTCGCCACCAAGGTTTGGAGCATTCGCATTTTTTCTACTTCCTTATCCCAAGAGAACCAGACCCCGCTGCCGGCGACGCCGGCACCAACGGCTTCTGCTTCCAAGTACCGGAACCAACAAATCCAGACACAAAATTTGTCGGTCTGCCCATTGCATGAGGCGGCGGCGGATTGTATGTAATTGCCAGCAAACACCTTGTGAAGATCTGCTTTTGCGTGCCAGGAGGTTTTGAGATGCGTCCTCGACAATCCCGAAAGTTAGTCGACGGTATTCGATTCAAGCCACACCTCCTCCCCAGGACAACTTCTCTCCTGCTTACTGCCGCTGCGGCATTATCGCTCCTGTGCTTGGCTAATAAAGCATCCTGCGAGCAAAAAAAGAATGTGCCCAACATCGTACTGATCCTTACGGACGACCAGGGTTATGGCGACCTCGGTTGCCACGGCAATCCACACCTCAAGACGCCCCATCTGGACCGCTTGCACAGGGAGAGCGTGCGGCTGACGGACTTTCATGTCAGTCCTACCTGCGCGCCGACTCGCTCGGCACTGCTGACCGGGCGACATGAGTTCTTCAACGGCGTGACGCACACCGTTTTCGAACGCGAGAGGATGAGCTTGAAGGCCACCACCTTGTCCCAGGTACTCAAGCAGGCCGGATATGCGACCGGCATTTTTGGGAAATGGCACCTGGGTGACGAGGACGCCTATCAGCCGGGGGTGCGAGGCTTTGACGAGGTGTTCATCCACGGCGGCGGAGGGATTGGGCAGTCGTACCTTGGCAGTTGCGGCGATGCGCCAGGGAACCGTTATTTGAATCCTGCCATTCGACACAACGGCACGTTCGAGAAGACGACCGGCTATTGCACCGACGTCTTCTTTGACCAAGCCACGAAGTGGATCGCAAGCGTGAAAGGCAAGTCGCCGTTTTTTTGCCTCATTACGCCGAATGCTCCGCATGACCCGTTAGACTGCCCGGCCGGATCCGATAAGCCCTATGCCGGCAAAGTGCCGGCGGACGTGGCAAAGTTCTATGGAATGATCGCCAACATCGACGACAACGTCGGCCGCCTGCTGGAGAAGCTCGACGCATGGGGAATCGAGAAAGACACGCTGGTAATCTTCATGACCGACAACGGCACCGCCACGGGAGCGAAAGTGTTCAACGCTGGCATGCGCGGGGCCAAGGGGAGTCCATATCGAGGTGGAACGCGAGTGCCATCGTTTTGGCGCTGGCCGGGTACGCTTCCTGCCGGCGTGGATGTATCGGCGCTGACCTGCCATTGGGATGTCTTGCCGACACTGGCGGCGTTGGCCGGAGCGCCGCTCGATCTGAAAGTTACCAACCAGGTGACGGGGCGCAGTCTGCTGCCATTGCTGAGGAATGCTCAGGCGGATTGGCCGCGGCGCACGTTCGTGACACATGTGGGTCGCTGGGACGAGGGAAAGGCCGCCGAAGCAAGATATGCCCACGCCAGCATTCAAGATGGACATTGGGCGTTGGTTTTCCATCAGCGTAAGCGGGAATTGTATGACCTGCGGGCCGACCCGGGTGAGAAAACCAATGTGGCAGCGCAGCACCCTGACGTGGTGGAGCAACTGGTCGCGGCCTACGACCGCTGGTGGGACGAGGTGTTGCCGTGCTTGGAGAACGAAAACGTGGTGGGGCCGAAGGTCAATCCGTTCAAGGCCGCATACGAAAAGCAATTCGGCGGCCGGGGCGCAGGGACGAACGACGCTCCGCCCCGCCCGTGAGCAGGCGGCCTGTCATCAGGTCGGCCAAGCTTTTGGCAAGAATGGTTAGGGTGTAAACAAGCACTCGACCGAAAGCCCGACCATGTCTTGAAGTAATGGCTCGGACGCTGGGCGAATCTAGTGCAACTTCATGGGCACCAGACTCGTATTCGATGGCAGGCCGAGCTATTTCAGCCGAATCAAGGGGTGGCCCGCATGTTCCAGAAACTGCTCGAACAGCTGGAGAGGGGGTACGGCGATCGATCCTCCAAAGGGCGCCGATCTGGAGGCTGCCCCCCCCACATTCTCGGTAAAACGTGGGTAGAAACGCTATGGTTAGGGTGGGGGAGTAACTAGAATGGGAGGATCGCCCCATCGCTTGTGCCCACGGCTGTCCGGAACCGCCGTGCTGGCCGAAGGTTATATCGTTGCCCGCTGCCGCACTGGATCGGTTCGTGCCGATGGACTTCATCGTTTGCTCAGCTTGGAATCCGACATCGCAGCCACGGCAGGGGGCGAGGCGATGCGTGGTGAATTGGTCGTGGGTTTGGGCAGTCTGTGCGATTGGCAGTTTGGGACTGATGCTCGCAACGGGGAAGGTCGGGGCGCAAACGCCTCGCGAACCGTTGGGCACTGCGAAGAGCAAGCCGGTGACGGAGGGGAGTGCGCCGTCGCGGGCTGCTGAGAAGACGCGGGCTGCTGAGAAGGGGCGGCCGGCGGTGGAGGGCAAGCCTCGGGCGGAGCCGGCAGGCAAACCGCGGTCGGAGCGAGAAGAGAATACTCGGGCGGGGAACCCCCGGGCTGAGAGAGAGAACCCCCGGGCAGAGCCCGGGGCTATGGGGGCGGTGGAGGATGTGGGGCCGGATGTTTATTACTTGCCGGATGAAAATGGCAAACTGCGGCCGGTGCCGGGTTGGACTCTCGAAGATTTTCGCCGCTTGATCGAGCAGCAGGACGCGCCGGGGCAGGCGCCGGCCTACAGCCTGCAACGGCTGACGGCGCATGGCAACGCCAATGGAACTCATGCGCGATTAACCGTGGAGATTACGGTCCAAGTGGTCCGGCAACCTCAGGATCGCTGGGTGCGCGTGCCGTTGCAGATGAACAGCGCCATCCTGGCTGAACCGGCGAAGACGAGCCGTGGGAACCTGATTCTCGAGTACCAGCCGGCTCAAGATGGTTATGTAGCTTGGCTGCGCGGCGTGGGCGAAGAACCACTCGTGTTGACGTTCAACTTGCTCTTGCCGCTGAAGAGCATCGGCGGCGACCAGCAACTCACTTGGAATCTGCCGCGCGTGGCACCCGCGCAATTGAAATTGCAAGTTCCGGTCTCTAACGCGGAAGCCCAAGTGTCGGCAGGCGCCACGCTCTTGCCTCCGGTCGCCGTGCAAAATGGGAGTGAGCTGACCGTGTTGGGGCTGGGGGGTGAATTGCGGCTGTCGTGGCATCCACCCGACCAGCAATTGTCGTCTCGAGCGCGGCTTTTGGAGGCTGAAGGGGCGCATCTGGTGCGCATCGAACGGGGCGCGATTCGCACCCAGGCGCAGTTGGCCATCCGCAGCTTGGGTGGTGAAATCGAGCGTGTCCGTGTCCGCCTGCCGCGCGGGGCGCGTCTCGTTCCCAACGGATCCGCCACGGGCTACACCATCAAGACCGTGGAAGTAGGCTCCCAGCGCACCCAGGGCCGCCCGGTGATCGAGATTCAAGCGGAGAAGAAGATTCGCGGAACGCTCAATGTGCAATTCGTGTGCGAGCAGTCGTACGACGTTTCCGGTCCGCAGGCGTTTTTAGATATGGCGACCTTCGAGGTCGAAGGCGCCGCGCGCCATTGGGGAAATATCGCCGTGCAAGTGATGGGCGACTGGCATCTCTTCTGGCAGGACTCGGTCAATGTACGTCGCGTTGACAGCGTTCCATCCACGCTACCCAGCAGCGATCTGACGGCCGCCTTCGAGTACTCGGGCCAGCCCTATCTGCTTTCGGCCCGCGTCGCGCCTCCCGTCACGCGGATCTCCGTAGAGCCGCAATACGTGGTCAGCGTCTCCGCCGAAGCGCCCGCGGGCGAGGCGCTCCTGAAGCTGGACGCCCGACTGAAGTGCCGCGTGAGCGGGGCCAAGATTTTCGAGTTGCCGATCGACCTGGCAGGTTGGGAACTGGAAGAGGGAGCCGTCGGGCCGGCCAGCCGTGTCGATCAGGCGCGCATCCTTCCCGTGGCGGGAGGATTCTTGAAAGTTCCTCTCCTGGCTCCGCTGAAGGGAGAATTTGAGATCACGCTGAATGCCCGCCGCCGCTTGAAGATCGCCGACGGAGCTCTCACGACTGGTTTTCCCCGCGCACGGGTGGACAATGTCGCGCCAGCGACGATAGTCATCGTGGCCGACGATAACGTGCAACTCACTCCGCGTAGCGAAGCTCTCGTGGGGCTGGCGGCTCTGCCGGTGTTGCCATCGATCGAGTTGCCGCCGCGGATGCAATCGCCGTTTTTTTACCGCGCCGAGAATCTTGATGCCAAGCTGGTGGCCGACGTGCAGGTGCATACGCGTACTGTGACGGCCGACGTTGTGAGCCGGGTGCGGATGTCGCAGCGCTCTCTGCGTGTGCAGCAGACGCTCGATTTCAACATTGCCTATGAAGCCGTCGAGTGGCTGTCGATCCAAGTTCCTCGCGAGTTGGCCGAGCCGGGTGTATTGAAGATTAGGCTCGACGGCGCACTCTTAGTGCCATTGGACGTTCGCAAGAGTGGACCTGGCGATGACCCGGCCGATACCGTGGACCTCCGCCTGCCCCTTCCCAAGCCGCGGATAGGGGATGTCTTGTTGCACATCGACTATCAGGTGCCCGTAAGCCCCGCTTCGTCTGACGAGAATAGCGAGTTGTCGCTGCCGCTGGTCATGCCCGCCGAAACGACCGTTCGCCGCAACGATTTGATCGTCGAACCGGTATTGGGCGCCACGGCCGAACTCGTCGATCGCGCCTGGCCGCAAGCGGACGAAACGCGCGGTGTTCCGCGTGAAGACCGCGGCAGGCGCTATCAGGCCAGCGGCGCTGTGACTCGCGCATCGCTGATCGTCGGCACGCCGACGAGGCCCGCCTCAGCAGGCATCGTAATCCATCGCGGCTGGGTGCAATCGTGGTTCTCTGGCGACGCACGACACGATCAAGCTGTGTATCTGCTCAGCAGCCGGGAAGATCGAGTGTTGGTGGAACTGCCGGACGGCGCCGAAGGGGCCGCCAGCGAGATCTGGATCGACGGCAAACCGGCCCCACCCGTGGTGAATGCCGCGGGGTCATTGGTGGTGAGTCTGCCGGCGGTGGAAGGGGGTTCTCACCGACTGATGCTTCGTTATGTTGCTCCCAAGTCCGGTGATGGGGGCTGGCTGCGGCGTGTCGCGCTGCCGCGGTTTCCCGACGGCACTTGGGTGCAGAAAATGTATTGGCAATTGGTGTTGCCCCCGGACGAACACCTGCTGGCTGCGCCCGCGTCGACAACCGCCGAATACCAGTGGCGCAACCAAGGTTGGGCCTGGCAGCGGCATTCGCTGCTCGACGAGCGCGAACTGGCCGCGTGGGTTGGCGTGCCCGAGGAAGATTCGCTGGCGCCGGTGGCGGCACAACGCTATTTGTTGAGCGTGTCGAAGGCGGGAGATACCTATCTGCTTCCCATCGTTCCCCGCGCGGCGCTGGTGCTATTGGCTGCTGGTGGCGTGCTTGGCCTCGGTTTGTTGTGGATCTATTTCCGACAACTGCGGCGTCCCAGTGTGGTTTTTAGTGCCGTGATCGTACTGGTTGGCCTGTGTTTGCTCTATCCCGAACCCGCGATAGTGCTGTGTCAGGCGGCCACGCTGGGCTTGGGCCTGGTCGTGTTGGTGGCGCTGTTGCAGCGATGGTTTGGCATCGCGCCCCCTGCGGTTGTTCGAAGTGCTCCCGTTTCCAATTCGGGCAACTCCTCCACGGAGTTTCTCTATCAGCCTTCAGCGGCCTCCACGGGCTCGACTGGGAACGCGCGCAGTTTGCCGGCGGCAAAGAACACATCAGGTTCAACTAAGGCGGCAGTCAATTAAGGAAAAACCGCTGGCATGAAACTGGCACGTTGGATTTCCCTCGGACTGGTCGTGATCGGCGCCTGTTGGCTGCCCCGGGCCACGCTCTGGGGTGCGGATCCTGCCGGGAAGCATGACGCGGCGACTACGCCGCTGACGTTCCGCCGGGTGTTTGTGCCAGCCGAGCAGGTAGATCAGTGGCCGCGCGGTGCAACGCGCTATGTGCCGGTGAAGGCCGCGGAACTCGAGCGTCTACTCTCCGCGGCAACAGAGCGATCGGATGACGCCGGCGCCCCCGCTTCGGGCCGACTGGTGGCCGCCCGCTATTCGGCGCGGTTGACGGCCGAGGGGCTGTTGTCCGGCGAGATGCAGCTGGATGTCCGGCACGATGCACAGGATCCATTGCACGTTCCACTGACGCCTTGCGGGGTGGCGCTGAGCGAGCCGGAGTGGTTGGGCGATTTGAAATCCAAACCGGCTGTTGTGGGAGTCGATCCTGAAGGAGTCCTGCGGCTGGTGGTGGCGCAGCGGGGCACGATGCGAGCCACTTGGAGTCTGCGCGGACGACGGGAAGAAAATGGCGACTGGAGTTTCATGCTCGCCTTGCCCGCGGTACCCAGTAGCCGGTTGAGCTTGGAACTCCCCCGTACGCTGATGCCGTGGATTGAATCTGGAAGCGTCAGCGAACTGCCGGGTGCGCCGAAGGAGGCGAAGAAGGAGACGAGAATCTGGCAGATTGAGTTGGGGGCTCGGTCTTCCACGCGATTGTTGTTAGTACACGCTGCGGAAGATCAAACGCTGCCCCAGGCTGTGGTGCGGCAGAATCTGGTCTACGATTTCTCTCCGCGTGGATTGGAACTGACTTCGCGGCTGACGCTTGATCTTGGTGTACGTCCGCTGGATCATCTGGACGTGGAACTCGGAGCCGGTCTGCATTTGCTCGATGCCCGGATGGGAGATGTCGCCCTCACCTGGTCGCGGCGTCCATCGCGAGCCAATCTGCCGGAACAGGTGTCCTTGGAGTTTCCCGAACCTCTCTCGGGAGGCTCACGGGTAGTCCACTTGCGAGCTGTAGCGCCGCTTCGATTGGGGGAGCGGCTGACGCTTCCGACACTCAGCCCGCGGGATGTGTTCTGGCAGGATGCCTCCGTCACGCTCCTGGTTCCGCGCCCCTTGTCGCTCCAAGAACTGGCTTTGACAGGTTGCCGGCAATCGAAGATCGAGCCGTTGGCCGGCGCCGCGGGCCAATCGCTCTCGCTGCAATGCTTTACTCCCGATGCCCGGATCGAGGTTCGAGTCGATCGGCCGGAACCGCTGCTGTCGATCGCCTCCGCCACTTCGCTCGAGCTTACGCCGCGCGAAACCCGGGGCCGCTGGGTTGCCGATTGCGAAGTAACCGAGTCTGAGTGTTTTGGGCTCAGCGCACTCGTCATGCCGCATTGGCAGATTGAACAGGTCGAGTCGGAACCTGTCGGCGGCCTGGAGCATTGGACCACCGCCAAGCGCGGCGGACAGACCTATTTGCAGGTTCGTTTTTCTCGCGCGGTCACTCCCAAACGGCCCTTGCGCATTTCGGTCAGCGGACGATTGGCCGAATCGGCGCTGGCTGGCGCGATTCCTCACACGACGTTGCAGATGCTTACGGTGGAGGGCGCGGCCCGACAGCAACGATGGTTCGGGCTGAGCGCTACCAAGCCCCACCAGCTTCAAGTGCGCGGTGATGAGGATCTCACACGGCTCGACATTACCAAGTTAGATCCGCTCACCGTGGCGCGCTTTGGCTCCAAATCGCCCGAGCTGCTTTACCGTGCTGACCAGGGGCGCGATGACCATGGCGCCGGCCGCTTGCAGCTCTCTCTAGTTCGTCAAGCGGCCGAACACGCGGCCGACATCCATGTAACCCTTCATGTTCGCGACGGACTGCTCGAGGAATCGGCCCGCATTGCCTGCCGCCCTGATTCCGGCGGATTGGATCGGTTGCTGGTTCATGTTACCCAAGTCCGTTCTCAGCCCTTTCAATGGTCGTTAGTGGGTGATGAAGCGGCTCGTCTGGCGCCGCGCCGGCTGACCGACGTTCAGCAGCGCGAAGCGGGTTATTCCAGCGGTGAGACCTGGGAGATTGTGTTGGATAGTACCCATACGGCTCCTTTTTCGCTGCTTGCGCGGCGCACCTTGCCGCTTCAAGGCGCCGCCGAAGCTACGCTGATGGCCGTTTCACCGGTGTCCGAGCAACATGGCATGATCACCGTTCGCAGTGAGGCGGGTGAACCGCTGCAAGTCGATAACCTGCGACTGTTGCCGATTCCGACGGAAAGCGCGGCGCCGGAGCGGCTCAACACGGCCTGTGCGTCATATCGCTACGACCCGGATCGGGACGCAGTGTTGCCGCAATCGATGCTGCTGCTGACACGACCGAAACCAGGCACCCTGTCGCCCGGCGCCGTCGCTTGGAAGGCGAGCTATGAAGTCCGCTGCAACGCGGACGGCCGAGCAGTTCATCATGTGGTGATGCATTTGGAGAATCGAGGCCGCCGACAGATTCGCGTCGATCTTCCGCCGGGAGCCTCTCTCGAGCAAGTGACCGTTGATGGCGTTGCCGTTCGTCGCGATGGGGGAGAAAGCCGGCAGGGAGCGCTCGTCGAGCTGGCTGCTGAGCGGCGATTTCTGACCATCGGATTGGATTATGTGTCGCTCGGTTCCGAATGGGGGTCTTGGGCGCGATTGACTCCGGTGCTGCCGACGTTGGATATCGACGTCCTGAGTTGGGAGGGGACCGCCTGGACTCCTCCAGGCTATCGCATCCTCGGCAATGACCTGAGGGGCAGTGACCTGGGGGCCGCAGACGGTTCCACCTCAAGTTGGCTATCCCGTTTGGCGGGACCGCTGGCTCGTCGCTCGGGAGAGCCTGTCTTCAATCCGCTACGTGCCGCCGATTGGCAAGGGCTCGTCGGTCCTGCTCAGACTTCGGGGGAGCAGCAGCAACCGATTCGCCAGACCGTGGATGCGCCATTGCCTTGGCCATCTGACACCAGCGGGGGACAGGCTGATCGCTCCTGGACCGGTTGGACCGCCAATCGCATCTCGCTTGGAGGAGCCAGGGCACCGGTGGTTGTTGTGATACGCGAGCCGCTGTGGATTGCGGCCGGTTGGTCAATCTTTCTGCTTACGGCATTTGGACTGTGGTGGCTTTTTCCTCGCAGTGTGCGCGGCTGGAGTCTGTTGTTGGGCTCGTTGGCTCTCGCGGCGCTGGTGGCGCCAGCGCTGGTAGCGCCCGCGCTGACGATCGTGTTTATGGGTGTGGCGACCGCTGCCCTCATGACCGCGCTGGTTCCCGGTGGACCGCGCTGGCAAACCGCGATCGTCGAACACCCATCAAGCGAATCGTGGAAACCAACATCCCAGGGAGCGATTCCCAGTACACTCACTCAACTGGCCGTCGATTCACAAGCCCGAGTGCAAAAGCCTTCCGCCGCCGGCTCTTCAGTCCGGCGCGGGTTGTTGCTGTGGTTGGTGGGCTTGCTGGTGTCTTTGCCGCATGTAGTGCTCCAGGCAGACGATCCGCAACCAGCCCAGCGCAAGGACGCCGGGGTCTACACGATCCTGGTGCCGATCGACAAAGATCGCAAACCGAGCGGCGACACCTGGTACGTTCCTCTGGAATTCTACCGGGCGCTGAGCGAACGAGCGGCCAAACGAACCCCGACGCGCCGGGACTGGCTGACGACCGGCGTGCAATACCGCGGCCGGATGGAGTGGAATGTAGCACAGACGCGATTGCAAATGAGCGAGTTGAAAGCCAGCTACGATGTTGAAGTGTTCGGACGGCAGACTCAGATCCGATTTTCGTTGGGACGCGACTCCGTATCCCTGTTGCCGTCCGGCGCGACGCTCGATGGACGAACGATCGAGCCGGTATGGGATCAGCGTGGGCAAGGATTATTGATCGACGTGGCTGAGGCAGGCCAGCATCGCATCGAGTTGATGCTCAAACCACTATCGCCGGAAACCGATCCGGCCGGCATCGAAATCTCCACGGCGGCGCTTCCCATGGCCTCTCTCGATCTTTCGCTTCCATCATCCGCGCCGGCGATCGAGATTCCTACGGCGTTGGGGGCCGTCCATGTCACATCGGATCCTCCCAGGTTGACCGCTCAACTCGGCGGTGCAAACAAACTGGCCGTTCGTTGGCCGCAAGCGCAGGCTCAAGCCGAAGCGGATGTTCGTGTCGAGCAGTTGCTGTGGCTCAAAATTGCTCCAGGATCCGTGACGCTCGACGCACGAATCAAGCCGCAGGGATTTGAAGGCCGGAGGCAGAAGATTCAAGTTCAGGTGGACCCCAGCCTCCGCTTCTTAAGCGCCAAGAGTTCCTCGGCCGGCGCCATCGAAGCTCGTGTTCTGCCCGGCGTCCCTCAGACCATCGAATTGGAGTCGGCTCACGGTTTCGCCGCGGATGAAGAAGTTTCGCTGGCATTGTTGTGGCTGGACGCCTCCGGCCTGGGACGGCTCCGCCTGCCGCGCGTGACGCCCATCAACACGGGCGCCGTCCGCAGTTGGCTGGCCGTGGTTGTGGACAAGTCCCTGGCGTTCGAGACTCCCCGGTCTGGCGAGTTGGTGGTGGCTACACCCGCGGAACTCGCCACGCAGTGGCCGATTGGCCGCGTCGTACCCGACCTGGTCTATCGACTGCCGCGCGGTGACTCGTCGTGGAGCATCACCACCGAGCCTCACGCTCCCCAGACGACGGCGGAGCAAACTCTGGCTTTGAGTCTCTCGGCAAACTCAGCCGAGTTCCGCTATGTGGCGCTCTTGGAAACGACTGCCGGATCTCGTTTTCAGTATCGGCTCCGCGTGCCGAAGGGAGTGGTCGTCACCCGAGCCGAACTTACGCAGGAACCGGACGGCGAGGATTGCGTCGAGCATTGGTCGCAATTGGACGGAGTCCTGACGATTTTTCTCGCGCAACCGGTCACGGGTAGTCAGCGGTTGGCAGTGCGTGGAAACTGGCCGCTGGCGGAGTCCCGAGTTCCGGCGCCGCAATTTCAGCTTGAAGATTGCCGGCAGCAGAGTTTAGACCTGGCCGTCTATCGCCGCCCTGGCGTGGATGTGCAGCCTGTGGACGCTGAAGCCGTGCATGAACTCAGCGAACCGACCACGGAGCTGCTGCGATTGGCAGACAGGGTTCCTCGCTGGTTCGGGCGTCCGCTGGGAACCTATCGTCTGGTCAATCTCCAGGCTGCGACCATTTTCAAGATTCGTCCCGCACCGCCGCATAGCGAAGCAACGCAGATTTTGACTCTCTCGCGCAAGGATGGCGTCTGGCAGGCAACGATCGACTTCCGATTGCACGTTCGCGATGGGGCCGTGGACACGATCCGATTCTTGTTGCCGGCCTCCCTGCGCGGACCGCTTTCGATCTCACCCGAGGAACCTTTCACCATCGTGGAGGTTCCTGGCCAACGGCAACGGCAGCTTGTCATTCGCCCGCGCGAAGCAGTGCGGGATCGGCTGCGGCTGACCGTCTCGGGCTCGCTGGTATTTGCTTCCGGGCAGCGTGTGACGGCTCCCCTGGTGGAGCCCATCGAGGTGGCGCAGGTGGCTCAGTATGTCGTGCTGCCCAAGCAGGTCGAGCAAGAGCGCGTCGAGTGGGAACTCCGCGGTCTGGAGCGGCAAGAGCTGCCGCACGATGGCGATTCACCGCCGGTGGCAACGCAGTCCGTCAGCACTTATCGCGTCGCGGGACCCCGATTCCAGGCCGCCTTGGCCTCCGTGGAGAAGATCGAGCGTGCTCCGCGAATCCGTCTGGCCGACGTGCGGCTTACGCTGGACGATGCCGGGATGGGAACCGGAGTGGTCACGTTCGATCTGGAGCCCGCCGGACTGGGGCAGTGCATTCTGGTCCTGCCAGCGGGCGTGCGGCCGATTCGGGTCTCGGTGGGTTCACTCCCCACGGCGCTCACGCCCTTGGAAGAGAACCACTGGGAAATGAACCTGATATCGAACCAATTGCCACAGAGGGTTGAGGTTCTGTTCCAAGGGGCAGTCGCCCAACAGCGGGGCCAACTCTTATCGGTGCCGTGGATCGCGGCGCGCGGCGGCCCGATGGAAGTGATCCAAACTCTTTGGACGGTGTACGCTCCCCGCGGAGCTTCGCTGGCGGCCAAGCCCTCGACCGGAACGCCGGCCAGCGCGTTGGGCCAGCAATGGCAGCGACTCGAAAGCATCAGCACCATGCTGGGTGAAGCCAGCGCCGACGAATCGGCGGAGATTCTCGCCCGCTGGTTTGAGCCCTGGGCGTTCGACATGCATGACACCTCGCGCGACATCGGACGAAATCGTCCCGTATCCGCGGCGGATGCCGAAGCCCTAGCCGCACGATTGCACGACCATCGACGGCAGCAAGAGCAAATTGCCCAGCGCTTGCATGCGCTCGACGTGTTGGATCGCGCGGTCCATGCAGCTGTGCCCGCGCAGCCCGGGACCGCACTGTGGCGGTGGTCGCGTCCCGAGGGAAACCCCACGCCGCTGCGCCTGACCGCTGCCGGGCCGCTGCCGGAACTGCGGATAGAAAAGAAGTCCGTCGTTTCCAGCGATTTGACCACGCGACTCCTTCTCTCTGCCCTGTTGTGCGGCGCGATAGGCATGCTGTTATGGCCCCGTTTCAGTCCGCAGTTTGCTGTCTGGGCTTGGCGCGGACGCTACGCACTGGCGGCATTGGCCGGGCTCCTGGCCTGGTTTCTGCTGTCTCCCGGTCTGTGGGGACTGATGCTAGCAGTCCTGGCCTTGGTGGCTGCCTGGCGCCTTGGGGAGCGGAAATCAGGCGAGCGGGGGGCGTGAGCCCCCTGTTCTTTTCGTGCGCCGCATCGGCAGCATTTCGGCTTGGCACATTCGCAGCGTTGTGATACCGTTACGCGACCCTGACAGCGCTGGACCAATCAACAATTGACCGGCGATAATTTTGGCCGACATGGAAGGAGGCCCCAGAGAATGAATCCCATACAGAAGCAGGACGTGGCCGTTCACATTCGCTGGATGATTCGGCGCGACATGGCCGAAGTTCTGGCCATCGAGAACACCAGCTTTGAGTTTCCCTGGTTCGAAGAGGACTTCATTCGCTGTCTGCGGCAGCGCAACTGCATCGGCATGGTGGCCGAGCACGACGACCAAGTCGTGGGTTTCATGATTTACGAACTTCATAAAACGCGGCTGCACATTCTCAATTTCGCCGTGTCCGAATCGATGCGGCGGCATGGCATCGGCTATCAGATGGTGGCCAAGCTGCTGAGCAAACTCTCTTCCCAACGGCGCAGCCGGGTGCAGTTGGAAGTCCGCGAGACGAACCTCGCCGCGCAGCTTTTCTTTCGCAACAGTGGGTTCCGAGCCGTGAACGTAATGCGCGAGTATTACGACGACACGCCCGAGGATGCCTACGTGATGGAATATCATCACGTTGAGGAAGAGATGACTCTGCCGTTGAACCGCATCACGCGATTGGCTGGCTGATAGTACTCCTCACGCTCCGCGTGAGGCGAATCATCACGCTTCAGCGTGCTGGATACTATGACACCACCATCGGTGTCACCTTCATATCCGCCAAATCCACGATGGCGATCGTGTGCGGATTGGCTCGAAACAGCGCGCCGGGATTGAGTACCACCGTCCGGCCGCGGCGCTGACAGGCTGCCACATGCGTGTGCCCCGAGCAGACCAGATCGAACTCTCCTTCTTCGACCACCTCCAACAGCCGTTGCGTGTCGTCGCCATGCAGCAGCGCAATACGCCGGCCTCCCAGCGTCAGGTCGGCAAAGCGGCCGTGCAACGTATGCCCCAATCCCTCCATCGCCGCCGTCAGCTTCGGCGCATCCCGGTCGTAGTCGCAGTTACCCAGGACATAGTGGGTCGGCCAGCGCGAGAGCAATCGCACGATCTGCGTGGAACCGATATCACCGCAGTGCAGCACCACATCAACCTGCTGCGACGCGAGAATCTCGATCGCCGGCAGGAGAAATTCCGTCTGCCCATGCGTGTCGCTGATAACGCCGAGTTTTCCCGTGCCACTTGACTTTTCCCCGCTGGCTGTCAACATTCGACCTTTCCCTCTCGCCACCGACTCCCAGGACGATTCCCGCGTGCAGGCCAACGATCGACTCATGACCCTGATTGTACTGGCCGCATTGCTGCTCGCCTTGGTCATCTGGATTGTCACGACGCTGCGACGCAGCATCTACGGCCCAGTCCAAACCGGATTGTATTTTATCAACCGGGTAATAACGCGAATACTGTGGCGCACTGAAGTGCGTGGCCATGTGGACTTGCCCCTAAGCCAGGGTGGCGTGATCGTCTGCAATCACCGCGCATCGATCGACCCCTGGTTCATCCAACTGGCCAGCGAACGCATGGTTCACTGGATGGTGGCCGCCGAGTATTTTCCAGTGCCACTGGCAGGTTGGCTACTCCGTTTCATGCAGGCTATCCCTACGCGCCGCGGAGGGGTGGACACCGCATCGACGCGAGCAGCCATTCGCTACGCTGCCGAGGGGCACCTGGTGGGTATGTTGCCGGAGGGGCGAATCAACGATACGCCGGCCGTGCTGCTCCCCGCCCGTCCCGGCGCGATCCTGGTGGCGCTGAAAGCCAGGGTGCCGATCGTCCCCTGCTATATAGAGGGTGCCCCTTACGATGGCACAGTCTGGGGCTGCTTTCTCATGTCGGCGAACGTTCGCCTGACCGTCGGCCGACCGATCGACCTGTCTCCCTATTTCGACCAGCCTCTGACGCCCGCTTTGCAAGCGGAATTGATCTTGCACGTCATGAGGCAGATTGCCCGTCTCGGCGGCCATGACAATTTTGAGCCCACCCTGGCTGGCCGACGCTGGAAGCCGGAATTGGCGGACGCAGAAGTGCTGGCACCCTAGTTCTTCCTCCTCCTCGAAAGAGCCGGAAAAGCACGGGGTGGCGAGCTAGTTTTGTGGCTGGATGAAGCCAAAAGCAGGCGTTGATCGTTAGGCCAGAGTGGCGTAAGCTAGAGTGTTTGCCGCGCGAGATGTCTCCGCGGCCACTCACTCGAAAATGCGAGGCCGATCCCGGCGCGCCGGGATCCCCGCCCTCGCCTCAACGGAAGCGATATGGCTACGACGACGAAAACTTCGACCGATACGCGAATGATGCTGGGGGCTGACATCCTGGTGGAGTCACTGGTCCGGCATGGGGTCGAGGTAATCTTTGCCTACCCTGGCGGGGCCAGCATGCCGCTGCATCAGGCGCTGACCCGCTATCGCGATCGCCTGCGCACCATTCTCCCGCGCCACGAACAGGGGGGATCTTTCGCCGCCCAAGGCTATGCCAGGGCGAGCGGCAAGCCGGGCGTGTGCATGGCAACCAGCGGTCCCGGGGCCACGAACCTGGTGACCGCGATCGCCGACGCCAAGCTCGACAGTATTCCCTTGATCGCCATCACGGGGCAGGTCAAAACCAACGTCATCGGCACCGATGCGTTTCAGGAAACGCCGATCGTCGAGGTTTGCCGCGGCATCACCAAGCACCACTATTTGGTAACGAAGGTCGAAGACCTGGCTCGCGTGATGAAGGAAGCGTTTCACATTGCCACCACTGGCCGACCCGGCCCGGTTTTGGTCGATGTGCCGAAGGACGTGCAGGAAGCGCGGCTCGTGCCCGACTGGGACGCGCCGCTGAATCTGCCCGGCTATCGCGCGTCCCGCCCGGTTGCCAAGCCGGAACAAGTGCGTCAAGTGGCCGCGGCCATCAAGCTGGCCCGGCGTCCGATCATCTACGCCGGCGGCGGCATCATTTCAGGCAATGCCAGCGACGAACTGCGCGAGTTGGCTCACGAAACGGGTATCCCCGTGACCATGACGGTCATGGGGCTCGGCGCGTTTCCCAACGACGATCCACTGTCGCTCGACATGCTCGGAATGCACGGTAGCGTGTATGCCAATTACGCAATCAACGAGGCCGACCTCGTGCTGGCGCTGGGCGTCCGGTTCGACGACCGCGTCACCGGCAAGCTCTCGGAGTTCGCCAAGCACGCCAAGATCATCCATGTCGATATCGACGCCTCGGAATTGAATAAGAACAAGGTGGCACATGTGCCGATCTGCAGCGATGTGAAGCCGTTTTTGGCTGAGCTGTGTCGCATCGTCGAAGCCCCCGAGGACATCGAAGCGTGGCAGAAGCAATGCGCCAAGTGGAAGAAAGAAGAGCCCTTTAAGTACGATCGGCAGTTTCCCGGCATCCTGGCGCAGCACGCCATCGCCGAACTCTCGCGACTGACGCAGGACCGCGACACGATTATCACCGTCGGGGTGGGCCAGCATCAGATGTGGGCCGCTCAGTTCTATCGGTTCCAACATCCGCGCACGTTCGAGTCCTCCAGCGGCCTGGGGACGATGGGTTTTGGACTGCCGGCGGCACTGGGCGCGCAGGCCGCGTTTCCCAATAAGCTCGTGGTCGATATCGACGGCGACGGCAGCTTCTTGATGAATGTCCAGGAATTGGCAACAGCCTGTTGCGAGGAGTTGCCGGTCAAGGTATTGCTGCTGAACAACCAGCACCTGGGCATGGTCGTGCAGTGGGAAGACCGCTTCATGGATGGCAATCGGGCGCATACCTATCTCGGCCCGATCCACCACGCGGAAGCGACCGGGAAAGGCCAGGGCAATTTTGCCACCGAGCGTTATCCCGATTTCGTTTCGATCGCCAAAGGCTTCGGCTGCGGCGCGGCGACGGTCAGCCGCAAGGAAGATCTCGTGCCAGCACTGGAAAAAATGATCAATTCCAAGGGCCCGTACGTCCTCGACGTGGAAACGCCTTACGTGCAGCACGTACTCCCGATGATCCCGTCCGGGATGTCGGTGA
>JAIOPX010000377.1 GCA_021413705.1 Planctomycetota bacterium | reverse complement strand
CACGTCGTCCTTCGGTTACTCGATCCTGACTTGCAATGCGAGCTGAACATCCCCTGGCCTGAGTTGTCGCTGCCTTTGAGCGCACTGGCGGCGCTTCCGGTGGGCGTGGCCGAGGTCGTCATCGTCGAAAACAAGGTCAATTTGCTGACGCTGCCCCCGCGGCGGCGGACGATCGGCCTCGGCGCCCTGGGCCGCGCCGTGTCGGAATTGCATTCCGTGCGCTGGCTGGCGACCGTCCCAGTCACGTACTGGGGCGACCTCGACGTCGAGGGATTCGAGATCCTCTCTTCGTTGCGTGCCGAATTTCCTCACGTCCGCAGCCTTCTGATGGACGACGCCACATTGAATCGGCACCGCTTGCTCGCAGGTTCCGGCACCGGCCGCCGCCCTTCGCCGCCACCACACCTCACGACCCAAGAGTTGCTTGCGTTCGACTACTGCCTCAATCAAAACGCGCGTGTTGAGCAGGAGCGCATCCCGCTCAGCCACCTCAACGAGCTATGGCCTCCGCGTTCTTGTGATCGCAACCTGACCTAACATAGAGACTTGCGTCGAGTTCGCGTTATTGATGACATTCGGCATGGTCGTGTCAGCAAGCATGCCGGAAAACATCCGACTCAAGAACTTCGGATCAACGGCGAATCCGAAGGGCAAGAACCTCGATCTTCAAGTCCGGCCGAGCCTCTTGGAGTTCCGCGATCCCTTCGGGGGACGCTTCCGTATCTGCGACGTTCAAGACTTTCAATTTCGGCAACTCGCCAATCGCGTCCAAGGAGGCATCGGAAATCTTCGTGCGGGATAGATCAAGGATTTCCAGCGACGTCAACGATTTCAATTTCGCCAGGTCCGCGTCCGTTATGTTTGTCTGGCTCAAGTCGAGTTCCCGAAGGTTCGTCATTTTTGAAATCGATCCAAGCGACCGGCTCGAGATTTTGGCTTTCGATAGGTGCAGCGTTTCCAAGTTCAGCGCCACAATGCCGTCCACGAAGTCATCCGAAAGGTCGCCGTTGCCGCCAGCGGAGAGATGCCTCAGCGACTTGAACTGCCCAATGATCTTGCCGGATTTGATTGTGATCTTGGCGCCGATCAATTCGAGTTGACGAAGCTTCGGAAGAGCCTTCAATTCTTCGATGCCGACATCGGAAATATCCGAACCATTCAACATGAGCGACGTAACCCGCGACAATTTTGCGGCATGCGTTCGGATCTTCGTGTCGGAGTTTTCGACGTAACTGAACGTGACCGAGTCGATGAATTCTGTCCCGTCGGCGGTCACGACCTTGATGAGGCGTCCCCCGTCTCGCTCGATCGCCAAATAGTCTCTCTTTAGCTCCGGAGATTGCGCGAAGCAAGATCCGGTCGAAACCAGCATTGCCGCTACGATTTTCCAATGGCTTGTCATGACGATTCCACTTTTTCGCGACATGCACATTGAAGTGGTCCCCATTCGTTGGACAGTTTTTATCCCTAGCGAAGCTACACCGAACAGAACGCCACACGCCACGTCGAATTCGCTGGGCCGCGCATCCGGCCCGGATTTCTCGGCCTGGGGGCACTGGCGGAGCGGAGTGAGTCGGAGCGAAGCGACGACGAACGCAGCGGAGCCAGTGCCCCCAGGCCGACGGCGAAATCCCCGATCTCATCCAGCTGTCCCCTTGGCTCGTCCGCTTCTCGGAGTGGCTGAGGTCGAGTCCTGATACACCGACCACGGCGTGCGGTAGCCAAGTCCTTGATGCGGCCGCCGATGGCCGTAGTGCTCGAACCACTTCGCCAGCCCTCGATATAACTCGTCCGCCCCGTCGTAATCCTTGAGGTAAATGTCCTCATACTTCACGCTCCGCCACAGCCGTTCGATGAACACGTTGTCGAGCGCTCGACCGCGGCCGTCCATGCTCACCCGGATCCCTCGCTCCTCCAACCGACCCGTGAACGCCGGGCTCGTGAACTGCGATCCTTGATCGCTGTTGAAAATCTCCGGCTCGCCCCAGCTCGCCAACGCCTCGTCCAGCGACGCCACGCAGAACTCCCCGCCCAGCGTGTTCGATAAACGCCATGACAGCACGAAGCGGCTGTGCCAGTCCATCACCGCCACCAAGTACATGAACCCGCGACGCAGCGGCACGTACGTGATGTCCGTGCTCCACACCTGGTTCGGCCGCGTGATTTCCACGCCCCGAAGCAAATACGGATATTTCTTGTGCCCCGGCGCAGGCGCCGTCGTGCGACGACCGGGGAACACCGCCTCGATCCCCATCGTCCGCAGCAATCGGCCCACGCGCTTGGGGTTGATCGCGTAACCATGACACGTCCGAAGCCACCACGTCCAACGGCGACGACCGTAACACGGCGTCTCCGTGAAGTTCGCGTCGATCAGGCGCATGATCGTCAAATTCTCGACGCTCTCCTCGGCCGGCTGGTAATACGCCGTGCTCCGCGGCAACTCCAAAAGCTCACACTGCCGACGGACACTCGTCGTCGCATCGTCCGGATCCAGGAGCCGACGCAACTCCTCAGCCGACATCGCCGACTTTTTTTTTGAGCCACTCCAAATCCATCTTCAAGCGGCCGATCTGTTCGAAGAGTTCTCCCTCGGAGGCCTGAACCGATCCCCGAGCCTTCTTCTCGCTGACCGTCTCGAAAACCTCCGGGGCGCCTTCCAGAAGCCGCTTCTTCCAACCATGGATCATCGTCGGATGAACGCCGAACTGGCTCGCCAACTCTTGAACCGTCTTCCGCTCTTGAATCGCCGCCAAAGCCACCTTCGCCTTGAACGCCGAACTATGCCGCTGCCGCTTTCG
Organism: Planctomycetota bacterium; assembly: GCA_021413705.1. GTDB lineage: Bacteria > Planctomycetota > Planctomycetia > Pirellulales > UBA7805 > JAIOPX01. The sequence goes on along the minus strand of JAIOPX010000377.1, from coordinate 236 downwards.
ACCCATGACCATCCTCCTTGAAGCCCTCGAAATCGTCCCTGATCTAGGTGCTTCTTCTCGGTCAGGTGTAGCTTAGCAACTGGTCCAGTTTTTGGGGGCCATTTCACATTGCATGGATAGATCGCGCAACACGCCGTATTCGATCAATCTTGGTCGTACCAATAGTCATGCGATTTTCTGGGGACGGAAATACAATCGATGCATTCGGTGACGCGGCCACCTATGTCGTAGTTTGG
>JAIOPX010000028.1 GCA_021413705.1 Planctomycetota bacterium | reverse complement strand
AATCAATTCGGTGGAGGCCATAAGACTCATTCGTCCATCGGCCCGCCAAACGAGTCCGCCCGCGCCGGCGGCGATCTCATCGCACAAGGGCTGTGCCGCGGGGCCGCCCGTCAGCACCACTCGCAGATCGTCGCGTGTTCGGAGCAACCGCGCAAGTTGGGCATACTTGCTCGTGGGCCAGAGATTGGCGCTCCGCCGAGCATGAGAGTGCATGATAACTAGCTTGTGACGTTGGCGATCATAACCCTGCTGATCCAGCCATCGCTCGGCCGCTTGTTGATCGTCGTCGCTGATACACAACGGAAACAAGCGAGGTCCGTCATGCCACGGCTCAGGCGGATTTCCGCTGAGGTAGGGCCGATCCAGTGGCATTCCGTCGAATCGGGCGCCCAGATGCGTCGCAAGTTGGTAGTAGCGATCCACCGCATGTTGGTCGAGCGTGCCGCGGGGCACCTTTTCGTTGTAGAACCAATGCGCCGGTTCTTTGCATGGTGCGTGGCCAATGGTGCGTTTTGCCCCTGAGAGCCAAGCCGTTGCTCCGCTCCGCAGCAGTCCTTGAAAGTCAATCACCGCGTCCCACTTCGTGCGTCGCAAGCGTTGAATGAAATCGTAGTAAGTCCGCAGGCTCCCTCGATCGTGCTCAATGACTTCATCCAGCCACGACTGGCCGCGCAACACGGCCGCATGCACGCGTTCCACGCCCCAGGCCAAATGGGCATCCGGGAATGTCTTCCGCAGAGCCTGCGCAGCAGGCAGCGTGTGGATCACATCTCCCAACGAACTGAGCTTGATGATCAGCAGATTCTTCATCGCGTTTTCAGAATGGAGCCGGCGCGCAGCGAGACCGATGGAGACGACTCACGATGCTCGAGCCGTCGTGTGGGGCGGATAATACGCCCAACAGGAAGAAAGACCCAATAGACATTCAAAATAGGGTGGGTGCTTGCACCCATGCTGGATTACCCGGTCCTCGCAATGGGAAGTTTCAGCGTGGGTGCAAGCACCCACCCTACAATGGCGAACCGCCTGCATATCTGGGCATATTGGCCAATACGGGGCGATTGGGTCGATCCGGGATATAAACGCTTGATAGCACGGGGTCTGCGCTGCTAGAATGCTTGATTCGATCTTGGGAGCTACTGCCCCCGGGACGAATTACTCGCCAGCATGTGTCCCACCGCCGCGGCTTGGTCGCGGTCCTGCCAGCAACCAGCAAAGGCTCTCCGCTCGCTCGATGTTTCGTAAAGATCAATATCAACTGTTGGATTTTGGAAACGGCCGACGCCTGGAGCGGTTTGGCCAGTTTGTGCTCAATCGGCCATGTCCGGCCGGCGAGGGTGTGGCGCTCGGGGATCCTGCCGCCTGGAAAAAGGCGGAGGCCGAATATGTCCGCCGGGAACCGGAAGGGGGCAACTGGCGCAGTAAACAGCAGATGCCGCTGTCGTGGTCGATCAACTACGGCAAGCTGCAATTCGAACTGAAGCTGACAGATTTTGGGCATGTGGGAATCTTTCCAGAGCAGGCGGGCAACTGGGACTGGATCGCCAAGCAAGTCAAAGCTGCCGGCGAACCGCTGAAGGTGCTGAACCTGTTCGCTTACACCGGTGGCGCCACGATGGCTGCCGCTGCGGCCGGCGCGGAAGTGGTTCACGTCGATGCCGCGCAAAACACCGTCCTCTGGGCACGTCGCAACACCGAGGCTTCGGGCCTGGGCGATTCCTCCATCCGCTGGATCACCGAAGACGCCGCCAAGTTTGTGCAACGGGAATTGAAGCGCAAGAACACCTACCACGGCGTCGTGCTCGATCCTCCCACCTACGGCCACGGACCTAAAGGTGAAGTCTGGAAAATCCAGGAACACCTGCCGCCGCTGTTGGAGATGTGCGCCGAGTTGACCAAGGGGGATCGCCGCTTCGTGCTATTGTCCTGCCACGCCAGCCGCTTCGTGCCGGCCGACCTGGAAAAAATGCTGGCCGATTCGCTCGGTGAAACCAAACGGCAGAAAATCGAG
>JAIOPX010000027.1 GCA_021413705.1 Planctomycetota bacterium | reverse complement strand
GCCAATGCCCTGGTCAAGTTGATGCGAGGGCTCTACCTTATGCTTCCCAGTTCAGTTCGGCAAAAAAACTATGGCTAAACTCCGCACCTTCATCGCCGTTGAAGCCGCTCCCAACATTCGTAAGCGGGCGTTGGAACTCATCGAGTTGCTCCGTCCCACGCCGGCCCAGGTGAAATGGGTGGGGGCCGCCGAATTGCACTGGACGCTTAAGTTTCTGGGAGATGTGAGCACCCACGAACTGCCCGATCTGTGCGACACGGTGGAAGAGGCCGTCGGCACGTTGCCATCCTTTGAGATCGCTGCGGTGGGTGCCGGGGCATTTCCGGCGGCCGATCGTCCACGCACGGTTTGGCTTGGCGTCGGCGAGGGAGAGGCGGAGTTCGTGGCCCTCCACGATCGGCTTAAGGAGGCTCTGTCCCATTTAGGCTTTAGAGAGGAGCAACGGCGATTCCGCCCCCATCTCACGTTGGGGCGCGTTCGCAGGAGTCCGGAGGGGGTCGATGAATTGGGGCAGCTTATTCTGGACCATGCGACGTTCCCGGCCGGCTCCATGAAGGTTTCGGAAGTGGTCGTCTTTTCGAGCCGCTTGGAGCGGCAGGGGCCGGTCTATGAGGCATTGAGTCGAGCGCGGCTGGCCTGACGAACCCGTCGCGTCGGCCGGTTATATGCACTTCTGCATGCATTTCAGCTTGACCTTTTGCCTGTCCGGACCGATAATATCAAGAGAGCATTGTTCAGGAGGAGGATACCTTTCATGCCAAGCAGCCGTAGCATCACGAAAGCGACCGGCAAAAGTTCGCGCGGGGATATTTCGGGTGGTAATCGAACCAATCCCAAGAAGCGACCGGGCACCAAGGCAGTGCGTCGTACTTCACGCCCGGCTCCGGCCAAAGTCGCTACTCGCGCGCGAGACAATGATGTTCGCTTGCTCCGTCAGAGCCTGGGCCTGAGCCGCAAGCTGTTCTCCCGCCTTTGTCATTATTCGGAGCGGGCGATTGCAGATTGGGAGAGCGGAGGGGCCCTGGGTGGCCCAAGTCAACAAAGGATGCTGGAACTCAAGCGACTTTATGACGGGCTCGTCGGCGTCATCGATGCCGATTTCGTGGGTCAGTGGCTGCAAGCACCCAATGATGCATTTGACGGACTTAAACCCTTGGAAGTGATCGAACGGGGGCAGATGGATCGCATCTGGCGCATGATTTATCTGTTGGAATCAGGTGTTCCAACCTGACTATGGCCCTGACTTTTTAGGCAGATCCCGCGCTCCCACAATTCGCCAGGAACTTCCTGGCAGTCGGCGACTTGGAAAGATTGCCAAATTCGACCCGCCTGGCTGCCGCACGGAGGGAACCAGGATACCCTCTAGTTTTGCCTCCCATGCGATGCGCCCCACGGCTTAGGTCAAAGACTCCTGCCCTTGATCTTGAATGGCCTGCCAATCGTCCTGGGCGATTTCATTCGCAGTCAGTCCGAATGCGGCAAGGGTTTGGGCATTTCGTAAATCCAACACAGATTGTATCCACAATCGGATCGCGGCAAAAACTCGCGGACGTGCTTTTTCTGGCGGAACACCAAACGCGCTAAATGTGCCCAGGGATTCGACGATCGCGGTAGCGGGAGTCAGGCTGCCATAGACCACATTGAATTTGCCGGCCGGATTCCAACGACCTCCATGCAGGCGGCTCCCTGCTCCTGACAGTAAATTGTGGCGGTTCGCATAGGGAACCGTCACGAATCGATAGATAGTACCTTCCCAGGCTCTCGCAGCAGTCAGCAGGGTTGCAAACCCTGCCGCAATCTGGGCAGAATTGGGGTGTGCCGCCATGGTCCGTTTTGGCTAAGTGATACCGGCCTGGGATAAGCAGAACATGGGGACGATACGTCGTCAATCTCCCATTTTCTCCCCCCTAAAACCCCTCTTGTCGCCGGTACTGTACGCCGATATACTATCTATCCAGACGTTCACGTTCCTGCCCGCGAAAACCTATGCCGCCTTTGGTCTGCGGCGACCGCTTGCGGGGACTGACATTCTGTAGGATAAAGGGAGCCTTAGCCATGATTACCGCCGTCAAGCCCGAGAGCCCAGTTAAGCCAGACAACACTGCGAAATCGGACAACACTGCGAAGCCAAGCATACCTGCCAAGCCTGATAGCAAAGCCAGCACCATGACACGCAAAGAAGCTCGCCCTGCCAAAGGGGCCAAGTCGGAAAAACCCCACAACGCGCTGGAATACAACGCACAACTGAAAACCACGCTCCAGCAGATTGAGCGCGAGTTTGGCACCGGGGCCATCATGCCGCTGGGTGCCTCCGCCCGGGGGCCGGTCGAAGGTATCTCCACTGGTTGCTTGACGCTGGATATCGCCTTGGGTGGGCGTGGTGTGCCACGGGGCCGCGTTATCGAGATGTTCGGGCCAGAGTCGAGCGGCAAGACCACACTAGCGCTGCATGTGATCGCGCAGGCCCAAAAGCTCGACGGCATCGCGGCTTTCATTGACGCCGAGCATGCGCTCGATCCCAGTTGGGCCAAGAAGCTAGGGGTCGAACTGGACACGCTGCTGGTCAGCCAGCCGAGCCATGGCGAGCAGGCGATGAGCATCGCTGAAATGCTGGTCAAATCCAACGCCGTGGATGTGATCGTCATCGATTCCGTGGCGGCTTTGGTTCCTGAAAAGGAACTTGAAGGGGAAATGGGAGATAGTCACGTTGGCTTGCAGGCACGCTTGATGAGCCAGGCTCTGCGGAAACTGACCGGGGCGATTTCCAAGAGCAAGACCTGCGTCATCTTCATCAATCAGATTCGCGAGAAGATTGGGGTCATGTTCGGCAGTCCCGAGACCACGCCGGGGGGTAGGGCGCTTAAGTTCTATGCCTCCTGCCGGATCGATGTCCGCCGAATCGGACAGCTCAAAGAGGGGGAGGATGTCATCGGCCAGCGCGTCCGGGCCAAGGTAGTCAAGAACAAGGTAGCCCCCCCCTTCCGCTTTGCCGAGTTTGACATGATGCATAGCAACGGCATCAGCTATGAGGGGGATCTGCTGGACCTGGCCATGGCCCAGAAGTTGCTCGTCCGCAGCGGAGCCTGGTTCCGCTATGGCGACCTGCAGATGGCCCAGGGACGCGAAAAGGCTCGCCAATATCTGAAGGATAACCCCAAGCTGGCGGCCGAGTTGCACGAAAAGATCATGGCGGCCTGCGGCGGAGATGGTATGCTACTCACGGCGGCCGGCGCGTCGGACGACGACGGGGTGGCCGAAGAGAGCGACTGACGGGTGGCAGGTTCCCCCAGAGCGGTTGGGGGCGTCACCGTGGTTGCTCGCGCACGTCCGGTCTGGCCACAGGTGCCTGCGCCGTGCGATAACGGTGATTGGCCCCCAACACGCTCCCCTGCCCTGCCATGTTCAAACGCAAAGTTTCTGTCGCTTGCGCTTCGGGTTATTGCAAACTCACCCTCGCTTCCGCGTCGGGCTATTGTTTGTTGGCGCTGGCTGCGACTGCGCTTGGCCAGCCGGCTGCCACGGCTGAACCGAGCGGCCTGGCTGCCGCCGTTGCGATGGAGAAGGTAGTCGTCGATGCCATTGCCCGGAGCGAGGCGTCGGTCGTGGCGATCGGCCTGTTTCGTGTAGGAGGCAATTCCGATGGGGAGGGTTTTGCCCGATCGGACGGGCCGAGGCTCGATTCGATTCCCGATGCTTTCGGCACCGGCGTGGTGCTCGATCGCCGGGGTCTGATTCTGACGAATTACCATGTGCTGCGTGAGGAATCGCGGGCATACGTTCGCATCGGCGGCCAGCCTTTCTGGTGTACGGTGCGCGTTAAGGCTGCCGATCCGCTGAGCGATCTGGCGGTCTTGGAGATCATCGATCCGCTTCCCGCGAAATTGCCGCTGCGCCCCATTGCCTTGGGTGACGGCGCGAACTTGAAGCGCGGGCAGATTGTCATTTCCTTGGGCAATCCCTATGCGATCGCTCGCGACGGGCAGGCTAGCGCGGCCTGGGGAATCGTATCGAACCTGGGGCGCCGCGCTCCGCCGGCAGGCGAAGATCGGACGCCAGACAATCGCCCCACGATGCACCATTTTGGCACGTTGATTCAAACCGACGCCAAGTTGAACTTGGGAACCAGCGGCGGGCCACTACTGAATCTCAAAGGAGAGATGATTGGGCTGACCACCGCGATGGCCGCGTTGGCAGGCTATGAAAAATCGGCCGGCTTCGCCATCGCCGTAGACGACACATTTCGCCGTGTTGTCACCACGCTGATGGACGGACGCGAAGTGGAATATGGATTTCTCGGTGTCGCCCCTGCCGATATGAGCCACATCGAGTTGTCCGAAGGGCAACGCGGAGTGCGGATCAACACCGTGGTTGAGGGGACGCCCGCGTTCGACGTGTTGCGACCGCAGGATATTGTCACGCATGTGGCGGGTGAGCCGATTACATCGAGTTCGCAGTTGATGCTCTTGATCGGTAAACGAGCGGCTGGCGACAAACTTCGCTTAAGTGTGATGCGACAAGGACGCCCCATGGAAGTAACGGCCACGCTGACGAAGAACAACGTGCCCGGGCGCAAGATCGTGACCACACCGCGTCCAGGCTGGCGCGGACTGCGCGTCGAGTATCCTTCGGCGCTCCGTTCGCTGGTGGAGCCGGAGCCGATTCCCGTCGGCTGCGTGATTGTCACCGAAGTGGAACCCAACAGTCCCGCCGCGGCCGAGGGACTGCGCAAGGGGATGCGGATCAGCCATGTCGAAGGGCAACCGGTCGATACGCCGGAGAAGTTCCTGGCCGCTACGGGTCCGCTGGCCGGCGGCGTGCGGTTGCGCGTCAGCGAAGCGGATGGGCAGGCAACGGAACGCACCATTCCGCCACCGCGGTGAATCAGCCGTGTTCCCCACGAAAGGCACATTAACCGCTTGTGCTGCTCTTCCGGTTTGCCACGAGTGCGAACCGCTGGCCGCAACACGCATCCGGCGGTATCATACTTCGTTTGACATGCGGGAAAAGTCTGCTGTGGGCGCCCCATCAGGGATGAGATTGAAACTATGAAAACCGACGAACTCCGCGAAAAATACCTGACCTTCTTTCAGTCCAAAGGGCACACCCGGCGAGCCAGCGACGTGCTGGTCCCCACATGGGACGACTCGGTGCTGTTCACGCCGGCCGGTATGAACCAGTTCAAGCCACACTTTCTCGGCAAAGTGAAGTTAGAGTTCACGCGGGCTACGACATGTCAGAAATGCCTCCGCACCGGCGATATCGAGAACGTCGGACGCACGGCTTATCATCACACGTTCTTCGAGATGCTGGGCAACTTCAGCTTTGGCGACTATTTCAAGCGTGAAGCGATCCACTGGGCGTGGGAATTTCTCACCGACAAGAAGTGGTTGGGCATCGACCCCAAACGGCTGAGCGTATCTGTCTATCTCGACGACGACGAGGCGGCCGCCATCTGGGCCAATGAGATCAAACTTCCCAGCAGTCGGATCGAGCGGCTGGGTGAATCGGAAAACTTCTGGCCCGCTAGTGCGCCCAGTGAAGGACCGGACGGCGTCTGCGGTCCGTGTAGCGAAATATTCTTTCATGGCGACGATGGGAAGTCAGTCGAGATCTGGAACCTGGTGTTCACGCAGTTCAACCGTGTTGGGGAGCCGCCGGACAATCTGCGTCCGCTGCCGAGCAAGAATATTGATACCGGCATGGGCTTGGAGCGCACTGCCGCCGTCCTGCAAGGAGTCGAGACGAACTATCACATCGACATTTTGCGGCCGATCGTCGAGGCTGCTGCCGAAGTGTGCGGCGTGAAGTATGAACCGCAGAGCGACAACGGCCGCAGGTTGCGGCGAATCACCGACCATGTCCGCGCTTGCACGTTTGCCATTCATGAAAATGTCATACCCGGCCCCAAAGAGGAGCGGTATGTCATCAAGCGATTGTTGCGCCGCGCTGTTCTCGACGGTCATCAAATGGGACTCCACGAGCCGTTTCTCCACAAGCTGGTTCCGGCGGTGGTTGCGGCGATGCATAGTCCATATCCCGAATTGAGTGAGACCACACAGCGCGTCGCCCGTGTGATTCAACAAGAAGAGGCGAACTTCTTTGGAACAATCGATGCGGGGTTGGCGCGAATCGAGCAGATTTTTCAGTCACTCACGCACGAGCATCGCAACGTGGTTGACGGGGCCGAAGCCGCGGCACTTTATCAGACCTACGGCGTGCCGGCGGAATTGTTGGCTTCCATGGCCGCCGAGCGCAATCTGGTGTTCGATTGGGACTCTTATCGCGCGGCGATGGAGAAGCACGGCGAAGTATCGGGAACCGAAAGGGGCGTCTTGTTTGGCACCGGGCCGATCGAAGCAATCAAGCGAGCCGTCCACCTGACTACGTTTCTCGGCTACGAATCGACTGAAGCAACCGCGGAGATCAAAGGAATCATTGCCCAGGGGCAGCTTTGCGATCGACTGCAAGAGATCGGACACGACAAAGCAGTGCAGGTCATTCTCGATCGCTCTCCCTTTTACGGCGAAAGCGGCGGGCAAGTCGGGGACTCAGGCGAAATTGTCGGCCCAGGTTTTCGCTTCGTAGTGACCGACACCCAGAAGGATGACGATCTGCTGGTCCACCACGGCCACCTGGCTGAAGGGGTCATGACGACTGGCTCCAAGGTCACGGCCCGCGTCGATATGGCGCGACGGCAAGCGATCCGCCGCGCTCACTCGGCAACGCATCTGCTGCACCACGCTTTGCGCAGCACGCTCGGCGGCCATGCTCAACAGCAAGGCTCCAAGGTGGATGCCGATTGGCTCCGCTTCGACTTTGCTAACTCGACGGCGGTATCTCACGAACAACTCGGAAAGATCGAGCGCGATGTCGCTGCCAGGATTCGTGAGGCCGCGCCGGTCAGCGCCAAGACCTTGCCCCTGACGGAAGCCCGCGAAGCCGGGGCGATGATGCTGTTTGGCGAAAAATATCCCGACCCGGTGCGAATGATTTCCATGGGCGACTTCAGCCGAGAACTCTGCGGCGGGATCCATCTGAGCAGCACAGCCGAGGTCGAGGATTTCGAAATTGTCAGTGAGGAGAGCGTGGCCGCCGGAACACGGCGGATCGTGGCCCTCACCGGCGAGGGCGCCCGGCAACATGCCCAGGAAGTTCAGGATACGGTGGCTCAGAGCGCCAAGCTGCTGGGTATTCGACCTCAGCAATTGCCCGAGGCCGCCGCCGCACTTTCGCGTCAGGTGCGGGATCTGAAAAAACAGGTTTCCGGTAGTGACAAAGCGGCATCCCTGCTTGCACTCAAGGATGTGCCTGCGGCCGATTTTGAGGGAGAACGCGAGTTGTTGCAGGCCACAGCCGCTACGCTGCGAGTAGCTCCGCGCGAAGTTGCCGGCCGCTTGGCATCGCTGCTGGATGAGATCAAAACGCTCCAGGAGCAGGCCGCTACGCGAGCCACCGCCGCAGTCGTTTCCGCCGATGATTTGCTCGCCAGTGCAGAAAAAGTAGGCGATGTGCGGATCGTGGTGGCCAATGTCGGCGACATCGGCGCAAACCCGATGCGGCAGTTAATCGATCAACTCCGTCGCAAGGCGGCGCCGATCGCCGTGATGCTGGGAGGCGCTGCGGAAGACAAAGTGACGCTGGTTGCCGGCATCAGCCAGGATCTGGAAGCGGCAGGGTCCGATGCGGGACGTTGGATTCGCGAGTCGGCCACCATCGTCGGCGGTAGCGGCGGCGGCAAGCCATCGCTGGCCCAAGCTGGCGGCAAACATCCCGAGCGGCTCGAAGAAGCGCTGGAAGCCGGCCGCAAGTTCGCCAGGGCGATGGTGGATTGAAACCCATCCCGTAGCCGACGTCGTAAGACTTCGGAAAGGCTGGGGATCTCTGAAGTCTTACGACTTCAGCTACCAATGGCCGGTTGGCAATCGACCCCTCAACGTATATCCTTTCCATAGCTGTACAACACAATCACACGACCCTCACGGATCATCCCGTTCAACGAGAAGAAGGAGACCCGATCATGGCCTACACACTTCCTGAGTTGCCCTACGCCTACGATGCCTTGGAACCGCACATCGATGCCCGAACGATGGAAATCCATCACACCAAACATCACCAGGCGTATATCAACAACGTCAATAAGGCTATCGCCGGCACGGACCTGGAAGCGAAATCGGTCGAAGATCTGGTCCGTGGCATCGACAGCGTGCCGGAGAACATTCGCGGTGTGGTGCGCAACAACGGCGGCGGTCATGCCAACCATTCGTTGTTCTGGACGATTCTGGCCAAGCCCGCCGGAAGCAAGCCGAGTGCCGAACTGGCCAAGGCGATCGAGGCCGATCTGAAAGGTTTCGACGCCTTCAAGGAAGCCCTCGCGCAGGCTGCCACCACGCGCTTCGGCAGCGGTTGGGGCTGGCTCTCGGTCGATAAGAACGGCAAGCTGCTGGTGGAAAGCACCCCCAACCAGGACAGCCCGCTGATGCACGGCAATGTGCCAATCCTGGGCATCGATGTCTGGGAACACGCCTACTA
>JAIOPX010000320.1 GCA_021413705.1 Planctomycetota bacterium | reverse complement strand
CTGCGCCAACGGTTGAGGAATGCAAAGTCGAGGGTAAGTGTAAACAGATGGAAAAAGGCCGCAAGTGCCGGGGCTATTTTGGGTCATGCCAAACCAGCGGCCCCAAAATCTTGTATATGCGGCAGCGCTGATGCGATACCTTCCAGGTAGTAAAATGTCCGTTATACTGCTTGATATCTCTACCTGTCCTGTTGGATGGGCACTTTCCGCTTCTTGCTCTGCCAGCACCGCCTATGCGTTATCAAAACATCTGCCTCGAATCATGGGGCTATCACATTCCTGACGAAATTGTCACCACGGCCGAGATCGAAGGCCGCTTGGCGCCCCTCTATCAACGTCTGAAGTTGCCCGAAGGTCGCTTGGAAATGCTCACGGGCATCCGCGAGCGGCGGTTTTGGCCGCGGGGAACTTTACCTAGCGATATCAGTATTCGAAGTGGTGAGGCCGCGATTGGGGCCGCGGGCATCGATCGCCGCGAAATCGGGGCGCTGATTCATGGTTCTGTCTGCCGCGATCATCTGGAGCCGGCCACGGCCTGCCGCGTTCATCACGGGCTTGGGCTTTCCTCGTCGTGCATGTTGCTGGACGTGTCGAACGCTTGTCTCGGTTTGCTCAATGGGATGATCCTAGCAGCCAACATGATCGAGTTGGGACAGATTCGAGCCGCGCTGGTGGTGGGAACCGAAAGTGCCCGGCCGCTTGTGGAGACGACGATCGACGCGTTGAATCGAAACACCTCACTCACACGGGAAACCATTAAGCCGGCTATTGCGTCGTTGACGATTGGTTCCGGCAGTTGTGCGCTGCTGTTGGTCGATCGTCGACTCAGCAAGTCGGGCAATCGCCTGCTGGGTGGTGCGGTTTGCGCACGCACCGAACACCACGAGCTTTGCCGTAGCGGAAGCGATGAAGCGGGCTCAGGGATGCAGCCCCTGATGGAAACCGACTCGGAACTGCTGATGCGTGAAGGAATCGCCACCGGAGTTGAAACCTTTGTCGCTCTACAAAGCGAGCTGGGTTGGTCTCCCTCGACGATCAACAAGACAATCTGTCACCAGGTGGGGGCTACGCATCGCAAGCTGATGCTGGAGCAACTCGGCCTGGTGGTGGAGAACGATTTTGCGACGTTCGAGACTCTGGGCAACACGGGTTCCGTGGCGCTGCCGATCTCCTTGGCCATGGCTGCCGAAGCGGGGCATCTGGCCAGCGGCGACCAAGTTGCCCTGATGGGAATCGGCTCTGGAATCAATTGCGTGATGCTCGGGCTAGATTGGCAGGCAGCCACGATTGCCGGAAAATCTGCGCTGGGTGGCCGGACTGGAGTCCCGGCTTGCAGGGACGAGGCGAAATCCAGGAACTTGTAGTCACAATGTAACCATGACCGCCCGAGCTCCGGGCTGCTCTGCTGAAAATGGCCATCCTTCTCGAACTCTTTCTGCTGTGCTTATTGGTAGTAGTGCCCGCAGTTTTCTTAGTATTGGGCATCGTCGCCTTGCTTGTAGGCTGGGCAACTCGCAAAAAATGGCTCAAGGTGGTTGGTGCAATCGTAGCTGGCATTCCCGGCACATGGTTCATCGCGGTTTCCGTGTTCGCGTTATGTGTGATTTTCTCGGCAGGTCCAACGAAGGATGAGCGAGGGCGACGTCTGGTGGCCCTGCCGCCCGAAGCGACAGTGGTATCCGTTGAGGAAGGCAATTGGGCAGGCGATGGCATAGTAGTATTCCACTTGCCGAATAACCGCACGCCCTCCGAATGGATGGACGACATATGGGACAATACCGCCCGCGGTTTCCCCGCCAACATCTCGAAGACCGACCAGCGGCGAGAGGGAAGCCAGGGAGAAGATCGCCGCGAACTGCATTACGATCCCGAGACGGATCTATATACCTACAAAGTGCAGCTAGCGGTGTAGATCAGGCCCCAAAATTACATCTCAATCATACGCACACCCGGAATCGATTTGCGCAACGCCTCTATGCCTTTTGAAGTAGCGCGGCTTTCTCGGCAATCCAGCACTTGAAGTTTCGGGAGTTTGCCAAGTGCCTCAAGACCCGCGTCCGTGATCGCCGTATTGCTGAGATCCAAGACGCGTAACTCGGGCAAGAACTGTAGTTCCTTCAGGCCGGCGTCCGTGACATGTGTCTTGTGCAAATCCAGCCGCTGCATCCCGCGCAGTGCCTTCAGATGAGTTAGGCCAGCATCGCCAATCTGCGTCTCACCCAGCCCTAGGCCCGGTAGCGGCGGCAGCCCCTGGGGTGGAATCGCCCCTGCAACGATTGGCGCCGTCTGGTCCTTGCCGGGTGTTTGCAGCCGGGTGAGTTTCGCCAAGTGGACGAGTCCGGCATCCGTGACCTGCGTACCGGTCAACTCCAGCATTTGGAGGTTTGCGTGGCCAGTCAGATGTTGCAGTCCGCCATCGCCTATTTTGGTATGGGCAAGATCGAGCGTGTGCAAATCCGGCATATTTTTGAGATGTGCTAAACCGGCGTCGGAGATCGCCGTGTGATCGAGTACCAGGCGGTGCATCTGCTTAAGTGCCGCCAAATGGGCCAGACCGGCGTCCGTCACAGAACAAAAGCTCAACGACACCCCCGGAAGCTGGGGTAATTTCTGGAGATGAACTAGCCCCGCGTCGGTGACCTTGGTGTTGCGCAGGCCAAGCCATTGCAGGTTTTGCATGTTGGCAAGATGCACCAAACCGGCGTCAGAAACTTGGGTTCCCTTCAGGCCAAGCAATTGAAGCTGCGTCAGGTCTCGCAGGGAGGCCATTCCTTGGTCGGTAATCGGATTTCCGGCCAGATGCACGGCCTCCAGCTTTTTCAGTCTGGCAAGGCTCGGCAGGCCGGCATCCGTGATCCTCGTGCTGGCGACGCTCAACTCAACCAGTTCCGTCTGTCCGGCGAGCATGACGAGATCGTCATCCACGGCTTTTGTTCCGGCCAACTGAACGCGGACGATGAAGCTGCCTCTCGGATCCAGACTAGCCTTGCCGCCAAGGCTTTCGATGCGTTTCACAACCTTGTCAACTTGGTTGCGTGCCTCCGATGGATTCAGCGGTTTTCCATCGCTGTTTCCCGGCGGGGCCGCAAGGGCAATGAAGGCAAGGAACTTCAGTATGATCATGGTTGTCTACTTCCCGATTCCTTCATGGTTGCCGCGCAACCGCTATCCTATGCCTGGTAAGGTCCAACAGGCAAACGCGAATGTGCGGTTCCTCCCTCCGCCGCGTCTTATTCTCCCGTCGCCCCTTTCCAATCCTTGCTGCGGAACGAACCGGTGGGCAGCCCCTCGCCGTTAACCAGGTTCGGATTGGCATTCGGCCGCCAACCCAGGCGGACATGCTTAGGCTCTTTGACCGCCTCGGCGGTGACGACCACGGTGTTTCCTTCGATCGTCGCCTTGGCAGGCACATATTTATCGTCCGCGCCGGCGATTTCAAACTCGGTCAGAGGTTGGCCGTTCCGCGATTTCAGCCCCTCGGCATAGGCGAATTCCACGCGTACCTTGTCACCGTCCGCCTTAGCGGATTTGAACAACGGGCCCGAGGGGACTACGTCTTTTTTCCCATAGGTTCTGTTCAGCGCCCAGCGCGCCAGGCGTTTGCCCACGTCTTGCTTGTTGCCAGGATGAATGTTGTGGAAGTTGCCGATGTCCGTGATCACAGCCATGCCGGTGTGAGGGATGGCCAGAGCGGCAGTCTGTGCTTCCCAGAACTCCGGCAGCATGTTGGCGGGCCGGTAATTGAACGGGGCGAGTTGCACGTAGTAGAGAGGCATTTCAGGGTTGGACCAGGCTTGACGCCAACTTGCGGCCAGCGCCCGCATCCGATCGGTATACAGCATTGCTTCGCTGCAATTCGCTTCCCCTTGATACCAGACGGCGCCGCGCACGGCGTAAGGAACGATCGGCGCGAACATACCGTTGTAGATAATGCCCAACTCGTTTTGTGGTTTTCCCGCCAGAGCAGGCACTGCCTTCACTCCCTCGGGCGTCGTAAACGGCTCGATCCGCCGACCGCCCCAGGCGTTGGCTATCAAGCCGACCGGAACCTTGAGTTGGTTATGCAATTCGCGGCCAAAGAAAAACCCGGGCGCGGCAAATCCACCCACGGTCTGCGGGCTGCACGGAACCCATTTGGCATTCACATCGGCGGCTGGCTGCGCCTGTTGCACATTGGGAATGAGGAACAGCCGGATCTCGGGGAACTTCGCGGAATCCACTTCTTTTTTGTAATTGTCCACGGAGGCCACGGCATAGGACATGTTCGATTGACCGGAGCATACCCAGACTTCGCCGATCAAGACATCCTTGACCTCCAGTTTGTTCTTCCCGGCCACGGTCATCGTCTGCGGTTGAGCATTGGCCGGCATCGCGGGCAACTCGACTTTCCACTTCCCGTCAGCACCGGCCTTGGTGGTAGCGGATTTGTCGCCCAGTTTGACGGTGACCTCTTCTTCCGGCGACGCCGTTCCCCAAACCGGCAGCGGCCTGTCGCGCTGCAAGACCATGTTGTCGCTGAATACGTTGGGCAACTTCACATCCGCTTGCAGGATGGACGCCATGCCAAGGGTGAGTGCTACGGACAAAACCCGGACCGATGGGATCAGCAACCAACGGAAACGAGAAGCGGTGACGCAACAGTGGGACATGATAGAAACTCCTTGGTTAAGTCTAGGGTGATATCTCAAAATCTACGTGGGTGATTGCAGTTCAAAG
The DNA here is from genome assembly GCA_021413705.1 of Planctomycetota bacterium. Lineage (GTDB taxonomy): Bacteria > Planctomycetota > Planctomycetia > Pirellulales > UBA7805 > JAIOPX01. The sequence continues at coordinate 6,771 of JAIOPX010000320.1, read as the reverse complement.
GATCCTACTTGGCGGCGGAACGCACTAACTTGAGCAACTCTCCGTCCCCGGGAGCCAAAGTGACCTTCACTACGCCCCGGTCACCTTCACTGGCGACCGTCAGTGGAATCCATTTCCCTGTTTTCTTGTCCATCCGCTCGACGGCGGTCACGCCTTTGAGTCGCAAAGTGGTTTCATGCGATTTACCAGGGTCGTTGTTGACAGGAAACAGAAAGTCTTTGCCGGCTTCGTCCTGGAAGATGCCCGTGAAAGTATGCTCGCCCGAGATGGCAACCCAGGAGTCCTCCGGCGATTTTTTTCCGCCGAAGGGCAGCGGCTCGGCATGGACGACATCGATGCTTTTCAGCTTGACCAGAATTGGGCTGAGCGTGCGAATATCGAGGGCGACATCAGACAGCGGCTGGAAGAATTCGCCAAATGTGGGCGTCACTTTGCCGTTTTCCTCTTTCTTGAAGCCGAAGTGGTAACAAGGAGAGTAGGTAAAACCCTGCACGCCGTAGGCCAGACTGGTGAAATGTTCGTGGCGTAAATGTCCTGGTGGCTGTTTGGCGTCGGTGCAGCGCATCAGGGGGATTTGTTGTTTCAAGGCCAGTTTGCGGAAAGCTTCCAGATAGATCAGATTTCGCTCTTGGTGCTCACCGGGTCGAAACTGATAGTGATAGTAGACCAGCATCGTGGGCTTCACCACATCCACGAACTCGGGAAATTGATTGTAGTTCGCGCGATTGTTGATGATGGTAGGGTGGGTGGGGTCAAGCTTCTCAAAATCCCGCGTCATCTGTGCCAGGGCCGGAAAGTGCTTCCGGGTGCGCCGATCGGAGATGAAATAGGCCAGCACGTTGGGATCGTTGCGAAGTTTTTCCGCAACTCCCATCTCAGGAACGCCAAGCCGGGCATACATGCCGTGCTTGCGGAGGGCTTCCAACGTGTCGAGCGTGGTTTCGGCAGCGTTGAAACCTTTCTCCTTCATCAGCGCAGCCAGCGCCTCTTTGTCTTCTTGTTTTTCCGGCCAACCAGCCCAGGTGATGAGCATGATCTCCGGCATTTTGTATTTCAGGCCCGGATAGGGGGCGTCGGGCTTCGGGGCTTCTGGTTTCGGAGCGTCGATCTTGGGGGCCGCGGAAGGGGCTGGATCGGCGGCCACTGCGTTGTGGGCCATTGCAGCCACGAGCCACAGCCCAGTCGCTGCCACGAGTGAGAGAGTACAAGGACGGATCATCACGATCTCCTTTCAAACGGTGGGCATCCCGCGATGGGATGGATGGTGTGCTGGCCCCAGGCAGGATTGAAAAGGGGCATTTAGGTAGGTTTCAGTTACTTTTCGTGGCAACAGCTCGTATATTTTCTCGCTAAGTCCAGCCCCGAATGTAGGAGGGGCTTCCCACCCCCTCGCTCCGCCTATAAACGCATTGTACCTCCACTGGTGGGACGGAAGTAACTGATATCGCTGGCATAAGCCAGCAGTGGAAGGACAGGTCTTTTAGGGCTTAAAGGAAACGTGAGGGACCTTGGGGCACCCAGACGGGGCTGCCAACACTTCAGAGCACGACCGTCACGAGCAAGAAGGTCGCGGGGATGGACGTGGCATCTTTGCGCGGGCTTTGGTTCTGGCTGTGGAACAGGTCTTCCAGCTCTTTCTTTAACTCAGCTGCTCGGCCGTTCTTTTCCGCCGCTTCAAAGGCGTTCATAGTTGGCCCGTAGTATTTTCTGAACTCCTCGACGAACTCCGCTGGAGCGCCGGGGAAATCGAACGTAAACGTCTCTCGACGAAAAGCGACGTTCGCTTCGGGAACTCCGGCCCCGGCAAATCGCTCGATCACGTTCTTCTCGATCCCCCAAGTCATCGGGCTGACGAACCCCTCCGGCGGCGGCGGCGTGTAGTTGGAACTGATTTTCAAAATCTGCGCCACCAAGGTCGGGTCATTGGGAATCCAGTTGCCCATAACAATCCGACCTCCGGGCCGAGTCACCCGCACTTTCTCCTTGGCTACCTGGAACGGTTGTGGAGCGAACATCGCTCCAAAGATGCTCACGACGAGGTCAAACGTCTGGTCTGGCAATGGGTGGAGATTCGACGCATCTCCTTCCTGAAACGTGCAGTTGGTCAGACCGTGCTCCTTGGCTCGCCTGTTACCCGCCTCCACCAGGTTCCGTGCGATATCGACCCCCAGCACGTCTGCTCCGAATTTTGCGGCTGGCAGCGCCGTCGTTCCATCGCCGCAGCCAAGATCGAGAACCTTGAGTCCCTTGGTGATCCCGAGCCGGTGGACGAGCGCCTCCCCGCTGGCTCGCATGCTCTGGGCAATGCGAGTGAAGTCCCCTTTTTCCCAAAGTGCTTGGTTTGGATTCATGATGTTTCCCCCTTAGAATCTACTCCGCAGCTCCATGCTTGCTTAGCCGTATTAGCTGAGCCCATCGTACCAAGGACAACACACTGAGACCCATTTTCGCTGAGGCCGGGTGACATGAGGCCGGGTGACAGGCCTAGGTTCGCGTTCAGGTTCGGGACCATCGGGTCTTCTCCTTTCGAAAAGGAGCTAGTAGGGCGTATCCGGGCTTTCCGTCGGCATGGAGAGCGGATGGAGGCATGCTACTGGCGCCGAGCCCAAGTCCAGATCAGCGTAAGTGGCTCTGCGGTCGTTCGTCTCTGCTGCTAGCTTCCCTAAATTTCCCAAGGTCATCAAGCTAGCAAGAAATCGGGTTGCTTCTGGACTTTCTGAACCAGACACTTTGGCGATGCAACCCGCCACACTGCCCAAAAAACAGGCAAGCGAGCCTGTGCTGGCATTTCAGGCACCGCTGCCCGAGAAGCTGGCAGTGCTGGCTGATAGCACTTAAGTGCAAGCACAGCCATGACATCCGTGCTGACCTTGACTCACTATCAATATTTTCGGTAACTACCACACATGCCATTCGACATGAGAATGGAATTTCACGCTTCGACCCCCGCTAAAAGGAGTTTTGGACATGTCGCAGATCGAGCAGGCCGAAAAGTCACAGGAAGTGTATCGCGTGGCCATGGAACTGTATCAGCAGAATCCCGACTGGGTCACCTTCTTCCGGGAAGTGCTAGGTATCGACGGAATCGTCCGCAAGGCCTACGCCGACCAGGACGCGATGACGGAATTCGAGAAGACCAACGAATACATCGAAATCCAGCAGATGGTGGCCAAGTTGCGCGAGCGCAACGGAGTGGCCATCCAGGACGATAGCGAGCCGACCAGGGTCATTACTGTGCGGATGCCCAAGAGCCTGCACGAAGCCCTGCGTGCCGAGGCCCACGATCGTCATACCAGCATGAACAAGCTCTGCATCTCCAAATTGCTGCAGATGATCGACGAGCAATTGGTGCCGCAGGAAGTCTAAGCGAGCGCCACGCTGGCAACAGCAGAAGTAGCAAACAACACGCGGGCGTTGCGAAGCCAGTTTCGCAGCGCCCGCGTTGCTATAGGGCTATCGGTCAAACAAGCAAAACACAGGTGCCAAGTGGCCGCCCTGGCATCCACCCGACAGGACGAATACCTGCTGACCCTGCTGCGCTACGTGGAAGGCAACCCGTCGCGGGCAACCGGGTGCGCAAGGCGGAAACCTGGGCACTGTCAAACCTGGGCACTGTCAAACCTGGCACGGTCAAACCTGGCATGGGCGCTGCCGACAAGCGTCCGGCGTATTGTCGGATGGGGCCATCGACTTGCCCTTACCCGTCTGCTGGTGGTCTTTTTCGCTGATCACATCTGGCATATCGCAATCAGGGAAACAACAATGACTCTCGTCCCCTCAACTTCATACCCGGGATAGGACGGATGATAGTTTTTTTCAACCTGCGCGGCTTGGTTGGAATTGTTCTTGCCTGGGCGATAGCCACAGTTCCCGTTCTTGTTGCGGAAGTGTCGGGACACGGCTTTTCCGACGAAGCGGCTTTAATGTTTATGCCTGTTGCATTTGGACTGTTTTCGAGCCTGTACGCTTTCACCTACGATCGTTGCGATCGGCGCGGGCTTGTTGGTTCGTATTGGTTGAATATGAAGAATTTTCTCTACGCGACGATCTGGCAGCATTTCGGCGCGCCGTGGGCAGACCCCCACACAAGCAAGTTTGTCGTTCACCCGCAAAGGCGGCTCTGCTATGCCATTTGTCCTTTGGCCTTGAATGTCTATCTCGTAGTGCTTGTTTCCGCAGTGTTTTGGTTTTGGAGAATCAGCACCGATGACCTTTCGACAACCCACGCACAACATTTCAGGCATCTGCTGGTTTGCGTGGTGGCGGCGATCTTCGCGACGCTCTATGCGTTGGCAACCAGGGACCACCGGCTTATCCCGCCGTTGGCCGAGCAAGAGGGCGGAGGCTGACACCCCGTTTGCCGCATGGACGTTCCCTGGCTTCCTGCGAAGTCACCCGAAAAGCAGACCAAAATAGTCCTGGTGACGCCTCGATGTTTCCTGTTATGGTATGGATGTCCCTTTCAGGTTATCTGGCCAAAAAGTTCTAACCGTGTCCTGTTGCCCCGACACGGGCATTTGAATTGGAGTGTGTAACGCGCAGCTATTGCAGAACAATCGCCCGGGTTGAAACTTGGTCGGAAAGACAATGTCTCTCATTGTTGCAATTATCTCCGCACTCCTTGGCATCGCCGGTTTCATAGCGATCATCGTTTGTGTAACTGGGGTATTGAGGGAAGGCCGCATCGAGCGAGAAAAGTGGCGGCGCCTGGCACTGACGCTCAAGTGTCCCAAATGTGGCGCCGCCTACGACAAGTGGGACGGCGGCACATGGGGAATCGATTCCTATCCGCCAGGTCCGCTCGAAACCGAAGGAAAAGTTTTGACGTGTCCGCAGTGTCGGGCGGATGGCTATGCCTTAGAACGTGCGGACACGGTGCAGGTGTTTGACAGCCTAGAAGAATTGGAAGGCTGAAAGCCGCCGTAGAGAGAAATCCCTCCCAACCATGAAAGTGCCTCTGTTTCCTGTGCAAAAAGTTCTAACCGTGTCCTGTTGCCCCGACACGGGGACAATCACTAGAACTAGATGGGTTCTATAGCAATGCCTTGGTCGACACCCGTAGAAATGTGTTTGCACTCACTAGTATTTCCCAGCCAGTCGTCACTAAGCCCAGAACCAGATACCTCGTTTCGTTTGTTAAGGGAAATTTCTGGAAAGGACTTCGGCGAAGACGTACCGGCCTGGATTAGATGGGCGAAGGAGCATGGTTATATTGAAGACGACTACCCAGAAGACGTCATGCATCGCGACTAGGTGAATATGGCCACCTCGATTCAGGGTTAAGCGACGCATTGAAGGCCCGATGGTACAGTCCACGCTAGCTGGCTCAAGAGTTCTAACCGTGTCCTGTTGCCCCGACGCCTCAGCACGAGGGGCACACATACACCAGAGCTAGTTGACGTTAGTAAGCGAACTACGGCAATCGCCAAAGCGCATTCCGAAGAGGCCCAGCCATGCCAGATTTCTCACATGTTCAGCCCCGACATTTGCCATGTCCTCAGTGTCTTTCAGGCCTGATTCGTGACAATCTCGTCGGTTTCCAGTGGGGGTACTGCTATGGCAGCCCAGGAACAGCCTATGCAAATTACCAGGTTGGCGACTCGATCCAATGGCGTGCCGACAAACGGGGCAATCTACCCGCGTGGTCGTATTTTCGCGGAGGCGGCGGCAACATCGGCGATCCCCACTACGAAAATGTGTTCGTTCGGGAGAGCGAATGGGACGTGCGCCGCTGCTCATCCTGCGGCCATTCTTTTGCCGGAATCGCGCTGCGAATTGAGAAAGGAATTATCCACGACGTCCGGGTGTATGCCGACGGATTGCCTGATGCTGAAATCTCGATTATTGAGGATGACGGATCACTCAGGCCCATGCCGGAGTGGGATGATTATCCGATGCCCAACATTGTCAACGGCGGGCTGCGCGAAAGGTTGATACCAATCCGCCGCAAATGAGAGGGAAAGCAAGCCGGGATCTGCTGGTTTCGGAATGATGGCAGACGGTCCCTATGCCAAGGCCGCTGGAAGATCGAACGCACCGTCTGACTGATCAGCTACATCACACCGGATAGCACATCGTGCGGCCGTCCAAGCTAGCTGCCTGAAAAGTCCTAACCGTGTCCTGTTGCCTCGACTTACACTTCCTCGGGACCGGATCTTCCACCGGCGCCGCATTCGGCAGTCGCTCTACAAAGCGTTGCCACAGCAATCGATGCCGATCGGAACCGGTCGCTAAGAACTTGCGGGCCGAATAGTCCAAGGGCATGCGCCAAGCACTTCTTCAATTTTCCGTGTCAATAACTTTTTTCGGCCACCCCCCCCAGAAAGTGAACAATACTTTTTGCTCGATTAGTGTAATTTTGTTCACAAAGTGCTTGGAATCAGCCACCTGATCGCGTATGAAGAAAGCACATGCTCGGCGCTCGGTATCGGTCCAGGGAGGATCGATCGGCGCGGGGGCGCAATTGGGAGGCAGGAGTTATGCACACGGTATTGGAAAGCTTGGACATTGGCGAATTGAAAGGTGTTCGGTCGGAGGGGAATGGGGAAGTTGTTGAAATGTGGGCCGAATTGTTGGAGGTCGATGTAGCGGGGGAGAACGGAAGGCTTACGCCCCCCGCTCGCCAGGAGGATGGTCGCCAGGAGGACGACTCCAGCGTCGTTTTTCCCAACGATCATGCGCTCGACGATCCGGCCTTGCTGGAGATGCGGCTGGCTCGGCCGCAGCGGGAGATCGATCTGGAGGCGCTCGATTATCATCTCCTGGGCTACT
>JAIOPX010000319.1 GCA_021413705.1 Planctomycetota bacterium | reverse complement strand
TGCCGGAATGAAAAAACTCCAGGGACTTCGTAGCCTGCGCCGACTGGATCTTTCGACCACCGCCATCACGGATGCCGGACTGCAGCACCTGAAGACCCTGACCAACTTGCAAGAACTGGATCTGGAGAGTTCGCAAATCACGGTCGCCGGAGTTGCACGCTTCAGGCAGTCCTTGCCAAATTGCGAGATCAAGTCTTACGCGATGCTCGTCCTTGAGCCCGACCCAAAGGTTCTCAACCTGGCGAAGGTGATTGACCTTACTGATGTGGACCTGGAATTCATCCGGGGGCTCACTGGCCTGGAAGAACTCAATTTAGAAGGAACGCCAGTCACCGATGCGGGGCTAGAACACCTCAAGGGGATGGCCACTCTGCAAAAACTCCATCTGTATAATACCCAGGTTAGTGACTCCGGGGTTGCACGTCTGAAACAGACATTGCCACGTTGCAGTATCGATCACTGACGCGCCGCGGCGATGAACATCGCCAGGATATAGCCACTTCATGTCCCGCACTGAACCATCTCTGTCCACTGCAGTCCTGTGCCGCTTCCCCTGGCGGCGGCTGTTCCAGTTTCGATTGCGGACGTTACTGATTTTCACAACGCTCGTTGCCGTTTGGTTCGCCTGGTGGTCGTACAGAGCTCGGCAACAGAGGGAGGCTGTGGCAGCGATCGAGAATTTTGGAGGGGATGTTGTCTATGACTTTCACTACCGCAATCTCAAGAAGCCCGTCCGCTGGCCGCGGTGGCTGGTCGACACTCTGGGGGTGGATTACTTTGCCAGCGTCCAATGGCTCCATCTGCCCGCCAAGAAAATCGACGACGACGACCTGGTACATCTCAAAGGCCTTTCCACCTTGCGAGGCATGCACTTCCCGTGGGTCACCGACACCGGCCTCGAGCACGTAAGGGGCCTCACTTCGCTGCGCGACCTCGGCCTCGAAAGCACTCCCATTACTGATTTCGGCCTGGAGCACCTCAAAGGATTGACGGCTCTGGAGCATCTCAAACTCAACAGTACAAAAATCACAGGCTCTGGCCTGGAGCACTTGAAGGGACTAGCGGCTCTGCGGCATCTCCATCTTGGGCACACGCTGATCACCGACGACAGCCTGAGGCACCTCAAAGGCCTGGCTGCACTGCAATGGCTCGACCTCGGTGAGACACACATCACAGATGCCGGTTTGGAGCATCTCAGCGGTCTACGCGCACTGCAACAACTTCGACTTTACGGCACACGAATTACGGACGCTGGCGTGGAGCACATCAAAGGCCTCGTTGCGTTGCAGGGGCTCGAACTTGGCGGCACCCACGTCACGGATGCCGGCTTGGAGTGCCTCAAGAACCTCCGTGCGCTGCAACGGCTCGGGCTCACCAATACGATAGTCACAGACGCGGGCATGGAGCACCTTAAGGTCCTTGCTGCGTTGCAAGATCTCGATCTCTACGGCACGCAAATCACAGATGCCGGCTTGGTACACCTCGAAGGTCTCGCTACCTTGAAAAGTCTCGACATCTATAACACGCAAGTCACAACTCCCGGCGTAGCCCGGTTGAAGCTGGCACTGCCGAACTGCAAAATCCGGCACGCCACGCGGGCCAGATAGCGTCACCACTCACCCGATCGGACGTTCGGCATGCTCGATCTGTACTTTGCCGGTTTGATTCTGGCTGCAATTTCCGCCGGCCTTTTCTTTGGGATGCGAAGGCTCGTCGAGCGCCGGCCGGTGTGGGTGTCCATTTACGTCGTGGGCGCTGTCGTGGTGCTGGTCTGCCTGTTCGGATGGTTTGTGCATGGAAAGTTGCTGGTCGCCACGGTCCTGCCCTTCTCCAATGCCATCATTCTGGGAAATGGAATCGCGCTGGGCATGACGGCACTGGCTGGCGTGATGGCCGGACAGAGCAACATGGCGCGGTGGCGTCGCTGGCCTTTCACGGCCGTGCAGTCCTGTGCTGCATCGTGCAGTCCGGCCAGCGCAGCGACGTTGCTGCGGTATCACGGGATCGCTGCGACGGAGCAGGAAATGATCGGCCTCTGCCTGACCACCGAGTTGGGAACTCCATCTCTGGGCCTGTACCGAGGGCTCAAGCTCAAGACGCAGGAGACGGCTTGGAGGGTCGAAATCGTGCGCGGCACGGCCGATGAGCTTTTCAAGAGCCGGGCTGGGCCGGTCCTGTTGCGGATTCGTCTGGATACAACGGACAGTTCATCGGATGGACGCTGGCCGTGGTCACCCGGCATCGGCCATGCGGTGGTTTTTTACAGTCTAGGTTCGGGTGGAAGCGTGGAGATTGGCGATCCGGCGGTGGGCCGCGACCGCTGGACTACCCAGGATCTGCGGTCCCGCTGGCGCGGGGAGGGTCTGCGGCTGGTGCGGCGAAGTGGCCAATAACTCTGTCGCGATGCAGAATTGCATGACTTCCGTAGTACCTCACCGCGCCACGATCCCCTCGATCTGTTCGACTTCCGCTGGATCAAGCTGGAAATCAAAAACGTCGAGATCGGCTCGCATGTGGTCGGCGTTGGTAGTGCCGGTCAGAGGGATCATTCCCACATCCAGCGCAAAGCGGAACACAATTTGGCTTGGCGTGTGACCGTGCCGCTGGGCGATTTGGGTCAGTTCAGGGTGGGCCAGCGCTTCGGGGTTGGCGGTCAGGAGCGAGAAACCTTGATACGCTATCTCTTGCTCATCGCAGAATTTCCGGATTTGGCGATCCCATCCTAGCACGGCGAAGCATCGGTTCTGGACGAAACTCGGGCGAACCCGGGCGGCCTGGTATAACTGGTGGAGTTGGTCGAGAGTGATGTTGCTCACACCCAGCAGTCGTGCGCGGCCGCTGGCGTGGATTGTTTCCATCGCCCGCCAGGCGGCCCAATCAGCCTGGGCGAGCCCATTGCGGACGCTGGGACCATGCAGCTGGAACGTGAACTTGGTTTGGAGGAACAGCTCATCGCGGGTTACCAGTCCGCTGGCGATCGCGGCGGCGATCCCCTGGCCGACGGCTGCTTCGTGGTAGTGGCGGCGTTGGTTGGCTGTGTCGATGCCCCGAAATCCCTGCTGAATCGCTAGCTCCGTCAGACCCTGCGTGGTCTCCTCTTTCCAGGCAGTGCCGTAGAGGAAGCGAGGGACGCGGACACCGGCGATGGAAAGGGTTGGCTCTAGCATTGAGTTTGACTCTTTGAAACAGAAGGGAATTGAGCCACGGATGGAACACAGATGAAACGCGGATGGAAATTGCACGTCGTATCCGTGTTTGTTCCGTGTGTATCCGTGGCTGATATTTTCTCCTACCGGACCGACCACTTTACATTCGAACGCAGTGCATAGATTTCTATGTGAGGTCGAAGGTCTTTGGTGCGTCCCGGCGTGAGGCGGAACGTAATCTGTTCGGGGTACGATTCGGCGACTTGCGAATCGAGCTGATCCTGGCCAGAGCCGCGCCAAGCAAAGACCAACACGATTTGGTGAGCAAAGTCCACCTTCTCGGTGAGCGCCTTGAGGTTGGCGTCGTCAAAATGCGCCCGGGCATCTTCGGCCATGCGAATGACCAAGGGTTCTTTCAGCCGGGCGGCATCGAAAATGTTCTGCTTCGGCTGGACTCCTTCGATCCTCTGGATCGGGGCGACCTTGGCATCTGGCTCAGCGGCAACCGCGCCGGAACTCAGGAACAAAACGGCAACCATCAAACTGCATAATCGCTGGGCCAGCATAGGTAGACTCCTCATTGCTGCTGTTGGGATTGTTGTTGTGCCGCGTGGAGCCGTTCGTGTTCCCGCTTGGTGGAGGGACGGTTGTCAAAACCTCGGGTGCCGGTGAGTTCCAATCGGTCAACGAACTTGACGTTGGCGCACTCATCGACTTCGGCTGTGTGGCAGGCGGCAACGTCGGGCAGTAGAAACCGGAAAGGTCCGCCGGTACTGGCTGGCAACGGCTGGCCGTCAACTTCGTAGACAAGGACACCGGTCTCTCGCACGGCGGATAAGGGGACGCTGGCGTGGAAGTCGTCGGTCGTCGAATGGAGCGTGATGTAGGCAGCAGACGCATGGGGTGCGGCCTGCTCGAGCAAACCGTGGAGCATCACTCCCCTGCCCCGCCGGCCCGGCACGAGGACGCTTACATCGGGCACCTGAAATTGGTGCGCGATTGCCGCCAGATCGGTCATGGACAAAGTCAGTGGCTTTTCGACTAAGCCATCGATGGTTAAACGGGTTTCTTGCACATGTGGGCTCCGATGAACGAGTAAACAATTCTTCCTGTAGCCCTCAGTCTACAGACTTTTTGCTGTTTTCTCACGCTGCTTTACGGACTTCAACCACCCGAAACGGCTCGCCCGCCACTTCAAATCCTGGACGGGCGGCGATGTTCAGGATCAGGCCCAGGGCGGCGGCGCTCGCCAGCAGGCCGGAACCGCCGTAGCTGACCAACGGTAATGAGATGCCCGTGATCGGAAGCAGGCCGACCATCATGGCCGTGTTGATCAGGACTTGCACCGCGATCAGCGAAATGAAGCCTACGCACAGCAGGCGGCCGTAGGGCTCTTGGGTAGCCCTGGCGACGGCCAATCCGCGCCCCACGAGGATGGCGTAGAAACTAAGCAACAGGCCCAGGCCCCAGAGGCCAAAGCGCTCGGCCACAATGCAGGCGATCGAATCGGTGGCTGGGGCAGGTACGAGGAACGTGGCGGGTGCGTCGTCGGCGGGAATCGTTTCTCCGCGCCGCTCTCGGAGCCAGCTTCCCCACACGCCGCCGACGCTCAACGTCTGCTTGGCACGGTGAAGATGGAATTGATCGTCGGTCGGGTCATCAGTCGCTCGACTGGGTGTCAGCATTGCCGTGACGCGAGATTTTTGCTCGCGACTCATTTCGGTCCAGAGCAATGGGGCAGCCAGCGCGGCCAGAAGGCCGACCACGGCCAGGTGTCGCGGTCGGGCGCCAGCGGCCAGGAGCATGGCGGCTGTTACGGGGGGGAGCACAAGCGCCGTGCCCAGGTCAGGCTCGCGGAGGATTAGCGCCATCGGCGCCAGTGTGAGCAGTAACGGAACAATCAGCCCGGAGAGTCGCAAGCTGTTGTCGCGGTACGTCAGCCAGCGGGCCAACGCCATGACGAGCGCCAACTTGGCCAGATCGGAAGGTTGCACGCCGATTGGCCCCAGTCGCAGCCAGCGGTGGGCGCCGTTGATGGGTGTAGTGAAATAGACGGCCACCAGCAGAACGATGGCCACAGCGAGCGCGGCATAACTGTACCGTAGCAGGAGCCGATAGCTTGGCAGCGCGAAGACGATCATCGAGATGACCGCCAGCACCATCCACATCATCTGCTGACGCACCAGATGGCCACCCGCTTCGGACAGCACTTCGGCCCGGTGGATTGCCACGCAGCCGGCGGCCATCAGCAGCATGGCCGCTACAACCATCGACCAGGGGATTCGGGCAGCCAGGAGGGCAGGTTTCATGGGTGACTTTTAGCAGGCGTGCGAGGGGGGAGACAATGCGAGTAGGCTCTAGTTGGAGTCCGGCCTTTAGGCTGCTGTCAGCCTCCGAAGCAGGCAAAAGCCTGTACTCCAACTCCAGGTGCCCCCCGGCAGAGAAAACCCCCTGGGCAGAAAACCCATTGACGAGAGCCCCCCCGCAGGAACACCCCCGGGCAGAGCCCGGGGCTATGAATTCGGCTTATTACGGTCTTAACGCCTGCAAACGTCCATTTCAGTCGTTAATCTCTTCCCAGATAGACCATCCGCCGTGGTTGCGAAATGTTCCCCATTCTGCTTGAATTACACCAACCAGGTGGTATTCTCGATAAGGTTCGTTGCGTTTTACCACACCGTTCATGACCGTTGCTTCAGGAGTTTACAATCCATGCGTCGCTGCAATTACAGGATGTTGCTAGCAGTCGGTGCGGCAGCCTTTGTTGGCCTGCTGCTGTCCGCTGATCAAGCCCAGGCTCGTTGGGGAAGCTGGGGTTCGTCCGGTTCCTCGGGGGGTAGCTGGGGTAGCTCGGGTTCGTCCGGCGGAAG
>JAIOPX010000318.1 GCA_021413705.1 Planctomycetota bacterium | reverse complement strand
GGAATCGTCATTCTCGGCAATGATCAATCCTTGCGGATCGAAATAGGGCTTGGCCAGCACCAATTCGTCGAACCTTGCCGCGGACATCGCCGGCGCACGACCCCGCAACGGCGGCTGACGTCGCCAGATGCGAGCCAGGTGGGGCGGGTCGGAATTGCGAAAGGGTCGATAGGTAATCAAGAAACTGCGTCCATGAGCATCGGAATCAAATGCCCTCTCATCTCATTGTAGGGCCAAAGTCAATTGGCGCAAGAGTGGGGCACGAAGCGGGTAGGCACGGTCGGTGGAAATTCATGGTGTCGCTATTACGACACTTGAGCGGTTCGGCGTCCATACCCCGGCTGGTTAACTCTCGATCGGCCGCACAGATACGTCCGTTCCGTCGATCCGTACTTCGAACCGTTGTTGCACGATGTTGCGATTGATTTGCTGCTGGCCATCGCGAACGTCGAATTGCCACCCATGCCAGGGACAGGTGACCACGGCGCCGCACAGTTCCCCTTGTCCCAACGGGCCTCCCTGGTGTGAACAGACCCCGTCCAGAGCATAGAACTTGCCTTCGACATTGAACAAAGCAACTACATGACCCCCTGCCACAACTTCCAGGGCTGAGCCTGGAGGGCAATCGGCAGCATCGGCTATGCGAATCCAGTCAGTCATAAGTAGAGTGGATGCTTCCACCCACCATTTTCTTTCCTGAGCTCAAACAGCGGTGGGAACAGAAACCTACCAAATTCACGCTGCCTTACGTCCAGCCGACCGGACAGGCTTCTTTTCTTTCCACCGACGGTGAACCCACCAATACTGCTCGGGATCGCGACGGATGATCGACTCGAGTTGTCGAGTATACCAGGCGGTTAACTCCCGGACGCCGGCCGTTTCGGCGCCTCCATCGCGAGGGTCGGCGATGCCAGGGCAACCGATCTCGAACTGCATCGGTCTGCCGCAACGCCGGGCATAGGTGACCATCAGCGGAGCTTCGTGGGTCAATGACATGACGGCAATCGCTTTGTGGGTCGAGGCGGGACGACCGAAGAAATCGACAAAGCAACCTTTCGGTCCAGCCGATTGGTCTCCCAACACGGCCAGAACGCCGCCGGCGGACAACCGCGCGTCGGCATCGTGGGCGCTTCCTTTCTTCGGCAGTATGACCTGTCCAAAACGCCCTCGAAATCGGTTTACCCAGCGATCGAGGAAGCGATTGTCCAGCGGCCGGGCGACGGCGAACGTCGAGAAGCCGAAGAGTCCCAGCGAACGCGCGGAGATTTCGAAGTTGCCAAAATGCCCCGCCACCAGCACCGAGGGGCGGGTATCGAGCAGGCAACGTACCATATCGCGCGGGACATTGAGCCGTACATATCTGCGCCAGTTCGTATCGTGGATCACCCGATCGGCGTGCGCCATTTCGAAGATCATCAGCAGGATATGTTCCCAATGCGCACGCTCAAGCTCGCGGCGCTGAGGCGCGCTGAGTTCGGGAAAAGCATGGCAGAGATTCTCTTCAATGACATCGTGGCGGACGCGCAGCCAGCAGCAGAGCTTGGCCAACGGCAACGCCAGGCGTGCGCAGGTGTCCATAGGCACAGCCTGGATCACCGCCACGACCACGCGGACGACGACATAAACCAGAAAATCGAGACAGTGCTTCATACGGAGACAATTCCCGTGGCCAAGGACTGCAATGCGGCGGGAATTGTGCCAGGAAACGCCCAAAGGAGCAACGGCGATTATTCTGTAGGTCAGGCTATTGCCTGACGATACTTACGTCATGAAGCGGCTGAAACGATAGTTCCAGCATCTCGTCACAAGACAATTGGTCGTCTCGCGACCTCACTGTTCGCTTGAACATTGAAGCGTTAGGCAATAGCCTGACCTACTTTCTCCTGCTACTTTCGCGCTTTCAGCTTCGGATCGCTTTTCAGCGGCAGTCGCACCGTCCCACCCGTCTCGGCCGCTTTGTAGATGCCGAGAATAATCTCCACGCTCCGCCTCCCTTCCGGGCCGTCCACCAGCGGGGGACGATCCTCGCGGATCGCTTCAAAGAAATCGCGAAATTGCTTCCCATGGGCGTGATGGCCGATGGCCGAGGGATCGCTGGCGCCGCCGCCTCCGCTTTTTTGCTCCGCCATCCGGCGTCGTATCGCTGCATCGCGCCGGTCCTTGTTTTCAAAATCCCAGACCTTGAGATCTTCTTCTTCAACCACGGCGCTGCCGGTCGATCCATGAATCTCAATTCGCTTGAGATAGCCTGGATAGATCGCCGTGCTGGCTTCGATCGTGCCCAAGGCGCCACTTACAAACTTGACGGCGGCGATGGCGGTGTCTTCCACCTCGATCCGCTCATGGGCCAGCGTGGCGGTGTAGGCGCGGATTTCCGCCACCGGACCCATCAGCCACGTCAGCATGTCCACACTGTGAATGGCCTGGTTCATCAATGCCCCGCCACCGTCGAGCTTCCAGGTGCCACGCCACGCGCCGCTGTCGTAATACTGCTGCGTGCGATACCACTTCACATAAGCATCGCCTACAGTCAACCTGCCGAAGCGGCCGGCATCCACGGCCCGCTTAAGCTCCGCACTCGCATCGTGAAACCGCGACGGAAGGATGGTGCCTAGCTTGACCTTGTTACGCTGACATTCCTCGATAATCTTGTCGCAGCGTTTAAGCGTGATCTCCAAGGGTTTCTCGACGATCACATGCTTGCCTGCCCTGGCGGCGGCGATGGCTGGTTCTAGATGCGCACCGCTGGGGGTGCAAATCGTGACCACATCGACCTCGGGATCGGCCAGCATGTCCGGCAGTTTGTCATAACTGCGGCACTTTTGTTCGTCCGCCAAACGAGCAGCGGCGGCGGCGACATTGTCAAAACATGCCACCAAGCGGGCGCCACGGATCTCCGCGATCGCCTTGGCATGGAACCGGGAGATCATTCCGCAACCGACAATACTGACGCCTAATGTCATGGTGTCTCCTAAAGGATCGCCGCTGTTTCAGCTTCCGGGATACGGATTGCCTCACGAACGACGCAGCCTTCGGGTCCGTCGACCTCGAGGTGAGGCGTATCCGCCCCTTCGTAGTGACAGAACCGTAATATCAACCCCCCGGCAAAATCGAGAGCCTCCGATGTGGCCGGGCCTACGATGAGCGCGGTCGGCCCCTGGAAATTCTGGGGCACAAGCACCGCACTGGCTCGGGATGCGGGCTCGGCTGCCATCCTTTTAAGGAGTTGGTTTTCGCTCTCTCTGCGGCCGACGACCACCTTGGTCGCAGCGTCCAGACGCAGATGCCGCCCCACCTTGAGCAAAGCGAAATCCCACGGGCTGTTCTCCGCGTCCAATCGCACCAGATCGTAGACGCGCGGGGCGAAACTTTGCTGCGTGAGCATACAACCGGTCGAAGGGCTGGGCATGTCCTCTTCGGGAAAACCAAATTGACGTCCCAGGGCAATCAGCCCTTTGCGGGAGCGGCCGGAGAAATCGTAGAGTCTCGCCCGATCGACGGCCCCGCTTTGCTCGGCCAGCGTGGCAGGAAGGCGATGCGCAGAGAGGGGCCGTAACAGGCGCCCTTCGAGCCCGCTGTGACGCTCGATAACCATCAAATCGCGGCGCTTCTGGCTCATCGGCCGCTGGCCGAGAACTTCACCGCTGACAACAAGATCCGCGCCCACTTCATCCATGTAGCTCTTGGCCCGCTGAAACATGTAAATCCGGCAATCGACGCAAGGGTTAGCCCCCCGGCCATAGCCGAACTTCGGCCGGCGAATCACGTCGAGGTAGGCGTCTTCTTCAGCCAGAACGGTCAGAGGCACGTCCAAAAGCCGAGCCGCCCGCGTGGCTGTCTCTCGGCAGCAGGCGAACTGTGTGCGAAAATTGAGAGCCTCGATCTCGACCCCTTGCAGTTGCAACGCGCGGATGGCAAGCATACTGTCCAAGCCGCCGGAGAGCAGGGCGATGGCTTTCAGCGACATGAGGAACCTAGTCGGTGGGATACGGAATCGGCTTATCGTCCATCTCGCTTAAGGCGTTCCAGGCCGCACGCTGTTCCGCTTCTTTCTTGTTGCGCCCCCAGGCCGGATGGTAGGTGCGGCCCGAGATGTACGCGGCCACCTTGAAACACTTGCTGTGGTCCGGCCCCTTCTCGTCAACCAATTGGTAGGTCGGCGTAGTCCCGAAATCGCGCTGCGCCAATTGCTGCAACAGCGACTTATAGTTGCCCCCTAAATCGCCGTTGGCCGCCAACTCAATCTCGGGGCCAATAAACTTTTCAATAAAATCTCGCGCTGCTGTGGCTCCATCGTCCAAATAAATCGCGGCGATCAGAGACTCGAAGACATCCGACAACAGCGACGGGGGCACGGAAGGATTCGAAGCCATCCCTTTGCCCAGCAGGAGAAACTCCTCAAGCCCCAGAGCCTCGCTTAGTTTGGCGCAGGTCTGGCGGCTTACGACCAACGACTTGATCCGCGTCAGATCTCCTTCGAGATATTCAGGATATTGCCGGTAGAGCAATTCGCAGACCACCGCACCGAGGATGGCGTCACCCAGGAACTCCAACCGCTCGTTCGAGGCCAGCCGATGCTGGGCGCCTGAAGCGTGGGTCAGTGCCGAAAGAAGCATCTCTTTGTCGCGAAAGACATAGCCGATGCGCCGCTCGCAACGGGACAGCCGGTCTTGCATGTCTTCTTGCAACAGTCGCGGGCTAGGATCCGCCATAGAGAATGGGAAAAACCGGAAACCGGCGCAAAGGATAAGCAAAACGGGCCACCTCACCCTACTACCTGGGTATCCAATCTGTCAATCGGACCACTGGCACGGGGCAATAGATAGCATACTAACTACCATGCAATTTGGGTAGCAATCGCAACCATTTTTCTCAGTGTAATAAACAATCATCGCTTGACGCTGGGAGCGCCGCTGTTAACAATTTTGGCGGGCGATGGGTTGTGTGCAGTTGAGGCCCATCCGCATCTCTCGTCCGGAGTTGTTCTCACGTCATGTCACGTTTGGCCCGTCTGGCGACTGGAACGGTTCAGCCCGGGACGACTTCTGCTGCAATGTCCTGGGCGCTAGGCGATTGCCTTGCGCGTCATGGAGTGGGCATCCAGCGGTTTCTCTCCCAGGCCATTTTCGGCATCGCACCCCCGGCATTTGGACAGTTGGCTGATGGATGCCGGCACTTGTCGTGAAGTCTTGGCGCACGGCACACCCTGTGGAAGCCTGGGTCTGGTCGAAGGAACCTATGATTGTGGGCGTGTTCCATTGGGGGCGAAGAACCCCTTGTGCGGTGTGTCCGCTGGAGGGCTGCCGGCAGATGGAGGGCTGCCGGCAGATGGACTCTCTCCCTGCTGTCGCGCCTGGGGTGGCAGTTTGGAAATTTTGTGCGATTGGCTTGAACTTCCCAAGCTGGTTGTTTTGGACGTCACACAACTCAGCGGCTGTGTCTTGCCAAAATTACCTGCCAACGCCTGCGGACTATTGCTGGATGGCGTACGCGACGATCGGGAGGCCGCAAAACTAGAGACCTTGCTTTTCTCGCTGTGGGGAGTGCCCGTACTAGGGACATTGAGACGATCGTCGCGGCTTCGCACCGCGATGGCGAATCTGGCTCCCGGAGCCACCCCATCCGTCGAAGCTCGGTCCGCGTTGGCCAGCGATCTGCATGCTTCGTTGCGATTGGGTTCGCTGATGAAACTGGCGTCCCAGCCATGGGAAGCGTCCCAGCCGCGGTTGTTTTGTCCCTGTGAAGATGCTCCGCCGCTACGGATCGCCGTGGCTCACGACGAAGTGTTTGGCGGTTACTTTCAAGAGACGCTCGACGTGCTTGAACTGCGCGGCGCTCGGTTGGAAGTTTTTTCGCCCCTGCGAGACGAAGCGTTGCCGCCGGAAACCGACGTGGTCTACTTCGGCTGCGGCTATCCCGAGCGTCATGCCGCGGCGCTGGCCGAAAACTCCTGCCTGATGCTGGCCCTGCAAGAACACGTCTGTAGTGGACGGCGGATCTATGGCGAAGGAGGTGGTATGGCCTTCCTCTGCCAGCAGATCGAGTTGGCTGATGGAAGCCGCTATCCGATGGTCGGCGCCCTGCCTGCCGTGGCCCGCTTCCGTCCCGACGCGCCGCCGCCCCAGCCCGTTGAACTTACTTTCAACCGGAATATCTGGCTGGGCGAAGGCTGGTCGCGTATTCGGGGATATCTCAGTTCCCGCTGGGAACTCTGGCCCTGCGGACCACTCTCCCGTTACGCAGCTGAGCCGCAACGAGATCTGGACTTTGTCGGCCGCCATCAAACCATCGGCAGCCGAGT
>JAIOPX010000317.1 GCA_021413705.1 Planctomycetota bacterium | reverse complement strand
GCCGTGGCGGATGTCGCCGCGCCAGTCGGACGCTGCGGCTGCCGAGCTTGTTCGCGCGGGGTGGGGCCGGGGCGAACGGGCACGGCCAGCGGCTGGGCCTTTTTCACGGCTGCATTCTCAGCGGTGGGACGCGGAGGCATTCCCCCTTTGATGTTGGGATTTTGCGGCCGCGGAGGCGTGTTTCCTGACTTCATGTTCATTTCCCGTTGGTAGTTCCCCTGGCAGCGCGACAAACGTCGCGCCTACCATCCCAGTTGGCAATCATAGGTCTCGCTTGCCATCCCAATCGTCCTGTTCATCTTCTTCACCATAGCGCACGTTTCCTTCGGTCGTAAACGACCACGGCCGCTCTTCTGATTCTTCGCCCGACTCCTCCGCCTGCCAAGGGAGCGGATGTCCGCCCCCGGTTGCAGGGATCGGCCGCCGGGGCCGCGTGCGAAAGATGAACCACACCATCAAAACGGCCGCCGTCAGTATCACCCCCGTCGCCATCAGCCACCAAGTCCAATGATCGGTTACGGGCGGGGGCGGCAAGGGCTGCGCCAGCGCCATGCGACCAATCAAGAGTGGGGCAAAGAGCGGTTTGTCTTTGGGGCCCGCGCCCGCTTGGTGGTAACCCTGGAGCTTGAGAAAGTAGCCGCAAAAGGTGACTTGTTCATTGACGCGCGGACCCACCGGCAATCCGGTCGGCAGATCGGGCGTGATGACAACGTACATCCAGGCCTGGGATTCCTCTGAAAATCCCCACACCTCGTAGAGTGGAGGAATATCGGCGGGCTGTCCTTCTTCCACGGCGCACGGCAGCACGCGACGCACGTTGAGCGTCAGCCGCACCAGCTTGCCGCGCATCTTCGACGGTCGCTGTACGAAGTGATTGAAGACCATCGCCCGGGAGGCCCGCTTTTCGAGTCCGGGCAGCGTGTTGTCCAGCGACCAGCGCACCAGCCGCCAGTAGGAGGGCATCTCAATCCCCTCCAAATACAAGGCTTTGTCCGACAATGCCTCGGCTTGCTCTTGGAAGGCATCGATCTCTTCCGGGTCCAAATCGAGCGGGGCTTCCGCTTCCGCCGGCTCAGCGGGCGGAGTTTTCGCCTGGGCCACTTCGGATGGGACGGCCACCGCCGTCGGCTGGACCGCGGAGAGTGTGGAGTTCTGCGGCTGGTATTCGGCCGATGAGTCGCCGGACGAGAGCCAAGACCAGGTGCGCGGGTCTCGAGCCCGCGGAATGTAGATCGCCAGGACGACCAACAACAACAGCATCCCCCACAAGCGCGTCCGCGGACCGCTGGAAGAACTGCTGCGTTGATAGCGTCGGTTACGCATGTTACTTCTTCTTGCCCGTGGGCAACTCGACAAACGTCAGCTTGGTCAGCGGCTTGCCATCGGCGAACTTCAACTGCGAGCACATATCAACCACTTGCATCACCGCATCGTAGCGCATATCCGAGCCGACCATCAGGACGAGCCTATCGAACGGATTGGCCGGGTTGGAAAACTGCTGAAAAAGTCGCGTATAGAGCGCCGAGAGCTTCTGTTTCTGCGTGCCATCGGTAGCCACGGTGGTCGTTTCGACGGCAATGGTCCCCAGATCCCCCGCCTCATCGGGATAGAGCGAGACGGTCAACTGCTGTACGCCTTTGAGCACGTCGGTGCTCTTGGTGTCGTTGCCAATGTCCTTTCCTTGCGAGCGAACGACCGGCGCCGCGTCCGGCATCCGCAGCTCGATTTGACCTTCCACCGGCGCCGGCTTGAACGTGAGGACGAAGAACGCCAGCAACTGAAACGCCATGTCGAGCATGGCGGTCATGTTCAGCTTGACTTCATCGCCCGAACTGGTTTTTCGTTTCTTATGGCGGCGCGACATCGACGTTAGATTCCTTCTCGTTCACTCAAGGTATGGGAAGCGACCACGGGCAACTCGACAAACGTGAGCTTTTTGAGTTGAGTGCCGTCGGCGAATTTCAATTGCGAACACATGTCCATCACTTGTATCACGGTGTCATAACGCATGGTGGAGCCGACCATTAGTACGACCTTGTCGAACGAGTTGCCTGGATGGGCAAACTTCCGGCTGAGGTCTAAGTGCAGCGCCGCAATCTTCTGTTTCTGGGTTCCGTCAACTGCCACCCGAGTCGTTGCGACGGCGATCGTATCCAGTTCGCCCGCTTTGTCGGGATAGAGCGAAACGGTCAGTTGCTGTGAGCCAAAATCCACAGGCTCAACCCCGCCTCCAACAGGAGGAGGTGGTGGAGTCCTTATCGCGATGCGGCTCGGATCCGGCATCCGCATGGCAATTTGTTCTTCCACGGGCGCTGGCTTAAACGTGAGCACGAAGAACGCCAGCAACTGAAACGCCATGTCGAGCATGGCGGTCATGTTCAGCTTGACCTCGTCGCCTGAACTCGCGTTGTGTTGCTTGCGGCGTGACATCGGCCTTAGCTCCCTACTTCGCTCATCGCCTTGTAATTGAAAAAGCGGAAGCCCTGCTGTTGAAACGCTTTCACGACACGGTACAGCAAGGCAAACTTGGTCTCCTTATCTGCCCGGATTACGACGGTCACGGGCAGATCGTCGCCATCCTTGAAGTTCGAGTTGGCCGCTTTGGCATGCATCCTGGCCACCCGCCCTTCCTCCTCGGAAAATTCCTTGACGTTGCGCTCGACACCCTGGACCCTCAAAATGCCCTGGGGATCGATATTCAGAACAATGGAGTTGACGTCCTCTTTCCCCTCCGGCGCCGGGCGCGCCGAGCCGACGACCGGCAGCTTCAAATTCAAGTCCATCGAAGCCGATTTGAAGTTCATCACCAGCATGAAAAAGGTGATCAACTGGAAAACCATGTCTAGAATGGGCACCAGGTTCGGTTCCGCGCTATCACTGTCTACTGAGCCGGACATGCATCACCTCTTCGTGACTGCCTAAAAAATACCGCGCTGAATGTGCTGGCAAACTCTTGATTTGGCCGATCTCCTACACCGCCGCCGCCGCGCCCGGGGCCGCCTTCGACTTGTTCATCCGTCCCATCCGCCCCAGGAACTTATCCGCCAACAGCACAGTGTTGACCGAGATCGACGTGATTCGATTCTTAAAGAACGAGTAAAAGAAGATGGCCGGCACGGCCAGCGCCACCCCTTCGAACGTCAGCAGCAGGGCCTCGGAAATACCTTCAGCCACCTGTTCGGCTTTGATCGAACCGCCCCCCGACATGGCGATGACGCTGAAGCTGCGGATCATACCCAGCAAGGTTCCCAGCAGGCCGATCATGGGGCCGAGCGTTCCGAGCACGGCCAGGATGCTGGCCTTCTTATCCATGTCCACCGTCTGGGCGTCGGCCTGCCGCTCCATGGCGTCGCGGGCCTCACCCAGCCCCACGCGAAGCTCGGCGATGCCGGCGGTGAGGATGCGGCTAAAGAACGAGTCGTCGGCCACCAGCAAGTCGTACATCTCCTGATATTGTTTGTTCCCCAGAAGGTTTTCACATTCCTGCACAATCTCCGGCGGCGCGGCCACCTCGGGACGGAACTGGATAAACAACTGAATGAGCGTGGCCACGAAGTACATCGAGAGCAACAGTAGCAACAGGCCGATCCAGCCGGAGGTAATGATGATCCACACCAGCTTGCTTTGCGTCTTGTGGGGAGCTTCCGCCGGAGCGCCAGGGGCGGCCGCAGCTCCTGGGGCTGGGGCCGCAGGTGCTCCAGCAGCGGGAGGCGCCGCGGGTGCAGCTGCTGGCGGGGCCGCTGCCGGTTCCTGGCCCCAGACTTGGGATGTTGGCATTGCCAACACCACGGCACACATGACCACCGCCACAGTCAACCAGATTGCAGAGCGCATTCGATCTCCTCTAGACATGAATTATTAGCTGTATGAAGCGCCGCCGACGATCGGGCGGGCTGAAATCCCTGCTGTGACCTCTTCAGAAGTCTTCGTTCCAGCCCCCAGAGTCTATTCCGTCTGCCCCCGTCTCCGTCTGCACGCGTCTCCAGACTTGGATGGCTACCGACAAGGTTCCCCCCTGTGACAGGCTTGCCGGAACAAAAACCGGGGAAAAAGGACCGCCGTCCCCTCTCCCCATCCCCAAGTCTCTAGTGCATTTGCGCGCACCTACATTCAATTTTAGGTTGACGCCGCAACAATACGCAAGCGGCCGACCGCCAATCCCTTTCGCTGGTGGACGGCTTCCCTGGAAGGGGTTCCCAAAGGGTCTCGCCATCCGTGCCGCCGGACCCGCAAAGGCAACCCTTGAGCGGCGATTCAGATGACACTTCGAGTGTCTGCCGCCAACTTATTCCGCCCCCGAAATTAATTCGTTCGGGTTGTGCTCTGAGAAGTGGGCCGGGGAGCCGTCGCGGCCTGGGGGGGTGTCGAGGTTGGCTTGGCCGAAAGCCAGGGCAATCCGGGGAGCCACGAAGAGCCGGCCGCCGGAGCTGTACCCCCCGTTTGGCACCCGCATCCACCGCCTGAGCAGAGTGGGGCCGGGAGGCACCGGGGAAGCGGCTTGGAGCAGTAGTCGTCGCAGGTCGAAGGGACGCAGCCGCAGCAAACTACCGGTAGCGGTTTTGCGCAATAACAGTCGGGACATGTACCTGGGCAGTAGCAACCCACGCAAGGCAGCGGTTTCTTGCAATAGGGTGGTCGGCAACAGAGGTAGTCCGCCACGAAGTTCAGCGGGTCGGAAGTGGCAGAAGGTGTGGGTGCGACGGGCTCCGCTCCCATCAGCGGTGCAGCCAACATCCAGACCAGAATGAGCGTGCTGGCGAACTTCAGCGGCTGAAGAGTCATGCATGTCATAGGTTGACTTTCAACTTGTCACCGCCGGCAGGCGTTTAAGGGACTGCTTGGCTGGGGCTGGAGGCAGCACGGGGTTATCCTGAGGCTGTACGGGGGCAGGGGCTGGCACGGGCTCGGCCGGAATCGGATTCGCCTGAATCGGCCCTTGCCCTTCGCCCACCATCATCGGCGGATTGTTCAATCGAATCTGCCAACCGCCGCCGAGCGAACGGTAGATGGCCACCAACCCCAGGGCGATGTCACCCTCGGCCTGGGCCAACTGGTCTTGCTGCTGCACCAGGAAGTATTCGGCGAAGAAGACCCGGCCGAAGTCTGCCCGGCCGCCGCGATACAAAGCGTTGACCAGATCGCGCGATTCCACGGCGGCGGCCACACCTTCGCGCAACACCTTGGCCTGCTCCTGAGCCCGCAGAAATGCCACCACGGCGTTCTCGGCCTCGCGGTTGGCGTCCAGCACCGTATTTTGATACTGCGAGACAAACTGCATGAACCGCGATTCTTCCAGGTAGACCGCGTTGCGAATCCGCCCGTAGTTCAGCACGTTCCAGTTGAACTGCGGTGCAAACTGGCCGGCTTGGGCCGAGCTGCGAAAGAGATCCTTGAACTGATTGGCTTGCACGGAGATCGAACCATTGATGGAAAACGCCGGATATAGATCGGACTCGACGATGCCGATCCGCGCGCTCTGGGCGGCCACGATGCGCTCCGCCCGACGCACGTCGGGCCGCCGGCGCAGCAGGTCGGCTGGCACGCCCAGGGCCACTTGGGGATCCACATGCGGGATGTGCCCCTCGCCGCCAAGCAGTTGGGTGAGATCTTGCGGCGGAATACCCAGCAATACACAGAGCGCGTTGTGCGTTTGACGTAGTTGACGTTCCAGCGGCGGGATGATGGCCTCGGTCTGGGCGACGTTGGTCACGGCCTGGGCCACGTCGAGCTGACTGGCAGCGCCGCCGGCTTGCTTGAGCTTGGCAATTTCCAGCGATCCGCGTTGGAACTTTACATTGCTCTTCGCATAGCGAATCCGCTGTTCGAGCGTGCGGGCTTCGACATAGGCGCCCGCCGTTTCGGCCAGAAGCACGACCAACACGTTGTCGTAGTCTTCGACCGAAGCGTCCAACTCCGCGTCGGCGGTTTCGATGGTACGACGAAAGCGACCCCAGAAATCGAGTTCCCAGGCCAATTGTCCGCCGAAGGCCCAGACTCCGTAATTGCGTTCGATGCCGGGAAACTGCAAGGTTTCCAAACTGAGCTGGTTTTGAGTGTATGAGCCGAAGGCCTGCTGGGTCTGCGGAAATAATTGGCCGACGGCGATCGCGCGTCGGTAGCGCGCCTCTAACACGCGAAACCCGGCGGCCCGCAAGCTGAGGTTCTGTTGGTAGGTGCCGTTGGTGAGCCGATCGAGGATCGGATCATGAAAGGCTTTCCACCACTCGGGTTCCAGCGGCGGCGCGGTGCTGACGCGCGGATCACGGCTATCGATCCACTCCGAGGAGACGGCCGCGGCAGGCTTCTTATAGTTTGGGCCGACTTTCAGGCCGTTGCGAAAATACTCGCCGAAGCCGGTCATGCAACCGGTCGTGCAAATACACGTCAACAATGCCGCGACAGTGGCGCTCCGGTAGCCTGACAACGCGCGTCTCCCTACGCAATGAAACCGGCACACTCCGTGTGCCGTAACGCTTTAATGACGCCACTTTGCCGTGGCTTACTTTTCTATCGTCCGTGCCGGATGCGCCGGTCCAGCAGCAGGGGCCGCAGGCCGCCATTCCTGCCAAGGAGGGAAAGTGCAACCGGCAAGGTTTGCCCAGAGCGATCACAGATTGCTAGCGGAGGCGAACGATTGCGATGAGTTTGCTGTTTGGTGAAGCCCCAGAGCCTCCGCGTGGCGAGCCGCGGGCGTAAGCCCGCGGAGGAAATCTCCGGCAACGAGCGCCCACCAAGCTGTCCGCCAGTTTGAAATCCAATGGTTCCTCAAACGCCTCCAGGGGCTGACGCCCCCGGCTCGCCTACGAATGCGGCCCGCTCTTGTGATGGGGTGCTGGTGGACGGGAGCTTTCGGAATGGCCATTGCCCGAATCGCCATTCCCCAAAGTAGACGGTCCTTCATGCACTAGCACCGCTACATGCGGGGCCGAAAGCGCTGGGTGGCCTTCGTCAGCCGCCTCCAACACGGTGGGCCGCCGCCACTCGCGCAGTCCCTGCAAAACGACGTAGAACACCGGCACGAAGAAGACGGCCAAGAACGTCGAGGTGAGCATGCCGCCGCAGACCGCGGTTCCCAAGGCTTGTTGTCCAGCAGCGCCTGCTCCATCGGCAAACACCAACGGCAACACGCCGAGGATAAAGGCGAACGAGGTCATCAGGATGGGACGGAACCGGAGCCGGGAAGCTTCGATGGCCGCATCGAGAATGGTTCTTCCTTCCATCCGCAGATCGCGGGCGTATTCCACAATCAGGATCGCGTTTTTGCTGGCCAGCGCGATAATCAGCACGATGCCAATCTGCGTGTAGACGTTGTTGTCCATGCCGCGCCAGGAAACCAGCGCGATCGCTCCCAACATACCCAGGGGGACCACGAGAATCACTGCTAGCGGAAGGATCCAACTTTCATATTGCGCCGCCAATACTAGATAGACCAGCAGCACTGCGAAGGCGAAAATGACGACCGCTTCACCTCCAACTCGCTTCTCTTGATAGGCCATGCCAGTCCATTCATACCCCATCGTTTGCGGCAATTGGGCTTTGGCCACCTGTTCCATGACGCGCAGCGCCTCGCCGGAACTGAAGCCGGGTGCCGGCTCTCCCATGATGGCCGCCGATTGATAGAGGTTGTAACGGGAGATGACCTGGGGCCCGAACGACTCTTGCACATTGACCAGAGCCCCCAGAGGAACCATGGCTCCCTTGCGATTGCGGACTTCCAGTCGCTCGATATCTTTGCGCGCCAAACGGAACTTCTGGTCGGCCTGAACACGGACCTGGAAGATGCGCCCCAGGTAGACGAAATCGTTGACGTAGGCTGAGCCCAGGTTCGCTTGCAGTGTGTTGAAAACGGCGGATAGAGGGACGTCGAGCGCCTTGACCTTTTCACGATCCACGTCGATGAACACCTGCGGCACGCCCGAGCGGTACTGCGAGTTAAGCGTCCCTTTGACCGCCGACTGCGTATTGCCGGCCGCCATCAACTCTTGGACGGCCAGTTGCAGCGCATCGCTCCCCTCTCCTTTTTCTTCCAGTTGCATTTGAAAGCCGGCCCGCACACCCAAGCCGTTGATGGCAGGGGGCGGAAAGGCGACGACAAACGCGTCCTTCATGGCCGCCACCTTGCCATTGATGTGCATCAGGATGCCGAAGATTTTTTCTTCCGTTTTCTTCCGGTCGCCCCAATCCTTGAACCGCACGAACAAGGTCGCCATGTTCGATGCGGCGCTGTTGTCGGCAAAGGAGATGCCTCCGATGGAGAACCAGGTTTGCACACCAGGGGTTTCTTTCAGGATCTCGTCGATGTCCTCAATGACCGCGTGGGTACGCTGCAGGGAGGCCGCGTCGGGCAATTGCACGAGCATCACAATGTAGCCCTGGTCTTCGACCGGCAGAAAACCGGTCGGCACGCTGTTGTACCACCAGGCGGTGAGCGTGATCAGACCCACGAACAGCGCCATCATGGCCCAGCGAAAACGGAGCACCTGCCGTAGCACCGCCACATAGGCTTGCGAGCAGCGATCGTAGACGTAGTTGAAACCGCGGAAGAACCAATTCTTTTTGGCCTTTTGCGGCCGCAGCCAGACGGCGCACTGCGCGGGTTTGAGCGTGATCGCGTTGACGGCGCTGATCAGGGCCGTGGCCGCGATCGTCAGGGCGAACTGCCGATAGAGCTGTCCGGTAATGCCGCCGAGAAATGCGGAGGGTCCGAACACCGCCAACAGCACCAGCGTGATGCCGATGATCGGACCGAGCACTTGTTCCATTGCCCGAATCGTGGCTGCCCGGGGAGTCATCTTCTGTTCGACGTTATGCGCGGCGGCCTCGACGATCACAATCGCGTCGTCCACGACAATGCCGATGGCCAGCACGAGTCCGAACAGCGTGAGCATGTTGACTGAGAACCCCAGCATGTAGAGCGCGGTGAATGCGCCGATGATCGTTACGGGCACCGTCGTGGCCGGCACCAGCACGGCCCGCCAATCCTGGAGAAACAGCAAGATCACCACCAGCACCAGGATGCCTGCCTCGATGAGCGTCTTATAGACTTCATGGATCGAAGCGCCGATAAACTCCGAGATGTCGAGCGGGAAGTCGGCCTTCATCCCTGGTTCAAACTTCGTGCTGAGCCGATCGATCGTTTCGCGCACGCCTTTGGCCACGTCCATGGCATTGGCGCCGGGCAACTGGAAAATGCCTAGGCTGGCCGTCTGCTGGCCGCTTCGTTCGGAGAACTGATCGTACATTTGGGCGCCGAGTTCCACTCGGGCCACGTCCTTGAGATACGTCAGCCGGCCGTCGCTGCCGGTTTTCACCACGATCTTTTCGAACTGCTTGGCCTCGTTCAATTGCCCCATCGCCGTGATGATCAATTGAAAATTCTGATTGTCGGGGCTCGGCTGCTGGCCAATCTGACCGGCCGCCACCTGGATGTTCTGTTCGCTAATGGCCGCAATCACATCTTGCGTGGTCAACTGGCGGGCTTTGAGCCGTTCCGGGTCGAGCCAGATTCGCATGCTGTAATTGCTGCCGCCGAACGTCGTCACATCTCCGACTCCCTTCACCCGGCTTAGCTCGTCGCGGAGGAACAAATTGGCATAGTTGGCGAGGTACAGTGCATCGTGTCTTTTATCCGTGGACGTGAGGCCGACCACGAGAATGATGTTCGAGGACTGCTTCTTGACGATCACACCCTGGCGGCGGACTTCTTCGGGCAACAGCGGCATCGCCACGCTCACGCGGTTCTGCACCAGCACCTGGGCGTCGTTCAGATCGGTGCCAATTTCAAACGTGACGGTGAGGTTGTAGGTTCCGTCGCTGGAACAGGTGGATGACATGTAAAGCATGTTTTCCACGCCGTTGACCTGCTGCTCAACTGGCACGGCCACCGTGTCGGCAACCACCTTGGCGTTGGCGCCGGGATAGGTTGCCGTGATACGCACCGTGGGGGGGGTGATGTCGGGGTACCGCTCGACGGGGAGTCGCCAGAGCGCAATCGCGCCGACGAGCATCGTCACGATGGCGATGACGTTGGCAAATACCGGCCGGTCGATGAAGAAGCGTGAGAGCAAGGGTTTATTTCTCTTTGTCGGCGACGGGTTTTTCTGAGGCGGGCTTCAAAAGTTTCTCTGAGATCGTCTTCCTGGTGGCAGGCGATTTGGCCACGTCTTGCGGCTTTTCCTTGGGCTTATCAGCAGCCGGTTTCGTAGCTAACTTCGGATCGGTTTGAGGGGCCGAGCGCTCAGGGTCGCCCGGCATGGTGGGGAGCTTTTGCGGTTCGACGGGCGCGCCAGGGCGGGCCCGTTGCAATCCGTTGATAATCACCCAGTCTCCGGGCTGGATTCCGCTCTCGATGACTCGCCGGCCGTCGATGGCGACGCCAAACTTCACCGGCCGTTGCTCAACTTTGTTTTGGTCCTTCTCGTTGACCACCAACAGGTAGGCACCGCGCTGGTCGGCAGCCAGGGCACGTTCCGACACCATCAGCTTGGGAGCTGGGTCTCCCACTTGCAATTGCACGCGGACAAACATGCCTGGCACCAGGCTTTGGTCTTTGTTCGGAAAGATGCCACGCTGCATTTGAGTGCCGGTCCCGGGTTCAATTCCCAATTCGGTGAAGTCCAGCAGGCCAGGATGGGGAAAGCCCGTTTCTCCCGTCAGGCCAAGATGAATCTGCTTGGCTTTCAAGTCGTCTCGGGAAATCTTCTTTTGCTTGGCCAAGGTCATCAGCCGCACCATTTCGCTTTCGCTGACGGTGAAATAGGCATGAATCGGTTGATAACTTTCCAATCGCGTCAGCACGGTTTGCTCGGCCTGCACGAGATTGCCGACGTCCACCATGTGGCGGCTGATGCGCCCTTTGATCGGGGCCAACACCTTGGTGTAGGCCAGGTTCAACTCCGCCTGACGAATGGCCGACTTGGCTTCACTGACGCCGGCCTTGGCGGTGGCCAGGTCGGCCTTTTTGAGGTCCAGTTCTTGCTTTGAGAGCGCGCCTTGCGTCACCAGCGGTTCGGTGCGTTTCAACTCCGCTTCGGCCAGACCGTATACCGCTTCGGCCTTTTGCAATCTGGCGTTGGCCATCGTGAGCGCGACTTCGAACGGTTCCGGCTCGATGAGAAACAGCAAGTCTCCCTCGTTGACCATGGCCCCGTCGGCAAACTCGATTTTCTTGAGATACCCGTTCACTCGCGCGCGAATGTCCACGACATCGGTTGCCCGCGTGCTGCCGGTAAACTCCAGATAATCGACAACGTCTTTGACGATCGGCTGGGCTACGGTCACTTGTGCTATCGGTGGCGCGACATATTGATTGCGCTGTCCACACCCAGCGATTGCCGAAACCATGACGACGACGATGGATAGATTCAAAACTCTCATGGTGTGAAATACCGGGGACGGAGTCGGCAGAGTGCCAGCTTTACCCAAAGCCACAAACCCTTAGCTTACTCATAATCCTCTGCCGTGTCTGCATTTTCAACCCTCGCTTTGGGTGGATGCAGGCAATGCCGACATGCTGCTAAGCCTTTACATAAAAACAACTTAGATACGCAAAAGCACGTTTTTCAGGTGCGAAAATATAAAACGGACGGGCGCGTCCGTCCTATTGTCCCGCTTCCCTGGGCCACTCATAATCGGAAGGGACACTCGTCCTCTCCAGGGGGTTCAGGTCAGGCTGATTCATGAAGCGCTCCACGGTTGATCGACGTCGCAAGTCTGCTCGCAGGGCGCAAACGGCCCCACCGCGCAGACGGTTGGATCAAATTCTCGACGCGGCGCTGAAACTCTTTGCAGAGCAAGGGTTTGCCGCCACCGACGTGCAAGTGATCGCCGATCAGGCCGGCGTGGGCAAAGGCTCCATCTACCGCCACTTCGGGAACAAGGATGCCTTGTTGCGAGCCACGGCCCGCCATGCCCGCAATTGGCTATTGCGCGAAGTCGATGCGGCCGCCGAAGCCACGACCGACCCGCTGACGAAGCTGCGCTCGGGCATCCGGGCATTTCTGACGTTCTTCGATGGCCACCCCGAGGTAATCGCCCTGCTAATTCAGGAGCGAGCCCACTTCCGCGGTCAGCAGCCGCTGACGTTTTTTGAGCAGCGCGAGGAGGCGGAGAACCCTTGGACCAAAGTATTCGACTGCCTGATTCGTGACCGCGTCTTTCGGGATCTGCCCCAGGCGCGGATCCACGATACATTTTCACGATTTTTATTTGGCACCATTTTCGTCAACTATTTTTCCGGCCAGTCGGAACTGCTGGCCCCCAAGTGCGACGAACTGTGTGATATGCTGTTTAACGGTTTGCTCGCCCCAACGTGACCCTCACCATGTCTAAACTCGACGATATCCAGCGCATGATTCGTAGCGGCATCGTGGCCGTGGTGCGCGCTCCCAACGGCGAGGGCATGTCGGAGTTGAGCGAGGCCCTGGCCGCTGGCGGCGTGGACGCCATCGAGATCACGTTCACGGTTCCGAAGGCCCACCATGTCCTGGAAGAAGTGGCCAGTCGTGTAGGGGACCGGATTCTGTTGGGGGCCGGCACGGTGCTCGACCCGGAGACCGCCAGGATCGCCATCCTTGCCGGCGCGCGGTTCATCGTCTCACCGACCATCAACTTGGAAGTCATTCGCCTCTGCCATCGGTACGACCGCGTCGTGGTCCCAGGCGCTATGACCCCCACCGAAGTCCTCACCGCCTGGGAAGCGGGCGCTGACGTGGTAAAAATATTCCCCTCCGAAGTAGTCGGCCCGGCCTATTTCAAAGCCATTCACGGTCCCTTGCCTCAAGTGCGCCTGATGCCCAGCGGCGGTGTGAATCTCCAGACTGCCGCCGACTTCCTCCGAGCCGGCGCCGCGGTTCTCTCCGTCGGCGGCGCACTGGTGGACCCCGCCGCATTGGCCTCGCGCGAGTTCAGCAAGATCGAAGCGACGGCGCGTAAGTACGTCGAGATCGTCCGCCAATTCCGCGGAGCCTAAGTCTGCGTTGGCGATTTCGGATCACCACTGCACCCAACCTGCGCCGCGCAGCACTTCGATGATGCCGAACGAAGCAAGGTTCGCCAGCACGATTGCCGCGAAGTCTTGCGCAAGCTGCCGGCCTGGAGGTTTCGTGCCGCGGAGGAAAGCCGCGTAGAACAGGCCGCACTCGGCCAGTGGGGCGAATGTCTCGGCCGCGAGCAGGTAAGCCAAACGTCCCGCCGGTTGCCAGATCAGAATCGGCAGCACAAGCACCACGATGGGATACGTGCATGCCGTCAGCCAAAAGCCGGCCAGAAGACGGCGCGTTAGCGGATGCGGCCGCGAAAGACCGACCAAGAGCACGAGCGTCTCGATCGCAACGGTGATCACGTAGCCATACAGCAG